>NZ_DAOLAC010000025.1:0-55763 GCF_035325325.1 Phycicoccus sp. | reverse complement strand
GCGAGCCCGTCGGCGGCCCGGGCCGCGCGGTGGGCGGCGACGAGCCGGGCGCGCGCCTCGACCAGCTCGGCGCGGGGGTCGGGGCGGCGGGGCAGCAGGGCGTCGGCGGCGCCGGGGGCGAGCTCCCACGCCGTCTCGGCGGCGAGGACCGTCCGCACCCGGGGCGACTCGGCGGCCAGGGCGTCGAGGAGGGCGCCCGGGACGGCGTCGGCGGGGTCGCGCACCGCCGCCCGCAGCCCCGGGTCGGCCGGGCCGGGGGGCGCCTCGACCAGGCGGCCGACCAGCTCGCGCCGGGCCGCCGGGGTCGGGGCGCCCTCCTCCACGACCCCGCTCCACCGCCCCCGCAGGGCCGCCAGCGCCGCCGTGGTCACCTCGCGCGCCCGCTCGGCGTCGAGCAGCGCGACGAGCGCGACGGCCTCCAGCTCGGGCCACCGCGCGGCGACGAACTCGGCGAAGCCGTCCCCCTCGTCGCGCGTCACGCCCACATCCTCACCCCTTCGGCGCTCGGGCGGAACCCGTTCCGGCGCACCGGGCTCAGAGTCGGGGCAGCACCCGGTCGGTGTGCTCGCCCTGCTCGAAGATGCGGGACGCCGGTCCGACGATGAGGGGGTCCGGTCGCCCGACGACCTCGAGGTCCTTGCTGCGGTACTCGAGCCCGCTGAGCAGCACGCGCATCGCCTCGAGCCGGGCCCGCTTCTTGTCGTTGCTCTTGACGACGGTCCACGGGGCGTCACCGGTGTCGGTGTAGAAGAACATCGCCTCCTTGGCCTCGGTGTAGGCGTCCCACTTGTCGAGGCTCGCGAGGTCGGTGGGCGACAGCTTCCACTGGCGCACCGGGTCGTTCTGGCGCGACGCGAACCGGGCGGCCTGCTCCTCCCGGCTCACCGAGAACCACAGCTTGACGAGGTGGATGCCGGAGTTGACGAGCATCCGCTCGAGCTCGGGGCACTCGCGCATGAACTCGAGGTACTGCGTCGGGGTGCAGTAGCCCATGACCCGCTCGACCCCGGCGCGGTTGTACCAGGAGCGGTCCATGAAGACGATCTCGCCGCCGCTCGGCAGGTGCTCGACGTACCGCTGGAAGTACCACTGGGTGCGCTCGACCTCGGTCGGCTTCTCGAGGGCGACGACCCGTGCGCCGCGGGGGTTGAGGTGCTCCATGAACCGCTTGATGGCACCACCCTTGCCGGCGGCGTCGCGTCCCTCGCAGATGACGAGGACCTTGGCGCCGGTCTCCTTGACGTGCAGCTGCAGCTTGAGCAGCTCGACCTGGAGCCGGCGCTTGGTCCGCTCGTAGTCCTCCCGGGGGAGCTTCTTCGAGTACGGGTAGCCGTGCTGCCACGCCTTGCCGACCTTGACGTCGACCTCGATGCCCTCGGCCTCCTCGAGGTCGTGCAGCTCCTCGATCTCCTCGGCGTAGTCCTCGGTCACCGACCGACGGGTCTCGTCCACGTCGCGAGCGTACTGCCGTCGCGGGCGACGAGCGCCTGCTCCCGGGGGACCCGAGGCCGCCGCGCGCTCAGGACCCGGACGGAGAGGCGATCTCCTCGACGTCGTCGTGACCGCCGTTCGCCTCGTGCCCCCACTCGCCGGTGACGATCCAGACGACCCGCTCGGCCACCGAGACGGCGTGGTCGGCGAACCGCTCGTAGTAGCGACCGAGGAGCGTGACGTCCACGGCGGTCTCCGTGTCGTGCGGCCAGTCCGCGCCCGTGACGTGCTCGAACAGGGTGCGGTGCAGCCGGTCCATCGCGTCGTCCTCGCGCGCGATCTCGCGGGCGGCATCGACGTCGCGGGCCGCGATGACCGAGCCGGTCTTCTCGACGATGAGCTCGGCGACGGCACCCATCTCGCGGAAGGTCCCGCGCAGCTCGGGCGGCACGGCCGAGGCCGGGTAGCGCAGCCGGGCCACCTTCGCGACGTGCCGGGCGAGGTCCCCCATCCGCTCGATGTCGCTGCTCATCCGCATGCTCGTGACGACGACCCGCAGGTCGGTGGCCACCGGCTGCTGGAGCGCGATGAGGTCGAAGGAGAGCAGGTCGACCTGCTCGCGCATCGCGTCGATCTCGGCGTCGGCGGCGATGACCGAGTCGGCGAGGCTGACGTCCGCGTCGAGGAGGGCGGTCGTCGCGCGGCTCATCGCCGACGCCGCGAGGTGGGTCATCTCGACGAGGCTCTCGGCGATCCGGTCGAGCTCCTCGTGGTAGGCCTTGCGCATCACGGGTGGGTCGTCCTCCGGGTGGGGTGCTGCGGGCGCGCGACGCCGGCCGCCGGCCCGCGTCGTCGCCGGAACCATGGCAGCCGGGAGTGAACCGCAGACGCCGGAGAGGTGAACTTCGGGCGTCCGTGTGCCGGGCGGGGCCCTCGGTGGCACGGAGCGGCGACCGCGCCGCCGTACCCTGACGACTGTGGATGCGACGATCGCCGCGAGCCTCGGCGGGGCCGGTGGCCTCGTCGTCGGGGCCGTCGCCGTGCTCGCCGCGCGGTGGTCCGAGCGTTCCCTCGCCGACGCGCCGCCCCTCGAGGAGCCCCCGCTGGCCCGCGGCGTCGGCGACGTGCTGTCGGTGCTCCGCTCGATCGCCATCGTCGTCGACGGCTCGGACGCCGTCGTCAAGGCGTCGGCGCCGGCCGTCACCTACGGGATGGTCCGGCACGGCGAGCTGGTCCACCACGAGCTGCGCCACCTCGCCCGGCAGGTGCGGCGCGACGGCGTCATCCGCGAGGCCGAGCTCGACCTCGCCCGCGGCCCGAACCCGGACGGCAGCGTCGTGATGCGCGTGCGGGTCGCGCCGCTCGGGGTGCAGCACGTCCTGCTCCTCGCCGAGGACCACACGCACGCCCGGCGCGTCGAGGAGGTCCGGCGCGACTTCGTGGCCAACGTCAGCCACGAGCTGAAGACCCCGGTCGGTGGCATCTCGCTCCTCGCCGAGGCGGTGCTCGACGCCAAGGACGACCCGGAGGCGGTCGCCCGCTTCGCCGAGCGCATCCGGGTCGAGGCGACCCGGCTCTCCCGTCTCGTCCAGGAGATCGTCGACCTCTCCCGCCTCCAGGTCGCCGACACCCTCCACGAGCCGGTGCTCGTCGACATCGGCGCGGTCGTCGTCGAGGCGGTCGACCGGGTGCGGGTGGCCGCCGAGGCCAGGGACATCGAGCTGGGCCTGGCCACCGAGCGCGGGCTGCGGGTCTTCGGCGACCGTGAGCTGCTCGTCACCGCGGTCGCCAACCTGCTGACCAACGCCGTCAACTACAGCGACCCCCGCACCCGGGTCGGCATCGGCGCGCGCCAGGTCGGCGAGACCGTCGAGATCGCGGTCACCGACCAGGGCCAGGGGATCCCGGCCGCCGAGCAGGAGCGCATCTTCGAGCGGTTCTACCGCGTCGACGCCGCCCGCTCGCGGGCCACGGGGGGCACGGGGCTCGGCCTGGCCATCGTCAAGCACGTCTGCGCGAACCACGGCGGCGAGGTCACCGTGTGGAGCCAGGAGGGGCGGGGCTCGACGTTCACCATGAGACTGCCGGTGGCGGCCACCCAGGTCGACGCCGAGGACCCCACGGCCGAGCCACTGCCCGGCGTGGCCGCCGCATCCGGAGGAGAGAGCACCGCATGACGCGCATCCTGATCGTCGAGGACGAGGTCTCGTTCTCGGACCCGCTGTCGTACCTGCTGAGCAAGGAGGGGTACGAGGTGTCGGTGGCCGACAACGGGCACGACGCGCTCGGCGAGTTCGACCAGGCGGGCGCCGACCTCGTCCTCCTCGACCTCATGCTCCCCGGCCTGTCGGGCGTCGACGTGTGCCGCGCTCTGCGCCAGCGCTCGAACGTGCCGGTCATCATGCTCACCGCGAAGGACAGCGAGATCGACAAGGTCGTCGGGCTCGAGCTGGGGGCGGACGACTACGTGACCAAGCCCTACTCCTCGCGTGAGCTGCTGGCGCGGATCAAGGCGGTGCTGCGCCGCGGCGCCGAGCCCGAGGAGCTGCTGCCGACGACCCTCGAGGCCGGGCCGGTGCGGATGGACGTCGAGCGCCACGTCGTCACGGTCCGTGGTGAGCCTCGCTCGTTCCCGCTCAAGGAGTTCGAGCTGCTCGAGATGCTGCTGCGCAACACCGGGCGGGTCCTGACCCGCGGCCAGCTCATCGACCGGGTGTGGGGCAGCGACTACGTCGGCGACACCAAGACCCTCGACGTGCACGTCAAGCGGCTGCGGGCCAAGGTCGAGGCAGACCCGGGCGCACCGCGGCACATCGTCACCGTGCGCGGGCTCGGCTACAAGTTCGAGGCCTGAGGGAGTCGCGGCCCGCGCGGGGGCGGCGGCCGGGTCCGTTCAGCTCGCCGAGGGCGAGGGGGAGGGCGCGAGGCCCTCGTAGTAGCGCTCGGGCGCGAGGACCGGCACGAGGACGACGTTCTGGCCGGCCTGCGGGGTCGAGACGACGAGACGGACCATCGAGCCCGGGGCCACCGGGACGTCCGAGAGCTCGACCTTGGTGCCGGTGGTCAGCGAGCCGCCGGAGAAGGCCGGCACGGACGTCTTCGCGCTGCCCTGCCCGCCCTCGACGCCGAAGGTGACCTCGACGGCGTCGGCGCCGTTGTTCACCGCCTGCCCGATGACCGTCCCCGGGGAGCCCTTGGCGTCGGCGACGATGGCGACGTTGCGCAGGTCGAGCCCGGGGATCGTCAGGTCGACGCCGTCGGCGGGGACGTAGGCGTCCATCGTCTGGACGGGGGAGAACACGGCGCAGCCGGAGGCCAGGAGGGTTGCGGCGGCGAGTCCGGCGAGCCGGAGGGCGGAGGCGGCGCGGGTCGTCACGCGGCAAGGATAGCGGGGTCCCCGTGGGGGCTTCCGGGACCTCCCTCCCGGGCGTCGGGACCGAGGGCGCGCCGGGGGCCGACGGCGGCCGCGGCGACGCCGTTCCGGTCCGCGCCCGCGTCGCGCGCGAAGCACGCCACGGGCGATTCTGTCAAGCCCCGAATTCGGGGTGTGGATGGTGGTCGCAGGCCTCTGACCTGCACAAACGTCGTGCGCTCCCATTGGGTCACATCGGCGTGTCGTGGTACTCTTGTCCTCGCGAAAGGGGACAACAACACATGGTTTTCAAGGTCGGCGAAACGGTCGTGTACCCCCACCACGGGGCCGCGCGCATCGAGGAGATCAACACCCGCACGATCCGCGGAGAGGAGAAGCTCTACCTCAAGCTGAAGGTCGCGCAGGGTGACCTCGTCATCGAGGTTCCTGCCGAGAACTGCGACCTCGTCGGCGTCCGTGACGTCGTCGACAAGGCCGGTCTGGACAAGGTCTTCGAGGTCCTCCGCACCCCGTACGCCGAGGAGCCCACCAACTGGTCCCGCCGCTTCAAGGCCAACCTCGAGAAGCTCGCCTCCGGCGACGTCATCAAGGTGGCCGAGGTCGTCCGCGACCTCTGGCGCCGCGACAAGGACCGCGGCCTCTCCGCGGGGGAGAAGCGGATGCTCGCCAAGGCCCGCCAGATCCTCGTCTCCGAGCTCGCGCTCGCCGAGAAGACCGACGAGGAGAAGGCCGAGACCATCCTCGACGAGGTCCTCGCGTCCTGACCGCCCCGGTCGCCCCGACGGCCGCACCGACGTGACCGACGACGCCCACACCGCAGCACGCGGTGTGGGCGTCGTCGTCGTCGCGGCCGGGTCCGGGTCCCGGCTCGGGGCCGGCCTGCCCAAGGCCTTCGTGCCGCTGGCCGGCCGGCCACTCCTCGGCTGGGCCCTCGACACCGTCGCGCAGCTCCCCGGCCTCGGCTCGGTGGTCGTCGTCGCCCCGGCCTCGCTGGCCGACCCCGCGGCGGCCGCGTGGTCGGGCGTCACGCTGCCACCCGGCACCCGCGTCGTGGCCGGCGGCGCCGAGCGCACCGACTCGGTCGCGGCCGGGCTGGCCGCCCTCGACCCCGGCTGCGACGTCGTCCTCGTCCACGACGCCGCGCGCTGCCTCGCGCCGCTGGCCGTGTTCGAGCGTGTCGTGGCGGCCGTGCGTGCCGGCCACGCGGGGGTGGTGCCGGGGGTGCCGGTCGTCGACACGGTCAAGGGGGTCGACGCCCGGGGCGTCGTCACCGGCACGCCGGCGCGGGACGGGTTGCGGGCCGTGCAGACCCCCCAGGGCTTCCGGCGGGACGTCCTCGCGGCGGCGCACGCGGGCGGGGCGGCGGCCCCCGACGACGCCGCGCTCGTCGAGGCGCTCGGCCACGAGGTGCTCGTCGTCGACGGCGACCTGCGGGCCTTCAAGGTGACGACCGTCGACGACCTCGCCCACGCCGTGCGGTTCGTGGCCGACGGCTGAGCGGGTCGAGCGGCTCGGGCGGGTCGAGCCGGTCGAGCGGCTCGCCGGCCACCGGGCGGCCCCTAGCATCGTCGCCATGAACCCCCTGCCCCGCGTCGGTGTCGGCGTCGACGTGCACGCCCTCGCCCCGGACGGCTCCGACCGCGAGCTCTGGGTCGCGGGGCTGCTCTGGCCGGGGGAGCGCGGCCTGGACGGCCACTCCGACGCCGACGTCGCCGCCCACGCCGCCTGCGACGCCCTCTTCTCGGCGGCGGGGATCGGCGACCTCGGCGCGCACTTCGGCACCGGCCGGCCCGAGCTCGCCGGCGCCTCGGGATCCGCGCTGCTCGCCGAGGCCGCGCGGCTCGTGCGCGAGGCCGGCTTCGAGGTCGGGAACGTCGCGGTCCAGGTCGTCGGCAACCGGCCGAAGATCGGCACCCGTCGCGCCGAGGCCGAGGCGGTGCTCTCGGCGGCGGCCGGGGCGCCGGTCTCGGTGAGCGGGACGACGACCGACGGGCTCGGGCTCACCGGTCGCGGTGAGGGGGTCGCGGCCGTCGCGACCGCCCTCGTCGTCCCCGCCGCCTGACCCCCGACCCCGTCCCGCCCGACTTCTTGCGGATCTCCCACCTCGAAGCCCCCGGAACGGGCCCGATCGGGTGGGTGATCCGCAATGAGTGGGGTCGGTCGGCCCGGCCGGCCCCTGGTCAGCGCGTGCGTAACCCCGTGCGGCGGTCGGCGCCGACGACCCGAGCCATCCGCTGCAGCTCCGCGACGTGCCCGCACAGCGCCTCGCGGCCGGCGGCGGTGAGGACGATGGTCGTCACCTGGCGTCCCTCGCGGGCGCCGCGCTCGAGCCGCGTGTACCCCTTGCTGGTCAGCGCCTTGAGGTGCTTGGAGAGGGCGGAGTCCGACAACCCCATCTCGTCGCGGACCTCCCCGAAGTCGCGTCCCGGCACCGGGACGAGGTAGGCGCAGATCTGCAGGCGGTGCGGCTCGTGGATCACCTCGTCGAACACCGGGTAGGGCATGGCTGCAGGATACGTGTGCTTGCCCGTCGGGAAAGGGGCTTCCGCGGCGGCGGAGGAGGGGCCGAGCATCCGCCCGCCCGGGTGTCCCCTGCCGCCGCCCGCACCACCGGGGCTAGCGTGGCGAGGGCAGCCACGTCGCTTCACCGAGGAGGAACCCGTGCCGCAGACCGTCAAGGGCGTCATCGCCCGCAGCAAGGGCGCGCCCGTCGAGCTCGTCGACGTCGTCGTCCCCGACCCGGGGCCGGGCGAGGCGGTCGTCGCGGTCGAGGCCTGCGGGGTCTGCCACACCGACCTGCATTACCGCGAGGGCGGCATCAACGACGACTTCCCGTTCCTCCTCGGGCACGAGGCGGCCGGGCGGGTCGAGGCGGTCGGCGAGGGCGTCACCGAGGTGGCACCGGGCGACTTCGTCATCCTCAACTGGCGCGCGGTCTGCGGGCAGTGCCGCGCCTGCCTCAAGGGCAAGCCGTGGTACTGCTTCGCCACCCACAACGCCACGCAGCGGATGACGCTCACCGACGGCACCGAGCTGTCGCCGGCCCTCGGGATCGGGGCCTTCGTCGAGAAGACCCTCGTCGCCGCCGGCCAGTGCACCAAGGTCGACGAGGCGGATGCCGCGGCGGTCGGCCTGCTCGGCTGCGGTGTGATGGCCGGCTTCGGCGCGGCCGTCAACACCGGCGGCGTCGGGCGCGGCGACTCCGTCGCGGTCATCGGCTGCGGCGGGGTCGGCAACGCGGCGGTGGCCGGCGCCAAGGTCGCCGGGGCGACGACGATCATCGCCGTCGACGTCGACGCGAAGAAGCTGCAGTGGGCCACCGAGATGGGCGCGACGCACACCGTCGACGCCTCGGTGCAGGACCCGGTGCAGGCCGTCCGCGACCTCACCGGCGGCCACGGCGCGGACGTCGTCGTCGAGGCGGTCGGTCGTCCGGAGACCTACGAGCAGGCCTTCTACGCGCGCGACCTGGCCGGCACGGTCGTCCTCGTCGGCGTCCCGACGCCGGACAAGACGGTCACCCTGCCGATGATCGACGTCTTCGGCCGCGGCGGGGCGCTGAAGTCCAGCTGGTACGGCGACTGCCTCCCCTCGCGCGACTTCCCGATGCTCGTCGAGCTGTTCCGCCAAGGCCGCTTTCCCCTCGACGCGTTCGTCTCCGAGCGCATCGGCATCAACGACGTCGAGGCGGCCTTCGAGAAGATGCACCGCGGCGAGGTGCTGCGCTCGGTCGTCGTCATGGGTGGGTCCGCATGAGCGGCGACGACATCGGGACGGCCGTGCCGACCTCGCCCGCCGGCGTCCGCGTCGAGCGCGTCGTCACCTCCGGCGTGTTCGAGCTCGACGGCGGCTCGTGGGAGGTCGAGAACAACGTCTGGCTGCTCGGTGACGACGACGCCGTGCTCGTCGTCGACGCCGCCCACGACGCGCGCGCGGTCCTCGACGCGATCGGGAGCCGGCACGTCGTCGGCATCGTCTGCACGCACGGTCACAACGACCACGTCAACGCCGTCTCCGACCTCGTCGCCGAGACCGGCGCGACGACCTGGCTGCACCCGGACGACCGCGTGCTGTGGGACATGAGCCAGGACGAGGCGCCGGGCGGCGACCTCGCCGACGGACAGGTGTTCACCGTCGGCGACGTCGAGGCGAGGGTGCTGCACACGCCCGGGCACGCGCCGGGGGCGTGCTGCCTGCACGTGCCGGCACTCGGGGTGCTGTTCAGCGGCGACACCCTGTTCCGGGGTGGGCCGGGCGCGACCGGTCGGTCCCACAGCGACTTCCCGACCATCGTGGCATCCATCCGGGAGCGGCTGCTCACCCTGCCGCCGGAGACGCTCGTCCTCACCGGGCACGGCGACCCCACGACCGTCGGCGACGAGGCCCCGCACCTCCAGGAGTGGCTCGACCGGGGCCACTGACCCGGCGCCGGCCACGTTCGCCGGGGTGAGGGCGCGCGGGAGGGGGCCGCGCGCACCCCGGTAGCCTGTCCCGGGTGACCCTCAGGCTGTTCGACTCCCTCACGCGCGAGCTGCGTGACTTCGTCCCCGTCGTGCCCGGCAAGGCGGGGATCTACATCTGCGGGCTCACCACCCAGGCGCCGCCGCACATCGGCCACGTCCGCTTCGCCGTCGCGTTCGACGTGCTGCGCCGCTGGCTGGAGCGTGGCCACGGCTACGACGTCACCCTCATCCGCAACGTCACCGACATCGACGACAAGATCCTCGCGAGGTCGGCCGAGGGGGGTGAGCCCTGGTACGCCCTCAGCTACCGCAACGAGCGCGAGACGGCCGAGGCGCTCGAGACGCTGGGCGTCCTGCCGCCCACCTACGAACCGCGGGCCACGGGGCACGTCCCGGAGATGGTCGCGCTGATGGAGACCCTCGTCGCCAAGGGCCACGCCTACGCTGCGGCCGACGGCTCGGGGGACGTCTACTTCGACGTCCGCAGCTGGCCGTCCTACGGCGAGCTGACCCACCAGAGCGTCGACGACATGGCGGACGCCGAGGACGCCGACCCGCGCGGCAAGCGCGACCCCCGCGACTTCGCCCTGTGGAAGGGACACAAGCCGGCGGAGCCCGAGACCGCCTCCTGGACGACCCCGTTCGGCGCGGGCCGCCCCGGCTGGCACCTCGAGTGCTCGGCGATGGTCCGCAAGTACCTCGGGGACACCTTCGACATCCACGGTGGTGGGGTCGACCTGCGCTTCCCCCACCACGAGAACGAGATCGCGCAGTCGCGCGCGGCCGGGCTCGGGTTCGCCAACTACTGGCTGCACAACGCGTGGGTGACGATGGGCGGCGAGAAGATGAGCAAGTCACTCGGCAACTCGCTGCGGGTCAGCGCCGTCGTCGAGGAGCACCGCCCGCTCGCGGTCCGCTACTACCTGACGGCGGCTCACTACCGGAGCACCATCGAGTACCACGAGGGCTCGATCGAGGAGGCGGCCACGGCGGTCGAGCGCATCGAGGGCTTCCTCCGGCGTGCCCTGCCCGGCACCGACACCCTCGTGCCCGACGGTTCGGCCGGGTTCCCCGCCGACTTCCGCGAGGCGATGGACGACGACCTCGGGGTCTCGGACGCGCTCGCGGTGATCCACCAGGCCGTCCGGGCCGGCAACACCGCCCTCGACGACGGCGACCACGACGACGCCGCGGCCATCGCCCACCAGGTCGTCGCGATGGCCGACGTCCTCGGCGTCAACCCGCTCGACCCCGCCTGGTCCGCGGGCGGCTCCGAGACCGACGACCTCACGGCGGCCCTCGACGCGCTCGTCGCCGAGCGGGTCGCCGCGCGGGGCCAGGCGCGCTCGGCGCGCGACTACGAGACCGCCGACGCCATCCGTGACGCCCTGACCGCAGCCGGGATCGCGGTCGAGGACACCGCCGCCGGAGCGCGGTGGACCATCGCCCGCAGCAAGGGAGACTGAACCGTGGCCGGCAACTCGCAACGACGCGGCGCGATCCGCAAGGGCGGCAAGAAGGGCCCGACCGTCGGCTCCGGGGGCCAGCGCCGCCGGGGGCTGGAGGGCAAGGGCCCGACGCCGAAGGCTGCGGACCGCCCGAACCACAAGGCGCACAAGATGGCCAAGGCCGCCGACCGGCGCGGCGGTGGCCGCCCGGCCGGGCGCACCGGCGGCCGCAAGCAGCCGGGGTCGAGCGAGATCGTCGCCGGCCGCAACGCCGTCGTCGAGGCGCTGCGCTCGCACGTACCGGTCACGACGATGTACGTCGCGGGCCGGATCGACGCCGACGACCGCGTGCGCGAGGCCATCAAGACCGCCACCGAGCGCGCAATCCCCGTCCTCGAGACCCCCCGCGGCGAGCTCGACCGGCTCACCGACGGCGCGGTGCACCAGGGCCTCGCCCTCCAGGTGCCGCCCTACGAGTACGCGGACCCGCGCGACCTGATCGACCCCGAGCAGCCGGGCATCCCGCTCGTCGTGGCCCTCGACGGCATCACCGACCCGCGCAACCTCGGCGCGATCGTCCGCTCGGTGGCGGCGTTCGGAGGGCACGGGGTCGTCGTGCCGAACCGCCGCTCGGTCGGGATGACGGCCAGCGCGTGGAAGACCTCGGCCGGCGCCGCGGCACGCATCCCGGTGGCCCAGGCGACGAACCTGACCCGGGCGCTCGAGGACTTCCGCAAGGCCGGCTTCTTCGTCATCGGCCTCGACATGGACGGCGACGTCGAGCTCCCCGACCTCGAGCTGGCCTCCGAGCCGCTCGTCGTCGTCGTGGGCTCGGAGGGCAAGGGGCTCTCCCGGCTGGTCCGCGAGACCTGCGACCAGATCGTCTCGGTGCCGATGAGCTCGGCCGTCGAGTCCCTCAACGCGGGCATCGCCACCGGCGTGACCCTCTACGAGGTCGCGCGCCGCCGACGCTGAGGGCCGGCCCCCGACGGCGGTGCCCCGGGCGTGGCGGGGTGTGGCCGCGTCGCCGGCTGTGCCACGATCGAGGGGCCGGGTGACCCGCCGACGGCAGCCGTCCCCACCCGGTGAGGAGGAGGACCGCACGATGTCGGACCAGTACCCACCGCCCCCGGGTGACCCCACCGGGCCCGACCCGATGCCACCGGCTCCGGCCGCTCCCGGCAGTGGCGGCGCGCCCCCTCCTCCGCCTCCGCCCCCGCAGTACGGGTCCGCGCCCCCTCCGCAGAACCCGTACGAGCCGGCCGCCCAGAACCCCTATGGCGCACCGGCACCCGCACCCGCGTACGGAGCACCGCCGCCGGCCGGCCCCGTGACGCGGCCCGAGGTCGATCGACCTCGCGGTCCTCCTGATGCGGGTCGGCGCGGGGCTCTCGGTGCTCTCGCTCGTCTCGGTCTTCTTCCTCGGCGACCAGATGCGCGAACAGGCCCGGAAGAGCCTCGAGGCGTCCGGGCAGGCGGTCGACTCGAACCTCGTCGATGCAGCCGTGGCCATCGGGATCGGGGTCGGCGTCGTCGTCGGCCTGCTCGGGGCCGGCCTCTGGCTCTTCATGGCGTGGGCCAACAGCAAGGGGAAGCCGTGGGCGCGGGTGGTCGCGAGCGTGCTCTTCGGCATCTCCCTGCTCTTCTCGCTCATCAGCCTCGCGCAGCCCTCGGCCGGACTCTCACGGGTGCTCAACCTCGTGTCGTTGGTGCTCGGCGGCTACATCGTGTTCCTCCTCTGGCGCAAGGAGTCCTCCGACTTCTACGCGGCGAGCTCGGCTCCGCGGTACTGACCTGCCGCGCCGGCGCGCGCTGACCACGCCCCGTCGCCCGAGGCCCGGGCGAAGGGTCGCGACTGCGGTGGCGCGCTCCCGATCTCGTGGATTCTGAGGGTTCGCTGTGGGAGGATCGGCGCCGCCGGGACCTCCGGCAGGGGGCACGGCCCCTCCTTGCACATGGAAGAGGACAGCATGTCTGACTACGGTTCGACCCCGCCGCCCCCGCCGCCGCCCGGCGGTGGCGACGGCGGCTACTCCGCGCCCCCGCCCCCGGCGGGTGGGGGTTTCGGTGGGACCCCGCCCGACAACAAGCTCGTGTGGTCCATCCTCGTGACCATCTTCTGCTGCCTCCCGTTCGGCATCGTCGCGATCATCAAGTCGGCCGAGGTCAACAGCAAGTGGGCCGCCGGTGACCACGCCGGAGCGCAGCAGTCGGCCGCGGATGCGGGCAAGTGGATCAAGTGGGCCGTCATTGCCGGTGTCATCGTCATCGTCCTTTACCTGATCTTCGTGGTCGGGCTCGGCTTCCTCAGCGCGAGCACCTCTCCGTGACCGGATGACCCTCGTCGACGTCCTGCGTCCCCGACCCGAGACCTCGGGTCGGGGACGCAGGATGCTCCGGCCTCTCGGCGTGGCGGCCGCCGCCTGCGCCGTGGTGACCACGGTGGGGGTCCTCGACCCCAACCAGCCAGGGCACTACCCGACCTGCCCCTGGCTCTTCCTCACCGGGACCTGGTGTCCCGGTTGCGGAACGCTTCGGGCGCTGCACGACCTCGGGCACGGTGACGTGGTCGGCGCCCTCGACCGGAACCCGCTCACCGTCGTCGCGACGGCCGGTCTCCTCGTCTGGTTCGGCGTCTGGGTCAGGCGGCTGTGGCTCGGCCGGCAGCGAACCTCGATGGCGCCCGCGTGGTTGATCTACTCACTCTTCTGGCTGATCGTGGTGTTCTGGGTCGCCCGGAACGTCCCCGGGTGGACCTGGCTGTCACCGGCGTGACCCGACCGGGGCCAGGCTGACGCCGCGGTCAGGCAGGCGAGAGGAAGTCCCATCCCGGCACGTTGCGGGCGACGCCGAAGACGAGGACCGCCACGCCGACCGCGACCGGAAGCCAGTTCGGGATGACGAGGTGCACCGGCCGGCCCTGCGCACGACGCATCAGCCGATAGCCGAGGTACACCGCGACGACGAGGTACAGCGGGGGCACGAGCGGGTGCCGGGCGAACGCACCGGCGACGTCGCCGTGGAGCAGGTCGTACGTGGCCCGGGTGCCGCCGCAGGCCGGGCAGTACAGGCCCGTGGCCTGCTGGAGGAGGCACCCCGGGTAGTGCCCGGGGACGTTCGGGTCGTGCGTGGCGAGCCATGCGAGGCTCCCGGCAGCCGCGACCACGGCGCCCGCCCACCACGCACGTGGCGAGAGGGCGCCGAGGCCGCGCGGCTGCACGGTCATCTCAGGTGCCGGTGAGGCGGTTGCCGAGGTGGAGCGAGGCGAACGCGATCGGGGCGATGATGCTCAGGACGACGGCGATGGCGCCGGTGATGAGGCCGCCCTGGGCGAGGCCGCCACCGGACTGGCCGGTGCGCCCGATCTCCTGCTTGGCGAGGTATCCGAGGACGGCGCCGCCGATGCCGAGGACGAGACCCACCGGCCAGCAGCAGAACGCGAAGACGAGGCCCGCGATGCCGAGCACGAGGGCGATGACGGCCTTCGTGTTGTTGCCGCCGGCCCCACCGACAGGACCTCCCGGGGGGTACGACCCGGGGGGTGGCGGGGCCGGGTAGTCACCACCGGCCGGGGGAGCGGGCGGTGGGAAGCCGCCGGCCGAGGTGCCGCTCGGCTCCTCGGGCTCCGGCGGGGGCGGGAAGCTGCCACCGGGAGGAGGCGGCGGGGGCGGGGGCGTGCTGTTGCTCATGGATCCTCCGTCGTCTGGTTCGGCGGGTGCCGACGGGCGCCACCCTAGCGGCGGCGTGCGAGCCGCCGAGGTACCCACGGGTCGGCTCGCCGCCCGTCGTGGCCGCACGGCCCGGTCAGCCCTTCGGCACCTTGATGACCGTCGAGTGCACGACCTTGTCGGCGAGGGTCTGCCGGTTGTCGTCCCAGAGCATCCACAGGTACGACAGGTAGATCACGCTGTTGACCAGCCCACTGACGAGCTCACGCAGGAAGCAGTTGCCAGCCCCGATCGGTGCGCCCGTCCTGGCGTCGACGAGGCGCAGCCCCACGACGCTCTTCCCGATGCTCTGACCGCGGCGCCCCATCCGGAACACCCGGTTCCAGAGGTTGAAGGCGAACCCGGCGAGCCAGAAGACGACGAACAGTGCGATCCCGACCGCGATGAGTGCCGTGTTCGCGTCGCCGTACCGGGTCATCCCGTACTCGTCGTAGCCCACGCGGTCCGGGGTGCCGGCGACGATGAACGGGATCCCCACGAGCATCAGGAGGAAGGACAGCAGGCTGAGCCCGGTGTCGACGAGCAGGGCGAGGACGCGGTCACCGAACGTCGCGACCGGACCGAAGTGCGCCTCCACGTAGGGCACGGACCCCGGAACCGCCGGCCCGCCGGCGTAGGCCGGCGCGGTCGTCCAGCCGCCGTAGGGGTTGCCTTGGCCGGGCGGCGGCGGAGCCTGCTGCGGCGAGTACGGCTGGACCGCCGGCGGCTGCGCGTACTGCGGTGGGGGAGAAGGGGGGCCGGGAGCGGTCACTGGCGTCACGGCCGGCGGCTCGGGAGGCCCCGCAGGCGCGCCGGGGTCGTGCGGCGGCTGTGCGGGGGGCTGCTGGTCGCTCATCGGGGTCCCTCCGTCGACATCGGTCCCCCCGATCCTAGGGGCCGCGACCGAGCGCCGTCCTACGCGTCGGCGATGACCGGCATCTCCTCGGTGTCGACCCCGAGCACGGCCCGCTCGTCGGGCTTGCCCGGCAGGACGGTCGCGACGTAGTCGGCGAGGGCCTCGGTGATCGGGATGTCGTGCTGCGCCCGCTCGGCGAGGTACCACCGGTGCTCGAGCACCTCGTGGAACACCTCGGCCGGCTCGAGCTTGGCGACGAGCTCGCGGGGCACGCCCCGGGTCACTGGCTCGTAGACGTTGGCCAGCCACTCGTGCGCGACGATCTCCTCGTCCTCGCCCTGCCGGCCGGTGGCCGCCGAGAACACCTCGAGGTCGTTGAGCAGACGACGGGCCTGGTTCTCGCGGACGTCCAGCCCCGTGAGCCGCAGCAGCCGCCGCGAGTGGTGCCCGGAGTCGACGACCTTGGGCTGCAACCGGATCGAGGTGCCGTCGATGTCCGTCGTGATCTCCAGCTCGTCGACGTCGAAGCCGAGCTTGTTGAGCCGCCGGATGCGGTCGTCGACCCGCCACCGCTCGGTGCCGTCGATCGTCTCGGCGCCGGTCAGCTCGTCCCACAGCTCGCGGTAGCGGGTGACGATGCGCTCGCTCACCTCCACCGGGTCCCGCTCCTCCTGGAGCAGGCCGCCCGCCTCGAGGTCCATCAGCTCACCGGCGATGTTGACCCGGGCCAGCTCCAAGTCGTGCTCGCGCTGGCCGTTGCTCAGCCGCTCGCGCAGCTCGCCGGTCTCGGCGTCCACGAGGTACGCGGCGAACGACCCGGCATCACGGCGGAACAGGGTGTTGGACAACGAGACGTCCCCCCACCAGAACCCGGCGAGGTGCAGCCGGACGAGGAGCACGGCCAGCGCGTCGATGAGCCGGGTCGCCGTGCCCTTGCGCAGCGACTGGCTGTAGAGGGCCCGGTAGGGCAGCGAGAACTGGAGGTGCCGGGTGACGAGGCACGCGTCGAGGGGCTCGCCGTCGCGCGAGACCCGGCCGCTGACGACGGCGAACGGCTCGACCGCCGGGAGGTGCAGCCGGCCGAGGTTGCGCAGCATCTCGTACTCGCGGCGGGCGATGTCGTCCTTGATCTCCTTGATGGCGAGGACCCGTCCGCGCAGCCGCACGAAGCGGACCACGTGCCGGGAAATGCCCCGCGGGAGCGCGGCGAGGATGTCCTCGGGCCATTCCTCGAGCGGGACCTCCCACGGCAGGTCCATGAGCGCCGGCTCGGGGCGCGCCGCGGTGATGGTCTGGGACACGCCGACCATCGTGGCAGACCCGACCCTGGGACGGCCTCCTCGGCCGTGGACGAGCGACGGCGGCACGACCCCGGGGGTCGTGCCGCCGTCGTGCTCGACAGGCGTCGTCGCCGCCGTCAGAGGCGCTGGCCGCTCTCCTTGTTGAAGACGTGCATGTGCTGCGACTTCGGGTAGACGAAGATCTTCGCGCCTTTCTCGGGGACCGTGCGCCCGTCGACCCGTGCGATGAACGGCTTGTCGAGTGAGTCGTCGCCGCCCTCGAGCTTGATGTTCGGGTCGGTCGGGGTGCCGTAGACGTACGCGTCGGCGCCGAGCTCCTCGACGACGTCGACGGTCAGCTCGAGGCCGTCGTTGTTCGTCGTGACCTCGACGTCCTCGGGCCGGACCCCGACGATGACCTCGGAGCCGCCGTCGGCGGAGCCCTCGCGGGGGATGGCGACGTTGTGGTTGCCGAACTTCGCGCCGTCGGCGCCGACCGGCACCGTGACGAGGTTCATCGCCGGCGAGCCGATGAAGCCCGCGACGAAGAGGTTGGCCGGGTTGTCGTACATCTCGCGCGGGGTGGCGCACTGCTGGAGGATGCCGTCCTTGAGGAGGGCGATCCGGTCGCCCATCGTCATGGCCTCGACCTGGTCGTGGGTGACGTAGACGGTCGTGACGCCGAGCCGGCGCTGCAGGCTCGCGATCTGGGTGCGGGTCTGGACCCGGAGCTTGGCGTCGAGGTTCGACAGCGGCTCGTCCATGAGGAAGACCTGCGGGGAGCGGACGATCGCCCGGCCCATCGCGACGCGCTGGCGCTGGCCGCCGGAGAGGGCCTTCGGCTTGCGCTCGAGGTACTGGGTGAGGTCGAGGATCTTCGCGGCCTCCTCGACCCGCTTGCGGATCTCGCTCTTGTCGACGCCGGCGATCTTCAGCGCGAAGCCCATGTTGTCGGCGACCGTCATGTGCGGGTAGAGCGCGTAGTTCTGGAAGACCATCGCGACGTCGCGGTCCTTCGGCGAGAGGTCGGTGACGTCGCGGTCACCGATCCAGATCTTGCCGCCGTTGACCTCCTCGAGGCCGGCGAGCATGCGCAGCGAGGTGGACTTCCCGCAGCCGGAGGGTCCGACGAGGACGAGGAACTCCCCGTCCTGGATGTCGATGTTGAGCTTGTCGACCGAGGGGGTGTCGTTGCCCGGGTAGATGCGGGTGGCCTCGTCGAACTTCACAGTTGCCATGGCGTCGTTGCCTTTCCTTCACCGGCAGGAACGTGCCGGACGATCCGTTGTAAAGGGGTGGAGCTCCCGCTGCGTCGGTGCAAGCGGTTTCGCCAGTATGCCCGAGGGAGCGCCGCCTCCGCGAGGGCCGTCCACGGCCGGCCGGGCCGGTGGGGCGCGGGCGTCCCCGTCCCTCTGGCGCGTCGGGTCGGGAGTCCCTACGGTTGGGTCATGAGGATCGCGGACGTCGTCAAGCGCAAGGGTGATGCGGTCGTCACGGTGCGGCCGGACGCCACGGTCGGCGAGCTGCTCGCCCTCCTGTCGGAGCACCGCATCGGGGCCGTCGTGGTCAGCGGTGACGGGTCGTCGGTCGACGGCATCGTCAGCGAGCGCGACGTCGTGCGCCACCTGCACACCGACGGCGCGGCGCTGCTCGAGTCCCCGGTCGAGCGGATCATGACCGCCGAGGTCCACACCTGCACGCCCGACGACTCGCTCGAGGACCTCGCGGGCCGGATGACCGACCGGCGCATCCGGCACGTCCCGGTCGTCATCGACGGCGGCCTGGTCGCCATCGTCAGCATCGGCGACATCGTCAAGTTCCGCATCGACACCCTCCAGGCCGAGCGCGACCAGCTGCGCGACTACATCCAGCAGTAGCGCTCGCCGCCGGCCCCACACGCTGCCGGCCCTTCCAGCCGCCGCCCAGCCCGAGCGCCTACCGTGGTGGCATGACCGCCGACGCCCCCGTGGACGGCCATCCGCCGCGGGACCACGACGAGCCGGGAGCGCACGCCCGGCTCGGCCCGTACCGGCTGGTCCAGCGGCTCGGCGAGGGCGGGATGGGCGTGGTCCATCTCGGCCTCGACCGGCACGGCCGCGCCGTCGCGGTCAAGGTGCTGCGGGCCCACGTCGCCCACGACCCGGACGCCCGCGCCCGGCTGGCCCGCGAGGTCGACACCCTGAGCCGGATCCGCAGCCCGTACGTCGCGCCGGTCGTCGACGCCGACGTCGACGGCGAGACCCCGTACGTCGTGACGCGGTTCATCGACGGCCCCGCCCTCGACGCGCACGTGGAGCGCCGGGGACCGCTGGCGCCGGACGACCTGCACCGGCTCGCGGCCGGGCTCGCCGAGGCCCTCGACGCCATCCACTCCGCCGACGTCGTCCACCGCGACGTCAAGCCCGGCAACGTCCTCCTCGTCGACGGCGACCCCGTCCTCATCGACTTCGGCATCGCCCACGTCGTCGACGACGTCCGGCTCACCAGCGTCGGCCTCGTCATGGGCACCCCCGGCTACCTCGCGCCCGAGGTGGTCCACGGCGACGACGTCACCCCCGCCACCGACTGGTGGGGATGGGCGGCGACCACGGCCTTCGCCGCGAGCGGCACCCCGCCCTTCGGCGGCGGGGGGATGAACGCGGTCCTGGCCCGCGTCGCCTCCGGGGAGCCCGACCTCGTCGCGGTCGACCCGCGCATCGAGCCGCTGCTCTACGCAGCCCTCTCGCCGTACCCCGATGAGCGACCGCACCAGGGCGAGGTGGTGCGGGCCCTCGAGCAGTACGCGCGCGGCGAGCTCGCGACCTCGGCCATCGAGGTGCGCCGGGTGCGCCCCGACACCCGGGCGATCGCGACCGGGGGCACCTCCGCGCTGCCGAGCGCGCCACCGCCGGTCGCGACGGCCCCGCCGGTCGCGCTGCCGCCGGTCCGGCACGACCCGCCACCACCGACCGGCGCCGGCCGGCCGGGTCCGCCGCCCCTGCCGCCCTCGGGGACCTTCCCCGGCGACCCGGACGACGACGTCGTCCGGGTCCAGGCCGACCCCCGGATCGGGTTGCCGACGCGCTCGGGCACCCTCCTCGCCCTCCTCGCGCTCCTCGCGGGGGTCACGGTCGCCGCCCCGCTGGTCGGGCTCGGTGTCCTCGCGGTGTGGATGCTCCTCGCCCGCACGGCCGACCGGTCGGTGACCTCCCTCGTGATGCGCCGCCACGAGCGCGGCGCCCGGGGCGGCGACGTCGCCCTCGCCGTCGCGAGCAGCCCGTGGCACGCCGTCGTCGGCGGGGTCGGCACGCTCGTGACGCTCGCGGTCCCGCTGCTCGTCGGCGTGTCGGCGATGTTCGCCGGCGCCCTCGTCGTCGGCGGGCTGACCGGTGCCACGACCCGGGCCGACGACGTCGTGCCGCTGGTGGCGGCCGCGGCCTTCACCGCACTCACCGCGTGGTGGGGACCCGGCGGCGCCAGCCTGCGGCGCGGGAGCCGGAGCCTCGTCCGGGGTCTGACCGGCCACGCCACCGTCCGGCAGGCGGTCGCAGTCACCGCCCTCCTCGGTGGTGCCGTCCTCGTCGCGCTCACCGTCAACCGGGGCGGGCCGGCGTGGTGGCCGCTGCTCGACGCCCCGGGCTGGGTCGACCAGGTGGGGCCGCAGCCGTGACCGACCCCCGCGCCCGCCGGGCCCGCCTCCTGCGCGGTGACCTGCCCACCGAGCCGATGCCGATGGCCGACCTGCTGCGCCGGACGCCCTACCGGCACACCCGGATCCCCGACTCGGCCGCGGCCGACCCCACCATCGAGGGCGGCCTCGACCTCGCCCTGCGGGTCGGCGAGCTGATGCTCCGCTGCGGCGCGGGGGCACCCCAGGTCGAGGGGGCCATCGCCGCCACCGCCGCCGCGGCCGGCGTCGACCAGGTCGAGATCGACATCACACTGCAGTCCATCCTCGTCCAGGCCCGCAGCAGCCAGGGGCGCCAGCACACCCTGCTCAAGGTGGTGCGGCACACCCGTTTCGACTACGGACGGCTCGTCGCGGTGCACCGCCTCGTCCAGTCGCTCGTCGCGGGGGAGGTGACCCCGGAGGAGGCGGTCGACCGCCTCCGAAACATCAAGCGCCACCCGCGCAACTTCCCCAAGTGGTCGATCGCGGTCGCCAACGCCGTCCTCGCGTCGGCGGTCGCGGTGGTCATCGGGGCGAGCGCCCTCGCGGCCGTCCTCACCATCGGCGTCGTCCTCGCGGTCGCCGGGATCGCCCGGCTGCACGCGCGGGTCGACCTCCCCGAGTTCTACGGCAACGCGATCAACGCCTTCGCCGCCACCGTCGTCACGGGCGCCCTGTACGCCCTCGGCGCGACGGGGGTGATCCCCTTCGCGGAGAGCGACTTCGCCTTCGTCGTCGCCGGCGGGATCGTCGCGATGCTCCCGGGGCGCACCATGGCCTCGGCGATCGAGGACGTCATCTTCGGCTACCCCCTCACCGGTGCCGGCCGGTTGCTCGCCGTCCTCCTCTCGCTCACCGGCCTCATCATCGGCATCGCATCCGGGCTCGGCGCCCTCCTCACCATCACCGAGGCCGCCGGAGCCAGCTTCGTCTCGCCCGACGTCCTCGACCTGCGCGTCACGCAGGCGCCGATCGTCCCCGCCATCCTCGCCTCGCTCGTCGTGGGCCTCGCGGCTGGCGTCACGGTGCAGAGCCGACGGCGGCTCATCGTGCCGATGGGCCTCCTCACGGTCGTCGGGGTCGGCGTCTCCGCGGTGCTCACGCGGTCGCTGTCGGTCGGCGCGGTGACCGCCACGGGTCTCGCCGCCGTGACCATCGGTGTGCTCGGCCGGCTGCTCGCCCAGCGGATGGACGCCCCCTCGATGGTCCTCGTCGTCCCGGCCAGCTTCGGCCTGCTCCCCGGCCTCACCATCTTCCGCGGCCTCTACGAGCTCGTGGCGCAGGGCGGTGACTCCGGCCTGCTCACCTTCCAGTCGGGGCTGTCGACCCTGCTCTCCGCCGGTGGCGTGCTCCTCGCCATCGCCACCGGCACGGTCCTCGGCGAGTACCTCGCCGCGCCGTGGGACCGGCACGTGCGCGGGTCGCGGCGCCCCCGCACCGACCGGGTCCCGCGCTGAGACACGCCTGAGCCGGTGTTCCCGCCGGGCCGGCTGCGCCCTACCCTCGGGCCATGCGCGTGCGTTCCCTCGCGGTCCTGACCGCCTCGGCCCTCCTGCTCGCCGGCTGCACCGGCAGCCCCGACCCGACCGCGTCCTCGGCCGCCCCGACGTCGAGCTCGCCGACCCCCACGCCGACCCCGACGCCCGTCGTCACCGTCGCGGGCGCGGACGCCGCGCTCACCGCCGCGGTGGCCAAGGTCTACGCCGGGAAGACCGGGGTGCAGGCCCGAGCGACGGTCGGGACGTGGCACAAGGAGAAGGTGGCGGTCGTCACCTCGGGCAACGACGTCACCCTCGCCGTGGGCCCGGCGTGGAAGGTCGTCGGCGGCTGGTGGCCCTCCCTCGGCAAGGCGCCCTCGCTCGGCACGAGCCCGCGCTTCGTCCTCGTCATGGGCTCCGACGCGCGCACCTCGAACCTCAAGGGCAGCCGGGGGGACACCCTCCAGGTCGTCGGCATCGACGGGAAGGGCGGTGCGGGCATCGTCGGCATCCCCCGTGACCTGTACGTCCCGCTCTCGACCGGGGGCACCTCGAAGATCAACGCCGCGTTCGCGTACGGCGGTGGCGCGGCCCAGGTGAAGACGATCGAGAAGCTGAGCGGCCTCCCGATCGAGGGTTACGTGGTCACCGGCTTCGAGGGCTTCGCCTCGATCGTCAACGACTCGGGTGGCCTCCCGATCGACATCGTCTCCGCGTTCACCTTCCTCGGCATGCTCAAGGTCAAGAAGGGTCCGCAGGTCGCCGATGGTGGGACCGCGCTGGCGTACGCCCGTGAACGGCACGCCTTCCCGCGCGGTGACTTCGACCGGTCGGCGCACCAGCAGGAGATCCTGCTCGCGGCATCCGCCAAGGCGAGGACCGAGGGCGTCTCCTCACTCGCCACCGCGATGACCGTCGTCTCGAAGTACTCCCAGACCGACCTCAGTGCGGCCCAGGCCCTCACCTTCCTCGCCCAGATGTATCGCATCGACCCGACGACGATCAAGCACGTCGTCGTCGACGGCGCCATCGGGACCAGCCCGGACGGCCAGTCGATCGTCAAGGTGACCTCGTCGACCCGGGTGCCGTTCCAGCAGCTGGCCGACGGCCGGCTCTGACCCGGCGGGGACGTCAGCCCGAGGGGTCCGTGCCCGGCGCTGCCTCGGGTGGCCGGTCGCCGAGCGCCTTGGCCAGGTCGGCGGCGCCACCCGCGGCGGCGGACGCCTCCTCGTTGGCCTTGCGCACGGCGAGGTAGATCTCCTCGCGGTGGATCTGGACGTTCGCCGGGGCCTCGATGCCCAGCCGCACCTTGTCACCGCTGATCTCGAGCACGGTGACGACGATGTCGTGGCGGATCCGGATGCCCTCGTGGGGGCGTCGGCTCAGCACGAGCACGTGGGCTCCTCCTCGGAGTGGGTGACGGGACGGCGGCCGGGGGTCACGGCGCGGGCACCAGGGGAGCGCGCAGTGGGAAGTCCTGGCCGGTGAGGACGACCTGCTCGGCGTCGGAGGTGCGGGCGTTGACGACGACCGGGGCGAGGAGGTTGGCCGTCGAGCGGGTGATGTCCTCGGCGATGGTGACCACGAGGAGCACGAGGGCGTCCTCGGCGACCTCGATGCCGAGCCGCTCGGCCGTGGCGTCGTCGATCTCCGGGTGGTAGTCCGGGAAGAACGCCTCCGCCGCGGCGGTGACGAACCGCGGGCCGTCGTGGTCGAGGGGGGCGAGGTCGTAGAGGCCGGTGGCGACCGGGCGCACCTCGTACGCGGTGGCCGGGAAGCCGACGAGCCCCTCCGGCACCCGGATCGTGCGGACGTCGCCCTCGGCGTCGTCGGTGTGCTGGGTCATCGGGTCCTCACGTCGTCTCGTCGAAGAGTCGTCCGGCCGTGTCGCGCTCGCGCGACCCGCTCGCGGTGTAGGTGGAGCCCTCGTCGCCGCCGTGGAACCGGGCCAGGGCGTCCTCGATGGCCTGCGCGCTCGAGGCGAGCAGCTCGCGGTTGGCCAGCGCGGCGCGGGTCAGCTGGCCGGTGGCCTCGGCCAGGGCGTGCCGGTGCTCGGCGAGCACCTGGTCCCAGGGGGAGGGCACGGCCTCGGCGATCTCGCGGAGGCTGGCCGTGGCCGGCAGGTCGAGCAGGGTGGTCAGCGGCACGAGGTCGACGGCGCGGGCGAGCTCGGAGGAGCGGATGGTCGCGATGACCTCGTCGACGTCGCGGGTGGAGCGGGCCAGCCAGCTCGAGCGGGCCGTCTCGACGAGCGCCCGCTGCACCTCGATGCGGTACGCGAGGACGTCGAGCAGCTCGCGGGTCCGCCAGAGCGACTCGGACAGGTCCGCGCAGGCTGCGACGATGTCGGGCTGGCCTTCGTGCACGCTGTCCTCATCGGGTCGGGCGGGGCGGACTTGAGCGATGTCGCGGCCAGTCTGCCACGCGGGGCCGCGAGGGGGCACGCGGCGCGGAACCTGGTGCGCACCAGCCGTTCGGACGACCACCGCTGACCGGTCGGCGCGGCGGACGTCCGCCGAAGGTGCCGACATCCGCGCGGGGGGCCTCCCCGGGTGGCGCGGTCCCCGGCGTGGTCCGACGCTGAAGCCATGAACAGCACGGCTCGCACCGCATCCGGGCCCACCCGGGGGGACGTCGAACGACTCTGCCGGGAGCACCTCCCGATCGTGACCTACGAGGTCCGCGCGCTCAGCTCGCGGCTCCCCTCGCACGTGGCGACCGACGACCTCACCTCGGCCGGCCTCTACGCCCTCGCCGCCGCCGCGGAGTCCTTCGACCCCGAGCGCGGGGTGCCCTTCGGGCGCTACGCCGCGACCCGGATCAAGGGCGCGCTGCTGGACGAGCTGCGGTCGATGGACTGGGCGTCGCGCTCGGTGCGCACCCGGGCCCGCGAGCACGACGCCGCCCGCGGCGCGCTGACCACCGAGCTGGGCCGCGAGCCCGGTGAGCGCGAGGTCGCCGAGCGGCTCGGCGTCGGCGTCGAGGCGGTCCGTGAGGTCTCCGAGGCCGTGCACCGCTCGGTCGTCGTCCGGCTGGACTCGCTCGTCGACTCCGGCGTCGCCGACGCCGCCCTGCCCCGCGACGACCGCACGCCCGAGGACGTCGTCGTCGAGCGCGAGCGGGAGAGCTACCTCGTCGCCGCCGTCGCGGCGCTCCCGGAGCGGCTGCGGGCCGTCGTCCAGGCCACCTTCTTCGAGGACCGCCTCCTCAAGGACGTCGCGGAGGAGCTCGGGGTCACCGAGTCGCGGGTCTCGCAGCTGCGGACCGAGGCGCTCGCGATGC
Organism: Phycicoccus sp.; assembly: GCF_035325325.1. NCBI lineage: Bacteria > Bacillati > Actinomycetota > Actinomycetes > Micrococcales > Intrasporangiaceae > Phycicoccus > Phycicoccus sp. The sequence goes on along the minus strand of NZ_DAOLAC010000025.1, from coordinate 30,796 downwards.
TCCGCGACGGGATGCGCGCCGCCCTCGGAGACGAGGCCCCGGCCGCCGCCGCGGCGTCCACCGGCGCCGCGGCCCGCCGGCGCGCCTCCTACTACGCCGACATCGCCAAGCGCGCCTCGCTCGCGCAGCGCGGCAGCCTCGCGCGGGCGGCGGCGGTGCAGCACGCCGTCTGACGCGGCACCCGGGCGCGGCTCGGACCACGGACCTCGAGGGCCCCGGCGGAATTTCTCCGCCGGGGCCCTCAAGTCGTCGCCGGTCCGGCCGATGAGGGGGGTGCCGCCCCGAGTGGGAGCGGCACGGATCGCCACGGACGGCGGTCCGAGACCCCATCCAAGGAGGAATCATCATGGGTCTGCAGATCAACACCAACGTCGCCGCCCTCAACGCGTACCGCAACCTCAGCTCCACCCAGGGCGCGATGAACACCAGCCTCGAGCGCCTGTCCTCGGGTCTGCGCATCAACCGCGCGGCCGACGACGCCGCAGGCCTGGCGATCAGCGAGAAGATGCGTGCCCAGACCAACGGCCTCAACCAGGCGACGTCCAACGCGCAGGACGCGATCTCCCTCGTCCAGACGGCGGAGGGTGCGCTCAACGAGACGCACTCCATCCTCCAGCGCATGCGCCAGCTGGCGGTCCAGGCGGCGAACGACACCAACACCGACAGCGACCGGGCCGCGATCCAGAAGGAGGTCACCGCCCTCAACAGCGAGCTCGACCGCATCGCGGGCAACACCGAGTTCAACGGGCAGAAGCTGCTCGACGGCTCGGGTGGCACCTCCGGCACCTTCACCTTCCAGATCGGTGCCAACTCGGGCCAGACGACGACGCTCGACCTGTCCGCGAAGTACGACTCGACGACCCTGGGTGTCTCGGCGATCGACGTCAGCACCGCCGCCGGTGCCGCGGCCGCGCTCGGCCTCGCCGACACGGCCGTGACGACGGTCTCCACCGCCCGGGCCGGCCTCGGTGCCGTGCAGAACCGCCTGCAGCACACCATCAACAGCCTGAGCGTCGCCGCGGAGAACTCCGCCGCGGCCGAGTCCCGCATCCGCGACACCGACATGGCGAAGGAGATGACGGCGTTCACGCGCAGCCAGATCCTCTCGCAGGCCGGCGTCTCGATGCTCGCCCAGGCCAACAGCGCGCCGCAGTCGGTGCTCAAGCTCCTCGGCTGAGCACTCCTCGTCGCCCGGGTCCGTCTCTCGCACGGACCCGGGCTGACGGGCACCGGTCCCCGACACCGAGGAAGGAGGAAGACCCATGGCGTCCATCGACGGACTGATCTCCGGCCTGAACACCACGTCCATCATCAGCTCGCTCATGACCATCGAGCGGCAGTCCGGCTCGTACCTGACCACCGGCAAGACCGCCAGCCAGACGCTGATCGGCACGCTGCAGTCGCTCAACTCGACGCTGTCGTCGCTGCAGGACGCGGCCAAGGCCTTCCTCACCGACGCGGTGACCAGGACCTCCGCCTGGTCGAGCACCACCTCGACCTCCTCGCAGCCCGGCCTCGCCTCCGTCGTCTCCGACGGCACGGCGCTCCCGGGCTCCACGACGTTCACGGTCACGAGCGTCGCGTCGGCTGGCTCCGCGGTCTCGAGAGGTACCGTCACCTCCCTCTCGACCGCGGTGACCAGCGCGCCCGTCGTCGTCGGCAAGGGGCTCGGCGCGATCGGCGCGTCCGCGCTCCTCTCCGGGACGACCCTGGCCGCCGGCGCCCACACCGTCACCGTGACCCAGGGCTCGACCGGCGCGACCCTCTCCGGCGGCCCCCTCGGCCCGAGCGTCACCATCGACTCCTCGAGCAGCCAGCTCGTCGTCGACCTCGGTGCCGGACCGACGACGATCGACCTCACCGCCGGCACCTACACCCCGGGCCAGCTCGCGGCCGAGGTGACCCGCGCGTCCGGTGGCTCGCTCCGCGCGAGCGTCGGCGACGACGGCTCGCTGCGGCTCGCGACGACGCGGGAGGGCTCGGCCGCCTCGCTGCGACTCGTCTCCGCGAACGCCGCGCTCGGCCTCTCCGACACCGCGACCACCGCGACCGGGACCGACGCCGTCGTCGAGCTCGACGGCGTCGCGACCACCCTGACCGACCTCGCCGCCGGTGGCACGGCGACCCTCGCCGGGTCCGGTACCGACCAGGTGCGCCTCTCCCTCTCCGGCGGCCTGCGGACCGGCACCGCCACCGTCGCCGACCTCGGCCTCGCGTCCGGCTCCACGCTGGGGCAGGTCGCGGGCGCCGTCAGCGGGTCGGCGGTGGGCGTCACCGCCTCGACCGTGCAGGTCGCCGCGAACGCGTACCGCCTCCAGCTCACCTCGTCCTCGACGGGCGCGGGCTCGGACGTCATGGTCTCCACCGGCGCCTTCGGCGCCGGTGGACTCGGGGACGTCGTCGAGCTCCAGGCGCCGACCGACACCGTGCTGCGGGTGGGCACGGGCCCGGGGGCGTACGACGTGCGCTCCGCCACCGCCGACGTCACCGGGCTGATGACCGGGGTCACGATCACCGCGACCAAGGCCGACCCGACGACGCCGGTCACGGTGTCGGTCACCGGCGACAGCGGCGCGGTCGCCGACAAGATGGCGGCCCTCGTCGCGGCCGCCAACCAGACGCTCTCCTTCATCTCAGCGCGCGCGTCGTACGACGCGGACACCAAGACCTCCGGTCCACTGCTCGGCAACTCGATGACCCAGACGATCGCCCGGCGGATCACGGACACCGCCGTCGGCGCCTCGACCTCGTCGCCGTCGGCCGCCGGAATCACCGTCGGCCGCGACGGTCAGCTGGCCTTCGACCGCGCCGCGTTCCTCGCCGCCTACGCGAAGGACCCCGCATCGGTCCGCACGAGCCTGACGGCGATGGCGGGCACCATCGCCGACGTCGCCGGCCAGGCCTCGGACCCGACGAGCGGGTACGTCACCCAGCAGATCGGCACCGAGCAGGGCCGGGTGCGCGACTACACGCAGCAGATCGCCGCGTTCGAGGCGCGGATGACGATGCGCGAGGACACCCTCAAGCGCCAGTACGCGAACCTCGAGACGGTGCTCGGCACCCTCAAGTCGCAGAGCGACTGGCTCGCGTCCCAGCTGAAGACCCTGCCCTCCACCTCGAGCTCGAGCTCGGGCTGACCGAGGAGACGACCGTGACCACCACCGCGACCCTGCGCCGCCTCTACACGAGCGACTCCGTGACGACGGCCTCGCCGGCCCAGCTCGTCGTGCTGCTCTACAACCGGCTCGTCAAGGACCTCAACCTCGCCCTCGTCACCCTCGAGCGGCGCGACGTCGAGGGCTCGCACCGGGCCCTGCGGCACGCGCAGGAGATCGTCGCCGAGCTCTCCTCGAGCCTCGACCTCGAGCTGTGGCCGGAGGGCCGGGGCCTGCTCGCCCTCTACGACTACGTGCAGGACCGGCTCGTCCACGCGAACGTCACGAAGTCGGGCGCGCTGGTCTCGGAGGTCCTCGAGGTGGTCGAGCCCCTGCGCGACGCGTTCACCGAGGCGCACTCCACGGGGGAGGCGTCGTGAGCGCCGCGTCCCTCGGGTGGGACGACGCCCTCGACGCGCTCGAGGCCGACCTCGAGCACGCCGAGCGCCTGGCCCTCTCCGGCGCCGTCGAGGAGCTCGTCGACGTCCTCGGCCGCAGCCCCCGGCCGGCCGGTGCCCTGCCCGCCCGGCTCGGCCCGCGGGTCGCCTCGGCGCTCGCGCGCACCCGCGACCTCGAGGCGACCGTCGCCGCCCGCCTCGGCGCGACGGTCCAGGCCCTCGGTGCCGACCACCGCCGGACCCACCCGTCCGTCACCCCCCGGCAGTCGCCGGCCTACGTCGACGCGAGGGCCTGATGTCCAGCGCCTCCTCCCTCGGGATGGGCCTCGGAGCCCTCCAGGCGGCGCAGCGCGGCCTCGAGCTCGCCGGCCAGAACATCAGCAACGTCAACACGCCGGGCTACACCCGGCAGCGGCTCGACCAGGCCGCCCAGGCGAGCACGGCCGTGCCGTCGATGTTCGGCCGGACCGCTGCGACCGGCGAGGGCGTCACGGTGCTCGGCACGACCCGCATCCAGGACCAGCTCCTCGAGGTGCGGGCCCTGCAGAGCCGCGGCGCGTCGGCGTCGGCGGCCCAGGTCGCGAACGGCTACTCGATGGTGGAGTCCGCGTTCGGCGAGCCCGGGGACACCGGGCTGCAGGCCGGCCTGGCGGAGTTCTGGAGCTCGTGGGGCGACCTCGCGACCGACCCCGGCAGCAGCGCTGCCCGCACGAGCGTCCTCGAGCAGGGCGGCCGGCTCGCGGCCTCCTTCCGCGACCTCGCCGGGCGCCTGTCGACCCAGTGGGGTGGCACCCGCGAGGCCCTCGACGCCTCGGTCGCCGGCGTCAACCGGCTGGCCCAGGACGTCGCCGACCTCAACGACGCCATCCGGGCGGCGAAGGTCGCCGGGGCCGGCACCTCCGAGCTGGAGGACCGGCGCGGGCAGCTCGTCAGCCAGCTCGGCGACGCCATCGGGGTCGTCGCGCAGCCGATGGACGACGGCACCGTCACCCTGTCCGTCGGCGGGTCGGTGCTCGTCGCCGGGTCGCACGTCAGCACGCTCGTGGTCTCCGGCCCGTCGACCGGCCCGGGCACGGGCCCGGTCTCCGTCGTGTGGTCGGGCAGCGGCACGCCGGCCACCGTCTCCGGCGGCGAGGTCGGTGGGATGCTCACCACCCTCGACACCACCATCCCCACGGTGATGAGCCGGCTCGACACCGTCGCCGCGTCCGTCGCGAGCACCGTCAACGCGCAGCAGGCCGCCGGCTACGACGCGACCGGCGCGCCCGGTGGGGCCTTCTTCACCGGCACCAGCGCGGCCTCGCTGCAGCTCGCCGGTCTCAGCGCGTCCGGTGTCGCGGCCTCCTCGGCCCCGCCGCCGGCCGCCGACGGCGGCAACGCCGACACGATGGCCGCCTCCTCCGAGCTCGCCTCGGGCCCGGACGCGACCTACCGCGACCTCGTGGTCTCGCTCGGGGTGCAGGTGCAGGGCGCGACCCGTCGAGCGGACGTGCAGCAGGCCCTCGCCGGGCAGGCCGAGTCGGCCCGCCTCGGGGTCTCGAGCGTCAGCATCGACGAGGAGATGGTCTCGCTCATGGGCTACCAGCACGCCTACGAGGCTGCCGCCCGGTTCATCAGCGTCGTCGACGAGACCCTCAACACGCTCATGGGGATGGCACGATGACCTCGTCAGACGCCTCGCCCGTCCCGGGAGGTCCGTGATGAACCGCGTCACGCCCGCCTCGTCACGCCAGCAGGTGACCGCTGCCCTGCAGGCCAGCCTCGCGCGGCTCCAGGCGACCCAGGACCAGATCAGCTCCGGGCGCCGCCTCGGCAAGCCCTCCGACTCCCCGACCGACACGGCCACCGCGATGTCCCTCCGATCCGAACACCAGCGCTCCGAGCAGCTCGACCGCGCCCTCGACGACGGCACCTCCCGCCTCGCGACGGCCGACCAGGCGCTGTCGCAGACCGACACGCTGCTGCTCCGCGTGCGCCAGCTGCTCGTCGCGGGGTCGAACGACACCAACACCGGTTCCGAGCGCTCGGCCATGGCCGCCGAGGTCGACCAGCTGCGCTCGAGCCTGCTCGACGTCGCGAACACCCGCTACCTCGGCCGTCCGGTCTTCGCCGGCACCCAGGACACCGAGAGCGCGTACGACGCGAGCGGCGCCTACCTCGGCAACACCACCCCGGTCGAGCGGCGCGTGACGACCGGTCCGGACCGGGTCGCGGTGAGCGTCACGGGCCCCGACGCGTTCACGACGCTCTTCGCCGACTCCGCCGACCCGGCCGGCGCCGGGGTGCTCACCCGCATCTCGGACGCCCTGCGCAGCGGTGACAAGGCGGCGCTGGGACAGGCACTGACCGACCTCGACGGCGCGTCCGACGCCCTGCGCACGAGCCAGAGCATCGTCGGGGCCCGCGCCGCGCGGCTCGAGTCGGTGCGCACGGTGAGCCAGGCGGCCCAGACCCGCGCCGAGACCCAGCTCTCGACGGTCGAGGGCATCGACCTCGCGAAGGCACTGACCGACCTCAGCGTCCAGCAGTCCGCCTACCAGGCCGCGCTCCAGACGACGGCCAAGGTCATCCAGCCCTCGATCCTCGACTTCCTGCGCTGACCCCGGGCCGCCGCCACCCGCGTATCGGGTGACCCCCGGCCCGCGCCACTCGCGTATCGGGTGACCCGATAACGGGTCGCTTCACACGAGAACGGAACTCGGGGAAGGCGCGCGCGTATCGGGTCACCCGATACGCGCGCAGGGGGGTGGGGGGCGGGCGCCTCGCGCGGTGGCCGGTCGGAGTTCGGGGTCGTCCGTTCGGCCAGTCCCTCGGGGACGGCTCAAGTCCCGACCCCTCCCCGCCGATGGGGCACTCGGCTATGGATGGCCGTCAGCCGCCAGGGACGCGCGGCGAACTCGTCGCACCGCCCGTGAACCGGTGGTGCGGGACGCCCATCAGGAGAGCCATGATCGACCCCGTCGGCGACAGCACCTTCCGTGCGCTGGGCCGGGCGCTCACCGGCCTGTCGACGCGCCAGCGCGCGATCGCGGACAACGTCGCGAACCTGCAGACCCCCGGATACACGGCCACCCGCGTCGACTTCGAGTCCAGCCTCGCCTCCGCCTGGGCCGACGGCGGCGACGTGTCGTCCTCGCCCATCCGCGCGCTCGCCTCGAGCGACCCGGCCGGCCTCAACGGCAACAACGTCAACCTCGACGAGGAGACGCTCGCCGGCGTCGAGACCGGACTGTCCTACCAGCTCGGCGTGCAGGCGATGACCGACCGGTTCGCCCGCCTGCGCAGCGCGATCGGCGGTGTCTGATGAGCATCTTCGGCGCGATGAACACCGCCGGGAGCGGCCTTCTCCTGCATCGCACCTGGCTCGACGCGATCTCCGACAACATCGCCAACGTCAACACGGCGACGCCGACCAGCGGCTCGGCCTTCCAGGCCCGCTACGTCGTGGCGCAGGCCCGGGGCAACGGCACCGGTGTCGACGTGGCCGGCATCCAGCTGGGCTCCGCGCAGGGCCGCCTCGTGCAGGACCCGAGCAACCCGCTCGCCGACGCGCGCGGCTACGTCCGGATGCCCGACGTCGACCTCGGCGACCAGATGACCCAGCTGATCATGTCCCAGCGCGGCTACCAGGCGAACCTCGCCACCGTCGAGCGCGCGCAGTCCGCGTACCAGCAGGCGATCGGGCTGGGCCACTCGTGAGCATCAACCCCATCTCGTCGCTCGGTGCGCTGCCGCCCGTCGGCCAGACCACCCGCGCCCAGGGCACCCAGGGCACTGGCTTCGGCCAGGCCGTCGCCCAGGGCCTGGACCAGCTCGACCAGCTGCAGAAGGTCAGTGACACCAAGGCCGTCGAGGCCGTGACCGGCCAGCTGAGCGACGTCCACGACTACACGATCGCCGCCAACCAGGCCGCCGTCGCGACGCAGCTGACGGTCGCCGTCCGCAACAAGGCCGTCGAGGCCTTCACCGAGATCATGAGGATGCCCGTATGACCGGCCCGGACCCCAAGGCCCTGCTCGCCCGCGGCGGGCGGGTGGTCTCCGACCTCACCGGTGGCCAGAAGATGGTGGCGCTCGTCGCCGCGCTGGCCGTCGCCGTCGGCGGGTTCTTCTTCGTCCGCTGGGTCTCGACCCCGGCGTACGCGCCGCTCTTCACCGGCCTCAGCGCCGCGGATGCCGGTGCCGTCACCTCCGCGCTCAGCGACGCCGGTGAGCCGTACCAGCTCTCCGACGGCGGGCAGACCGTCCTCGTGCCGCAGGCCGACGTCTACCAGCAGCGGATCGCGCTCGCCGGTCAGGGCCTGCCGGCCGGCGGTGGGGACGGCGAGGCGAGCGGCTACTCGCTCCTGGACAACCAGAGCATGACGAGCAGCGACTTCCAGCAGAAGGTCACCTACCAGCGGGCCCTCGAGGGTGAGCTGGCCAAGACGGTCGGGGCCATCGACGGCGTGCAGTCGGCGGTGGTCCACCTCGCGGTGCCGCAGGAGGACGTCTTCACCTCGGACGCGGCCAAGCCGACGGCGTCCGTCCTCGTCAAGACCGCCCCGGGCAAGACCCTCTCGCAGCAGGCCGTCACCTCGGTGGTCAACCTCGTCTCCGGCTCGGTCCCGAAGCTCGCCGCCGAGGACGTCACCGTCTCCGACGCCAGCGGCCAGGTGCTGAGCGCGCCCGGCGGCACCGCCGGCGCGGCCGGCGCCGACGCCCGCCAGAGCCAGCAGCGCGCCGTCTCCGACGCCACCGCCGCGAAGCTCCAGGCGATGGTCGACAAGCTCGTCGGCCCCGGCAAGGCGGTCGTCACCGTCGACGCGACGCTCAACTTCGACGCGCAGACGACGGACAAGCAGACCTACATCCCGATGACGCCGGCGACGACGACGCAGTCGCAGACCTCGACCGAGACCTACACCGGCACCGGCGGTGGCGCGGGCGGCGTGCTCGGCACGACGACGACCACGACCCCGGGTGGCAACGGCTCGTACTCGAAGACCGAGACCAGCCAGACCAACGCGCTCGGCACCCTCAAGGAGACCGCGACGAGCACCCCCGGCAAGGTCGAGCGGCTGTCGGTGGCGGTCCTCCTCGACTCCGCCGCCGCGGCCTCGATCAACTCGGCCGACGTCTCCCGGCTCGTCACGGCGGCCGCCGGTCTGGACCCGAAGCGCGGCGACGTCGTCGAGGTCACGGCCCTCCCGTTCGACACCTCGGCCGCGACCTCGGCCAAGAAGGAGCTCGACGCAGCCGCGGCGGATGCGAAGCAGCAGAACATGATCGACCTCGCCAAGACCGGCGGCCTCGCCCTCCTCGTCCTCGTGGCCCTCGTCCTCGGGTTCCTCCGTAGCCGTCGCCGCGGTGGGGGCGCGGAGCCGGAGCCGGTCGACTACTACCGGGTGCCGGACGCCCCGGCACCGGCCGACGCCGTGCTCGAGATGTCCGAGGCGCGCGGCCTACCGATGCGCGACCCGGCCGAGACCCAGCTCGTCGGCGCGGGCGTCGGCCCCGGCGCCGTCGAGACGCTGGCCCGGGAGAACCCCGACGACGTGGCCCGCCTGCTCCGCGGGTGGATCTCCGAGGGGGCGCAGTGACGACGACCGCCCACCCGGTGAGCGGGCTGCGCAAGGCCGCGTTGCTCCTCATCCAGCTCGGGCCGGACCAGTCCGCGCCGATCCTGCGCTCCCTGCGCCCGGACGAGATCGAGGCGCTCATGGCCGAGGTCGCGGCGATGGACGTCGCCGACGAGGACCTGCGCGAGTCGGTCATCCACGAGTTCGAGGCCCTCGTGCGGTCCTCGCGCGACCGCACCCGCGGCGGCTTCGACATCGCCGAGGAGATGCTCGTCAAGGCCGAGCACGAGCAGTCCAAGGAGATCCTGGGGCGCCTCTCGACGGCCATCACGCACGCACCGTTCGCCTCCCTGCGCACGACCGACGGTGGGTTGCTGCGGCCCTTCCTCGAGGACGAGCACCCGCAGACCATCGCCCTCGTCCTCGCCCACCTCTCGAGCGAGCAGGCCGCCCTCGTCCTCTCAGGCCTCGGTGACGCCGTCCGCGCCGACGTGGCGCACCGCCTCGCCGTGATGGACCGGACGACCCCCGAGGTGGTCCGCGTCGTCGAGCAGGTGCTCCGCCGCGGCCTGGACAGCCTCGGCGACGCTCGCGACCACGTGAGCGTCGGCGGTCTCGACCCGCTCGTCGGCATCATGAACCGTTCGCAGCGCGAGACCGAGCGGTCGATCCTCCAGGGCATCGAGGAGCGCGACCCCTCGCTCGCCGAGAACCTGCGCTCGAAGATGTTCGCGTTCACCGACATCGTCGACCTCGACGACCGGACGGTCCAGCTCGTCCTGCGCCAGGTCGACGCCAAGGAGCTCGCCCTCGCCCTCAAGGGCGCCACGCCGGCGGTGCGGGACAAGGTGTTCCGCAACATGTCCGAGCGTTCGGCGGCCGCCCTCCAGGAGGAGGTGGAGGTCCTCGGCCCGGTGCGCACGGCGCAGGTCGAGGAGGCCCGCTCCGCCGTGGTCAAGGGCATCCGTGCCCTCGAGGACGCCGGCGAGATCGTCATCTCGCGGGCCGGGGGCGGCGATGACCTCATCCAGTGACCCCGGGCGCGTGACCGTGCTCCTGCGGGGCGCCGACGAGCTGCGCCCGGCCACCTTCGGGCGCCAGCTCGCGCCGGTCGGCGGGCCCGAGGGCGTCGGCATCCCCGCGGAGTGGCTCGAGGGCCGTGACGCCGGGTACGCCGCCGGCCGCCGCGACGCCGCCGCCGAGCAGGCCGCTTGGGTCGAGCGGGCCGAGGCCCGGGCGGCCGCCGAGCGCGACGAGCGGACGCTGCGCACCGCAGCGGCACTCGCCGGCATCGGGCGGGCCGCCGACGCCGCGGCCGCCGGCCTCACCGTTCGTGACGTGCTCGAGACCGCCGCCGGTCTCGCCGTCGAGATCGCCGAGGCACTCGTCGGCCACCACCTGGAAGTCGACGGCTGCGCGGCCCGCGACGCCGTGGTCCGCGCGCTGACCGAGGTGCCCCGTGGCGCCTCCGTCCTCGTCCGGCTCAACCCGGAGGACGTCGACCTGCTCGCCGGCTCGGCCGACGAGCTCGCCTCGCTCGCCCCGACCGCGACCCTCGAGCTCGTCGCCGACCCGAGTGTCGAGCGCGGCGGCTGCCTCGCCGACGTCGGCGACCGCACCGTCGACGCGCAGCTCTCCTCGGCGCTGGCCCGGGTCCGGGAGGTGCTGGGCCGATGAGTACTGCGACCACGCTGCGCGAGGAGCTCGTGCGCGCCGCCCGCCCCCGCGTCACCGGCCGCGTCACCCGCGCCATCGGCGTCGGACTCGAGGTCAGCGGCCTCGACGTGGCGGTCGGCGAGGCCGTCCGGGTCGTCGGCGAGCGCGGCGCGATCATGGCCGAGGTCGTCGCCCTCGACGACGGCACCGCCCGGTGCATGCCGGTCGGCGAGCTGCGCGGCGTGCGCGTCGGCGACCGGGTCGAGGCCACCGGTGACCCGCTGCGGGTGCCGGTCGGCGACGGTCTCGTCGGCCGCGTCGTCGACGCGCTCGGCCGGCCGATCGACGGCGGCCCGCCGCTCACCGGCGTCTCCTGGGTGACGACCGACGGCACCCCGCCGCCGGCGATGAGCCGCGAGCGCATCACGACCCAGCTCGGCCTGGGGATCCGTGCGCTCGACACCCTCGTGCCGTGCGGCCGCGGGCAGCGGATGGGCATCTTCGCCGGGTCGGGCGTCGGCAAGTCGAGCCTGCTGTCGATGGTCGTGCGCGGCACGGACGCCCCGGTCACCGTCCTCGCCCTCGTCGGGGAGCGCGGCCGCGAGGTGCGCGAGTTCGTCGAGCACGACCTCGGGCCGGAGGGCCTGGCCCGCGCGGTCGTCGTCGTCGCGACCTCCGACGAGCCGGCACTGGTCCGCCTGCACGCCGCCTTCACCGCGACCCGGATCGCCGAGTGGTTCCGCGACCAGGGCCGCGACGTGCTCCTCGCGATGGACAGCGTGACCCGGGTCGCGATGGCCCAGCGCGAGGTCGGGCTGGCCGCCGGCGAGCCGCCGACGACCCGCGGCTACCCGCCGTCGGTCTTCGGCCTCCTGCCGCGGCTGCTCGAGCGGGCCGGCACCGCCGAGCGCGGCAGTATCACCGGCCTCTACACCGTCCTCGTCGAGGGCGACGACATGAACGACCCGATCGCCGACGCCGTCCGGTCCATCCTCGACGGGCACGTCGTCCTCGACCGCCGGCTCGCGACCGCCGGGCACTACCCGTGCATCGACGTCCTGGAGTCCGTCTCCCGGGCCAACCGGGCCCTCACCGACCCGCAGCAGCGGGCCGCCGCCGACACCCTGCGCAGCCTCCTCGCCGCCCGCCGCGACGCGAAGGACCTCGTCGAGATCGGCGCCTACGTCGCCGGGACGAACCCGCTCGTCGACCGCGCCCTCGCCCAGAGCGGCGCCATCGACACCTTCCTGCGCCAGGACCTCGACGACGTCGCCGACGCCCGCGACTCCTGGACCGCCCTCGCGATGCTGGCCGGTGCGGTGTGAGCACCCGCACCGACCGGCTCCGCACCGTGCTGCGGGTCCGCACCATCCAGGAGGAGCAGCGCCGCGGCGACCTCGCCCGGGCCGCCGCCGCGCAGGGCCGGGCCGCCGAGGCCGCCGCCGAGGCGGCCGCCCGCTACGGCGAGCGGGACGTCTGCGGGGTCGGCGTGCCGGTCGACGCCGCGACCTTCCTCGCCACCCGGGTGGCCGAGGGCCGCCGGGCCGACGGCGTCGCGCACGCCGTCGTCGAGCACTCGCTCGCCGAGGGCGAGACCGAGCGCTCGCGGGCCCTGCTCACCGAGGCCCGGACCCGCACCTCGGGCCTCGAACGTCTCGTCGAGCGGGCCGCCGAGGAGCAGCGCCTCGAGCTGCTCGCCGCCGACCAGCAGGTCGCCGACGAGTCCGGCCGCGCCCGGAAGGAGGCCCGCCCGTGACCGTCGACACCGCCGGCCCCGGTGCCGCCCTCGCCCGGATGGCCGCCATCCAGACCGTCATCGCGTCCGTCTCCGGGACCGCCGCTCGCGCCACCGGCACGTCGGCGACCACCGGCTCCGCCTTCGACTCCGCGTACGGCGCAGCCCTCCAGGGGACCGGCGACGTGGCCGGTGGCGACCTGTTCGCGGGGAACGCCGGGACCGACGTCGGCTCGCGCGCCGTCACCGCCGCCCGCCGGTACCTCGGGGTGCCCTACGTGTGGGGTGGCACCGACCCGGCGACCGGCCTCGACTGCTCCGGCCTGGTCCAGCGCGCCTACGCGGACGTCGGCGTGCGGCTGCCGCGGGTGGCCGCCGACCAGGCCCGGGCGGGGACCGCCGTGCCCGACCTCGCCCACGCCCGACCGGGGGACCTGCTCGCCTTCAACTCCCCGGTGACCCACATCGCCATCTACGTCGGCGACGGGAAGATGATCGCGGCGCCCAAGCGCGGCGACGTCGTCAAGGTGCAGGACGTCTACACGACGCCCACCGCCATCCGCCGGCTCGGCCCGACGGTCGACACCGGGGCCGCCACGTCCGCTGGCGCCGCGAGCGGTGCGCCGGCGGCGCTGCAGCAGCTGTTCGCGGCGGCGACGTCGCGCTACGACCTGCCGGCGGGCCTGCTCGCCGCGGTGGCGAAGGCCGAGAGCGGCTTCGACACCCGCGCGGTGAGCAGCGCCGGTGCGCAGGGCCTCATGCAGCTGATGCCGGCGACCGCCCGCGGCCTCGGGGTGGACCCGCTCGACCCCGCCCAGGCGGTCGACGGTGCGGCCCGGATGCTCTCGCGCGACCTCGGCCGGTTCGGTTCCCTCGACCTCGCGGTCGCTGCCTACAACGCGGGTGCCGGTGCGGTGCAACGCTACGGCGGCGTTCCGCCGTACGCGGAGACGCAGCAGTACGTGCGCCGCGTCCTCGGCTACCTGGGGGTGAGCTGATGGCCGCCGCCGTCACGCCGGCCCTCCCGCAGGCGGCGGTCCCGGCTCGTCCCGGTCGCGCGCCGGGCGGCGCGGGCCCGTCGGCCGACGGGTTCGCCGCCGCGCTGCGGGCCCGGGCGGGCGAGCGGGAGGCCGGCGCCGCTGCTCCCGGCGAGACCCCGGACGACGACGCCCCGACCGGTGCGGGCGCGACGACCGACTCCCCGGCCGGCGACACCCCGCCGATCGGTGCCGCTGCGGCCGACGGCACGGACCCCGCTGCGGCACAGCCCGTCCCGGTCCCTCCGGTCGCGGCCGAGGCCGGTGCGGCGGCCGTCGCCGTGGCCTCCCTCCCGGCGCCGGTGACCCCGGCGGACGCCGGCGCCCCCTCGACGCCCGGCGTGACCGTGACCGGTGCCCCGACCGGGTCCGGCGCCGCGAGCGCGGCGAGCGCCCCGGCAGCCCCCCCGGCGGCCACGGCCGCAGCCCAGGGGTCCGTGCCGGTTCCTGATCCCACTGCGACAGGGCCGACCGGGACGACCGGGCCGACCGGGCCGGCCGGGACGACCGGGCCGGCCGGGCCGACCGCGGCCGACCGGCTCCCGACCACCGGGGCGACGAGCACCTCGACACCGCCCCGCGCCGCGGTCACCGGGCCCGATGGAGCCATCGCGACCGGTCCCGCGGTGCCGCAGCCACTCCCGGCAGGCGCGGCACCGACGTCCGACGCCGACCCGGGCCTCGTGACGCCGCCGGTCGCGAGCCCCGCCGTCACCCCGACGACCGCCGCCGCGCCCGTGGCCCCGCCCGCGCCCCCGACGGCGCCCGCCGCTCCGGCTCCGCTGCCGCACACCCAGGTGCTCACCGCCGTGACGCCCCTGCTCACCGGCCCGGATGGGACGCACGAGGTGACCATCCGGCTCGACCCGGAGGGCCTCGGCGCGGTCCACGTCCGGCTCTCGGTGAGTGGCGACGAGGTGCGGATGCACCTGACCGCTGCCGAGTCCGCGACCCGGGACGCGCTGCGCGACGGGCTGGCCGAGCTGCGCACCCGCCTCGAGGACTCCGGCCTGCGGGCCACCCGGCTCGACGTGGGCACCGGCGACACGCCGCGGCACCACGGGTCCGGCACCCCCGACCCGCACCGGCCACGTAGCGCGGACCGCCCTGCGGCACACCACGGACCGGCCCCACCGGAACCCACCGCAGCCCCGACACGGGCCCACCGACCCGACACCCGACTCGACCTGAGGATGTGACCCGATGACCACGATCCCCACCGGCGGCCAGCCCATGGGGCAGACCGCCGCGACGGGTACCGCCGCGACCTCGAGTGCCCCGGGAGGGACGCTCGACTCGGACGCCTTCCTCAAGCTCCTCGTCGCCCAGCTGAAGTACCAGGACCCGAGCAAGCCGGTCGACAGCTCGGCCTTCATGGCCCAGACCGCGCAGATGCAGATGGTCGAGACCATGCACCAGCTCGTCGCCCAGAACACGGCCCTCATCAGCGGCCAGAACAGCCTGAGTGCACTGGCGCTCGTCGGCCAGCAGGTCACCTGGACCGCCGACGGCGCGGCGAGGAGCGGGGCGGTCCAGGCCGTGAAGCTCGACGCCAACGGCCCCCTGCTCGTCGTCGGCGACGCCGAGGTCCCCCTCTCCGTCGTCTCCCGCGTCGCCGCACCCGGCACGGCCTGAGCCGCGCCCCCCGAACCCGCACCACCGAACCCGAAGGACCCCCACCATGCTCCGTTCGCTCTTCTCCGCCGTCACCGGCATGCGCAGCCACCAGACCGCCATGGACGTCATCGGCAACAACATCGCCAACGTCAACACCGCGGGCTTCAAGTCGAGCCAGACCCAGTTCCAGGACACCCTGAGCCAGGCCCTGCGAGCCGGCGGCGGCGGGGTCAACCCGTCGCAGGTCGGCCTCGGCGTCCAGGTCGCGGGCATCGCGACGAACTTCAGCCAGGGCAGCGCCCAGACGACCAACCGGCCGAGCGACCTGATGATCTCCGGCGACGGCTTCTTCATCGTCCAGCAGGCGGGCTCGCAGGTGTACACCCGCGCCGGCGCCTTCTCGCTCGACGGCTCGGGCAACCTCACCGCGCCGAACGGCGGTGTCGTGCAGGGCTGGCTGGCCGTCGACGGCCAGATCAACACCGGCACCTCGCTGACCGGCCTCAAGGTGCCGACCGGCCTCATCATGGCGCCGACCCCGACCGGCTCCGTCGACGCCGGCGGCAACCTCTCCGCCGACGCCGCCATCGGCGCGACCGTCGTCAACGGCATCGACGTCTTCGACCAGACCGGCCGGAGCATCCCGGTGACGCTCACCTACACGAAGACCGCGCAGGACACCTGGACCGCGACGGCGACCGTCGCCGCGTCCGGGGGCGCGACGACGACCGTCGGCTCCGCGACGCTCGCGTGGGACTCGACGGCGATGGCCTTCACCCCGGGTGCGGTGACGATGACGAACGCGCAGCTCGCGGCGAGCGGCTTCGTCTTCCCCGGCGACGTCTCCATCGACCTCTCCGGCGACGGCACGCCGCTCACCCAGTACGCGGGGGCGAGCACGGCCACCCTCCGCAGCCAGGACGGCTCCGCCGCGGGCCAGCTGCAGAGCTGGGGGGTCGGCGCCGACGGCGTGATCACCGGCTCGTTCTCCAACGGCCGCACCCAGGCCCTCGGCCAGGTCGCGCTCGCCTTCTTCGGCAACCCGGAGGGCCTCGAGAAGGCCGGCGACTCGTCGTTCCGCGTGTCGGCCGCCTCCGGCCAGCCCGCGATCGGCGTCCCGGGCACCGGCGGCCGCGGCTCGATCGCCGCCGGACGGCTCGAGATGAGCAACGTCGACCTCGCCCAGGAGTTCACGAACCTCGTGATGATCCAGCGCGGCTTCCAGGCCAACTCGCGGGTGGTCAGCGCCTCCGACGAGATCCTCCAGGACCTCGTCAACCTCAAGCGCTGACCCGCCGGACCGGACCCGCCTCGTGACCGACGGACCGCGCACGGACCCGCCCCCCACCGGGGCGGGTCCGTCGTCGCGCGCGCCGTCCGGCGGGGACGGGACGGACCTCGACGCGGACGCCCCCGGCGGCCCCGGACCGCTCAAGTCCGGGACCCGCCTGCCGATGGGAACCCCGACACGTCACGGACGGCGTGTCCAGAACTTCCAGGACGGAACCGACCCCATGATCATCCTCACCCGCCGCAACGGCACGCGCTTCGGGATCAACCCCGACCTCATCGAGCGCGTCGACGAGACCCCCGACACGGTCGTGCTCCTCGTCACGGGGTCGCGCTACGTCGTGCAGGAGACCCTCGACGACGTCGTCCTCATCATGCGCCAGTCCCGGGCCTCGGTCCTCACGGCGGCCGACGAGTCGGGCACCGCCCAGCCGGGCGCCCGCTCGAGCGCCGGCCGGGTCGCCCTGCGCGCCGTCCGGGGCATGGGGGACTGCCCCATGGAGCTCGCGCCCAGCGCCGGGATCATCGCCGTCTTCGGTGCCGTCATCGCCTCCCTCGTCATGGAGGGGGCCTCGCCCACCTCGATCATCCTCATCCCGCCGATCATCCTCGTCTTCGTCGGCAGCATCGGCGCGGCCGTCGCCGGCGGCTTCCTCTCCGACGTCTCGGCCATCCTCAAGCAGACGGTCAAGGCGTTCACGACGGCCCGGCCGAGGAGCGACGAGGCGGTCGCCGAGCTCATCGCGCTCGCCGACATCGCCCGCCGCGAGGGCCTGCTCGCCCTCGAGGAGAAGGCCCGCGGCGCCGAGGACCCGTTCCTCCGCGAAGGCCTGGAGATGACCGTCGACGGCACCGACGCCGACGAGATCTACGACGTCCTCGCCGCCCGGATCAAGACCCGCCGGAAGGCCGACCACCTCGGCATCAAGTTCTTCGCCGACATGGGCGGCTACGCACCGACCATCGGCATCATCGGCACCGTCATCGGCCTCATCCACGTGCTGAGCAACCTCGACTCCCCCGAGGAGCTCGGCCAGCTCATCGCCGGCGCGTTCGTCGCGACCCTCTGGGGCGTCATGAGCGCGAACGTCATGTGGCTGCCGCTGTCGAGCAAGCTCAAGCGGATCAGCGAGGCCGAGGTCGCCCACCTCGAGATGGTCCTCGAGGGCATCATGTCGATCCAGGCGGGCACGAGCCCGCGCGTCGTCGAGAAGCGGCTGCGCGCCGTGATCGCCGGTGACGCCCCGCTCCAGGACGCGGCGTGAGCGGCCCGGGCCCCTCGGGACGTCGGCGCCGGCAGCACGAGGAGGAGGAGGAGAGCGGGCACGAGAACGCCGAGCGCTGGCTGCTCAGCTACGCCGACATGATCACCCTGCTCATGGCCCTGTTCATCGTCCTCTTCGCGATCAGCCAGGTCGACCAGGCGAAGCTGCTCGCGCTGTCCTCGGGCCTCCAGCAGTACTTCGGCGCGCCCGCCGTCACCAACCACACCCAGGGCGTCCTCGACGGCACCTCGACCGACTCGGCCATCCAGGCCATCGCGCCGGTCGCGCCCCAGGTCGTGAGCGACGTCGCGACCTCGCCCACGACGACCACCACGAGCGCCCCCTGCCAGCCCGGCGACGAGAAGACGAAGCAGGCCGCCCGCGACCAGCTGACCGCGGTGCGCGACAGGCTGGTGACGGCGCTGACGGCCAAGGGCCTGCAGCAGGCCGTGCACTTCGAGCTGCGCGACGACGGCCTCGTCGTCGACATCGTCTCGGACCGGGTGCTCTTCGACCCGGGCCAGGCCACGCTCAAGCCGGACGGCCGCAGGGTGCTCGCCGCGATCGCGCCGACGCTGCGCCGGCTGTCGAACACGATGACCGTCGAGGGGCACACCGACGACGTGCCCGTGGTCGGCCTCTACCCCTCGAACTGGGAGCTGTCGACGGCCCGGTCCACCTCGGTCCTG
The DNA here is from genome assembly GCF_035325325.1 of Phycicoccus sp. Classification (NCBI taxonomy): domain Bacteria; kingdom Bacillati; phylum Actinomycetota; class Actinomycetes; order Micrococcales; family Intrasporangiaceae; genus Phycicoccus; species Phycicoccus sp. Next base: position 12,394 of record NZ_DAOLAC010000025.1, on the reverse strand, counting down.
CAGTACCTGCTCGGTCAGGGCGTCGCGGGCCGCCAGCTCGGCGCCGCCGGCTACGCCGACCAGCGCCCGCTGGCCTCCAACGCCACCGAGGCCGGGCGCGCCCGCAACCGCCGGGTCGCCGTCGTCGTCCACGCGGCGGCCACGACCAGCCCCGCCACGACCGCCGGTTCCGCCACCACCGTCAGCACCTCGTCCCCAGGAGGCTCCCGATGAGCACCGCCACCGCCCCCGCGCCCGCCGCCCACGCGGCCGAGCCGGAGAAGAAGAGCAAGAAGATGCTCGTGGTCATCGTGCTCGTCGTCGTCCTCGCCGGAGGTGGCGCCTGGTACTTCCTCAAGGGGAGCTCGTCGGGTTCCGCGTCGGAGCCGACCCCGACCGCAACCAGCGGCCCGGTCGTCGACCTCGACTCGCTGACCCTCAACCTCGCCGACGGTCGTTACCTCAAGCTCGGTCTCTCGCTCGAGGTGACCGAGGAGGCGAAGGCGGCCGCCGGCAAGGACGGCGTCAACGGCGCCAAGGCCCGGGACGCCGCGATCTCCATCCTCGGCCAGCGCACCTACGAGCAGATGCTCACGCCGAAGACCCGCGCCGCCGCGATCGGCTCCGTCGTCAAGGAGATCGAGAAGCGCTACGACGGCGACGTCATCGACGTCTACGTCACGGAGTTCGTCATGCAGTGACCCCGGCCTTCCGGCCGGCCCCGGCAGGGAGCCGGCCGGGAGCCACCCGGCGAGGGGGCGCCGCCGTCGGGCGGACGTCCCCCGCCGGGTCGGCCGAACGGCCGGTTCGCGGGCCGTGGCCGGTGGATGCCTCAAGGCCCTCCCCGGGGTGCCGATGGGCAGGCGTGAGTGTCGAGCCCGCGCCCTACGACTTCCGCAGCCCGGACCGCCTCTCCCGGCAGCGGGAGCAGGCGCTCCAGGTGGTCGTCGAGACCCTCGCCCGGCGCGTGTCGACCGTGCTCTCGAGCAGCCTGCGGACCATCGTGCCCGCCCGCGTGGTCTCCCTCGGCCAGCGCACCTACGGCGAGTACCTCGAGTCGGTGCCGCGCCCGAGCGTGCTCGGGGCCCTGGCCGTCGAGGGGCTGCCCGGCGGCGGCCACCTCCAGCTCGCGCTCGGCGACGTCATGGGCTTCCTCGACCGGATGCTCGGCGGCACCGGGACCGGTGAGCAGCCCGAGCGTCCCCTCACCGAGATCGAGTCCGGCCTCGCCGAGATGCTCCTCGGCCAGATCGTCGGCGAGATCCCCTTCGCGTTCACCGTGATCGGCGACCTGCCGGTCGCGCTCACCGGCCTCGAGTCGACGGTCCGCTTCCACCAGGTGGCTCGCGCCACCGACCCGGTCGTCACGGTCGAGCTCGAGCTCGGCGTCTTCGAGCGGCCGGTGGCGCTCACCGCCTGCCTCACGCTGAGCACGCTGACGCCGCTCCTCACGACCCTCGACAAGATGGCCGACGACGACGGAGCGGGGGAGCGCGCGGCGCAGACCCGCCGAGTCGTCACCGAGCGCCTCGGCCACGTCGAGGTCGACGTCCGGGTCGCCTTCCGTGAGGTGACGCTCACCTCGGCCGAGGTGTTCGCCCTCTCCGTCGGCGACGTCGTCCCGCTGCGCCACCGCACCGAGGAGCCCCTCGTCGTCTCGACCGGCGCGGTCCGCGTCGCCCGCGCCACGCCCGGCAGCCACGGGCGGCGCCTCGCCGTCCAGATCGTCCCCTGACCCCGACCCCACCCGAGGACCCACGATGACCTTCCCCGACACCCCGCAGGACGCGTTCGCCGAGCCGGCGGCCGCCGCCCCGGCCCTGCCGCCGCTCGGTACCCCGGCCGCCGCCCCGACCGCGGCCCCGGCCGCCGCCCCGACCGCGGCCCCGGCCGCCGTCGACCCGCGCCGCCTGCACCTGCTGCGCGAGGTGGAGCTGGGCATCAGCGTCGAGCTCGGCCGCAGCCGGATGACCGTCCGCGAGGTGCTCGGGCTCGCCCCCGGCGCCGTCGTCGAGCTCGACCGCCCGGCCGGCAGCCCCGTCGACGTCCTCGTCAACGGCACGCTCATGGCCCGCGGCGAGGTCGTCGTCGTCGACGACGAGTACGCGGTCCGGGTCACCGAGATCGTCAGCACCGACCCCGCCGTCGGCCTCGGCGCCTGACGGAGGGGACCACACGTGCTCGAGATCCTCCGGCTCCTCGTCTCGCTCGGGGTCGTCCTCACCCTCCTCGTCATGCTCGCCCGCTGGGCGAAGCGACGGGGCATCGGGGGCGTCGCCGCGGCCGGGTCCGGGCACGAGGTCGAGCTGCTGTCGCGCCGGGCGCTGGGTCGCGGCACCGCCGTCCACGTCGTCCGGGTCGGCGAGCAGGTGCTCGTCCTCGGGGTCACCGACCAGCAGGTCTCGCTGCTGCGCGAGCTCGTGCCGGCGGCCGTCCCGGCCGCCGCCACCGACCGCCCGGAGGACCCGGAGCAGCCCGAGGAGCCCCGGGGGCCGCTGACGCCGCCGACCGACTTCGCCGCCGTCCTCGCCGCCCGCTTCGACGACGAGGCCGCGGCCCCGTCGCTCACCCTCGTCCAGCCGGCCACCCGCGCCGAGCGCCGCGCCCTCGAGCGCACCCGCTCGCACCGCGGCCACCACGCCCGCGGCGTGCGCTCCGGCCCGACCGCCGGCCGGCTGCCCCACCCGTCGACCATCCCGCTCGAGCGCCGCGGCGCCGCCCCGGCCGAGGTGCCGGCCGGCTGGCCGTGGAACGCCGCGAGCGTCGTCGTCGGCGCGCTGAAGGGCGGCCGTGCGTAGTCCTTCCGCCCTGCTGCGTCGCCTCCGCCGGCTGGCGCTCACCGTCGCGGTCCTCCTGACGACGTTCGGCGCCACCGCGACCCCGGCGTTCGCCGCGCCGACGCCGACGCCGAGCCCGTCGGGCTCGCCCGGCCCGGTGTCGGTGACCCTCGACGCCGGCGCCACCCAGCCGAGCCAGACGGTGACGATCATCGTGCTGCTCACGGTGCTCTCGCTGGCGCCCGCCCTGCTCATCCTCACGACGGCGTTCACCAAGGTCATCGTCGTGCTGTCGCTGACCCGCAACGCCCTCGGCACCCAGACCATCCCGCCGAACCAGGTGCTCGTCGGGCTCGCCCTCTTCCTCAGCCTCTTCATCATGGCGCCGACCCTGTCCCAGATGAACGACGAGGGCGTCCAGCCCTACCTCAAGGGCGAGATCACCCAGTCGCAGGCCATCGACAAGACGGTGGAACCCCTGCGCGACTTCATGGGCAAGCAGACCCGCCCGGCCGAGCTCGCGACGATGGTCAAGCTGAGCGGTGCCGAGAAGCCCAAGGACATCAACGACGTCCCGCTGACCACCCTCATCCCGGCCTTCGTCCTCTCCGAGCTGAAGTCGGCGTTCATCATCGGCTTCGTCGTCTTCGTGCCGTTCCTCGTCATCGACGTCGTCGTCAGCTCCGTGCTCATGTCGATGGGCATGATGATGCTGCCGCCCGCGCTCATCTCGCTGCCGTTCAAGCTCCTGCTCTTCGTCATGGTCGACGGCTGGGGACTCATCGTCACCGCGCTCGTCCAGAGCTACCGGTAGGGGCGAGGATGACCGACGCCGACATCGTCCACATCGGGGTGCAGGCCATGGTGGTCAGCGCCAAGCTCGCGCTGCCCGTCCTCCTCACCGCCCTCGCCATCGGGTTCGTCATCTCGCTCTTCCAGGCGGTGACCCAGGTGCAGGAGGTGACCCTCAGCTTCGTCCCGAAGCTCATCGGGGTCGCCGTCGTCCTCGTCGTCGCGGGCCACTGGATGCTCCAGGAGGCGGTCGCGTTCACCCGCAGCATGTTCGACCTGCTGCCCCAGCTGCTCGCCTGATGACGATCTCGTTCGCCGCCGACTCGCTCGTCACGATGCTCCTCGCGACGGTGCGGCTCTCGGCGTTCTTCCTCCTCGCCCCGCCGTTCAGCAGCAAGGCGGTGCCGGTGCGGGTCAAGGCCGGCCTCGCCGTGGCGCTGGCGCTCGCGGTGCTCCCCGCGCTGCGCGGGCACGCGACGCCGGCGCTCGAGCTGCTGCCGCTCGCCGGGGCGACGCTCTACCAGGCGGTCGTCGGGGCCGCGATGGGCTTCGTCGTCCTCGCCGCGTTCTCGGTCATCCAGGCCGCGGGCGAGCTGATCGACCTCGCGAGCGGCTTCACCCTCGCGAGCCTCTACGACCCGCTGTCCAACGTCTCGAGCAGCCTCTTCGGTCGCATCCACCAGCTCCTCGCGATCACCCTCCTCTTCGCGCTCGGCGGCCACCTGTTCCTCGTCCGCGGCCTCATCGCGACGTTCACCGTCGTGCCGCTGCACCCGATGTCGCTCGGCGACCTCAGCCGGCTGGTCACCGACCACGTCGGCACCTTCCTCGGCGGCGCCCTCCAGGTGGCCGCGCCGGTGCTCGTCGTGCTGTTCCTCTCCGAGGTCGCGCTCGGCCTCGTCTCGCGCGCGGTGCCGACGCTCAACATCTTCGCGATCAGCTTCCCGGTGAAGATCGTCCTCGCGATCACCTTCGCGGGCGTCGCGTTCGCCCTGCTGCCGGGCGTCGTCAGCACGGTGATGGACCAGGTCGGCCGGGACCTGACGTCGGTGGCCCGGATGCTCGGGACCAGCGGATGAGCGGCGGCGGCGACAAGGCCCAGCGGACCGAGAAGCCGACCCCGCAGCGGCTGAAGAAGGCCCGGCGCGACGGGCAGGTGCCGCGCACCGCCGAGCTCAGCGCGTGGACGGCCGTCCTCCTCGCCTCCATCCTCCTGCCGCACCTCGTCCGGGGCCTCGCGGAGCTGTTCGGCGAGCTGCTCCACGGGCTGCGAGAGGTCATCGCCGACCCGCGTCCGGAGCAGGGGGTGGCCCTCATGGGCCGGGCCACCGTCGACGCGCTGTGGGTCCTCGCACCGTTCCTCGGGGTCATGGTGGCGGCCGCGCTCGTCACCAACGCCGCCCAGGGCGGGCTGCGGGTGTACCCGGGCAAGTTCAAGCCGCGCTTCTCGGTCCTCAACCCGGCCAAGGGCCTCAAGCAGCTGGTCTCGGCCCACGCGGCGTGGAACTTCGTCAAGACGATGCTCAAGTTCGTCGTGTTCGGCTGGATCGGCTACGTCCAGCTGCGCGACGCCGCGACGATGATGACGACCGGCGGCTCGTGGTCGCTCGGTGCGGCCGCGTCTGCCGCGGTCGGCGCCGCCGTGCACGTCCTGCGGGTGGTCGCCGCGGTCGGACTCGTCCTCGCCGCCGCCGACTACGTCGTCGAGCGCCGGCGGATCGGCACCTCCCTCAAGATGACGCCCGACGAGGTCAAGCGCGAGCACAAGCAGTCCGAGGGCGACCCGCTGCTCAAGGGCCTCATCCGCGGCAAGCAGCGTGAGATGAGCCGCAACCGGATGCTCGCCGACCTCTCCTCCGCCGACGTCGTCCTCGTCAACCCGACCCACGTCGCCGTGGCGCTCAAGTACGAGATGGGGCACGGAGCACCGCGGGTCGTGGCCCGGGGAGCCGGGGCGGCGGCGACGAGGATCCGTGAGGAGGCCGCCGAGCTGCGGCTGCCGATGGTCGAGGACATCCCGTTGGCGCGCACCGTCTTCCGGCTCTGCGACATCGGCGAGGAGATCCCGCCGGAGCTGTTCGACGCGGTCGCCGGCGTGTTCGTCTTCGTCGTCGGGCTGCGCAGGCGCGGCGTCGTCGGGGGAGTGCACCGCAACCCCGCCGCCCACCGGGAGCGTGCCGGTGTCGCCGTCTGAGCCCGCGCGCCACAGGTTCCCGCCGGGTGCCGGAGACCCCGAACACCTCAGGTCCGTGACGTCCCTGCCGATGGGGGTTCCGAGATGACTGCCACCCAGCCTCCCCGCCGCCACCGCGAGGTCCGATGAACCCGCGGCTGAGCCAGATCGGCATCCCCGCTGCCGTCGTCGCGGTCGTCGTCATGATGGTCGTGCCGGTGCCGAGCATGGTCCTCGACCTGCTGCTCGCGCTCAACCTCACGCTGTCGGTGCTGGTCCTGCTCGTCGCGCTGCGGGTCACCCGGCCGCTCGACTTCGCCGTCTTCCCCTCGCTGCTGCTCGTCGCGACGCTCTTCCGGCTGGCCCTCAACATCAGCGCCACCCGCCTCGTCCTCGTCGACGGCTTCGCCGGCAAGGTCATCGAGGCCTTCGGTCACTTCGTCGTCGGCAGCTCGATCGTCGTCGGCCTCGTCATCTTCCTCATCCTCGTCGTCATCCAGTTCGTCGTCATCACCAACGGCGCCGGGCGCGTGGCCGAGGTGGCCGCCCGCTTCACCCTCGACGCGATGCCGGGCAAGCAGATGGCCATCGACGCCGACCTCAACTCGGGGCTCATCGACGAGGACCAGGCCCGCAAGCGCCGTGCCGACGTCGCCGCCGAGGCCGACTTCTACGGCGCGATGGACGGTGCCTCGAAGTTCGTCAAGGGCGACGCGATCGCCGCCATCGTCATCACGCTCGTCAACCTCATCGGCGGCCTCGTCATCGGCGTCGTCCAGAACGGGCAGGCGGTCGGGGACGCGATCTCGACCTACAGCCTGCTCTCGGTCGGCGACGGCCTCGTCTCGCAGATCCCCGCCCTGCTGCTGTCGATGTCGACCGGCATCATCGTCACCCGCGCCTCGACCGAGCGCGACATGGGCGGCGACATCCTCCACCAGTTCGGCCAGCAGCGCGGCGCCATCCAGATCGCCGGCGTCGTCATCATGGGCCTCGCGCTCGTGCCCGCGCTGCCGAAGCTGCCCTTCCTCCTCGTCGGTGGCGGTGCCCTCCTGCTCGCCCGTTCCATCCCCAAGCTCGAGGAGCGCGAGGAGGCCCGCCGCATCCAGGAGGCGGCCGACGCGCGGGACGCGGCGCCGTCGCCGGACAGCCCCGAGGTGCTCGCGCACGACATCCGGGTCGAGCCGCTCGAGCTCGAGCTCGCCTTCGACCTCATCAGCCTCGTCGACGCCGACAACGGCGGCGACCTGCTCGGGCGGGTCAAGGCGCTGCGCCGCAAGCTCGCGATGGAGCTCGGCGTCGTCATCCCGCTCGTACGCACCCGCGACAACCTCGACCTGCCGTCGCACACGTATGCCATCCGGGTCCACGGCGTCGAGGTGGCCCGCGGGGAGGCGCCGGCCGGGCACGTCCTCGTCATCGGCGACGCGGTGATGCACCTCGAGGGGATGCCGACGCGGGAGCCCGTGTTCGGGCTCGAGGCGAAGTGGGTCGCCGCGCACCTGCGCGGCCGGGCCGAGGCGCTCGACGGCACCGTCGTCGACCGCTCGTCGGTCATCACCACCCACCTCGCCGAGATGGTCCGCCGGCACGCCGCCGACCTGCTCGGCCGCGAGGACGTCAAGCTGCTCGTCGACGCCGTCCGCTCCACGCACCCTCAGGTCGTCGAGGAGCTGACGCCCAACCCGCTCTCGCTCGGCGAGGTGCAGCGCTGCCTCAAGGGCCTGCTCGTCGAAGGCGTCAACATCCGCGACCTCGTCCGCATCTTCGAGGCGATCTCGTTGCGCGCCAGGGTCTCCACCGACCCCGACGGCCTCGTCGAGGCGGCCCGGCTCGCGCTCGGCCCGGCCATCGCGGCGTCGCACGCGACCGGGGGCGACCTGCACGTGCTCACGTTCGAGCCGCGGCTGGAGCAGCGGCTGCTCGAGTCGCTGCGGACCGGCGAGGGCGGAGCGCAGCTGCTCCTCGACCCGTACTTCGCCGAGCGGATCGCCGTCGAGGCGGCTCGTGTGTCGCGCTCGGTGGAGGAGTCCGGGGTGCAGCCGGTGCTCGTCTGCGCGCAGCCGCTGCGGCGGGCCGTGCGGCGGCTCGTCGAGTCCTCGGCACCGCAGCTGGCGGTGCTCGCGTACCAGGAGCTCGGTGGGCACCTGCGCCTGACGACCGCGGGCGTCGTCGACGTCGCGCCGCAGCTGGAGTCGGCCGAGGCGGCGGTCTGACGTGGCCGGCGGGCGGTTCGGCGTCGGTGCGCTGCTCGGGGTGCTGCTCTTCGTCCCGGCCGGATGGCTCGTCTCGCAGGGCCAGCTGTCCGCCGGCGACGCCGTGGTGCGGTTCGGGCTCGCGTGGGTCGTCGCCGTCGTCGCCGTCGCGGTCCTCGGGTCCGTCCTCGTGCCCTCGCCTCCGGTGCGACCCGTGCCGGTCCCGTCGGCCGGTGCCCCCGTCGAGCCGGCGGCTCCGGAGGACGCCTCGGGCGACGGCGCCTGAACCGCCCTCGGCGGGGCCGCGGCTCCGCGTAGAGTGTGTGGCCGCCGGTCGCTGACCGGCGTGCTGGCGTGGCGCAACTGGCAGCGCACCTGTCTTGTAAACAGGTGGTTAGGGGTTCGAGTCCCCTCGCCAGCTCTCGCTCCTGACCTTGCCGTACAGCCCTCTCACCTGCGATGATGTGCCCTGTCGGCACCTTGGCCGACGTGGACACAGGGGGTCAGGGATGGACAGAATCTGTCGCCCGGATGGCACGCTGGCGGCACGAAATCCGTTGTGCCATCCCGTTCCGTCATGAGCGGGCGAGTCGGACAGCGCGGGTTCGGACGGATCCGGAAGCTGCCCTCGGGGCGCTGGCAGGCGAGCTACATGGCGCCCGACCTCCGCCGGCTCAACGCCCCGGTCACGTTCTTCACGAAGGCGGACGCCGAGGGCTGGCTCGGCCTGGAGCACCGGAAGATCGCGGACGGCGCCTGGGAGCGGCCGAAGCCTCCCGAGCCGCCCGCGCCACCGCCGGTGCTCGAGACCTTCGGCGACTACGCGACGACGTGGGTCGCGACGCGCGACATCAAGCCCAAGACCCGCGAGGGGTACGAGCACATCCTGCGCAGGTACCTCCTGCCCGCCTTCGGCGCTCGGCCACTCGTCGAGATCAAACCGCCCGACGTCCGCGCCTGGTGGTCGTCGATGGATCCTGGCACCCCGACGGTCCGAGCCCGCGCCTACGGCGTGCTCAAGGCCGTGATGAACACGGCTGTCGCTGACGACGTCATCGACGCCAACCCCTGCCGCATCCGTGGCGCCTCGAACGCGCCGCGAGCGAGGGACGTCCGGCCTGCGACTGTCGAGGAGCTGGCGGTCATCGTCGAGGCGATGCCGGACCGATACCGGGCCCTCGTCCTCCTCGGCGCCTGGTGCGCCCTGCGGTCGGGGGAGATGCTCGAGCTTCGCCGTCGGGACATCGACCTCGTCAACGGGACCGTCCGGGTCGAGCGCGCCGTCTCGCAGGTTCATGGGCGCGCCGTCGTCGGTACCCCGAAGTCCGCCGCCGGCATCCGGACGGTGGCGATCCCACCCCACGTCGTGCCGGCGATCGCGCACCACCTCGAGGAGTTCGTCGCACCAGGGCAGGACGCGCTGATGTTCCCCGCGGCCGATGGCGTCTCGAGCCTCCAGCCATCGGGCTTCTACAAGTACTGGAAGGAGGCGCGTGCCGCTGCTGGCCGGCCAGACCTGCGGATCCACGACCTCCGCCACACCGGCGCGACGATGGCGGCGATGGCCGGCGCGACCCTGGCCGAGCTCCAGCAGCGCCTCGGCCACAGCAGCGTCAATGCTGCTCTCCGCTACCAGCACGCCGCGCAGGGCCGGGACCGGCAGATCGCCGAGGCACTCTCCCGGATGTCGAATCTCAAGGCGGAGTAGCGCATCGGTCATCGGCCGTTGGGGAGGCGGACCATCATCCGGTCCACGTCGTCCGGGTCGAGGCGGATGAGCCGTCCGCACCGGTAGGCGGTCAACGCCCCGACAGCGATGTGCCGCCGAAGCGTCTGGTGCTGATCCCCGTGCGCTCAGCAGCCTGCGCGAGGAACTCGTAGGAGCGGCGTGCAGTCGTGGTCATCCTTGGCACCTCCTCCCAGCAAGGCGTTCGGGATTGACGTTCCTGGACCTTTCGAGCGGGACCAATTGCCACCGGAGGCCTCATTCGGCCCGCCGCGGCTCAGACCAGGGCCGATGTAAGAGAGCGCTGCTTAACGCCCACTGAGTCCGCATCCTCTTGGGTGCCTCTGTGTGGTCCCGGCAGTGCGCGTTCCCGAGCGATGCAAGCCACCGCCGATGCGATCCACAACTGCTCCGACTCGGCACTGAACCCGTAGGGTGGGCCTCTGCGACCCATCGCGTCAGAGGGAAAGTATGTTACGGATAGATCAGCGTGTGCTCGATGTCCCCATCGAGCCGAAGGACTTCCGGTGTGTCGTTGAGGCGATGCGAAGCAACGAGTGGGTGCCGGCCATAGCGGGCAGTCGGGAAGCATTTTTCGGGCTCGCTGCGGTGGAGCCTGCGTACGAGCCATTTCGTGATTCGCGCATGACCCCTGGCCAGAGCCCAGAGATAGGGCGCATGAGCGTCGAGGTGCTTTTCTCCTCGACCGCTACTTTTGTGCTCATGTTCGTGATTGAGGACCGCTACTGGACCACACGGGCCGCAGGTGAGCCGCCATGGAAGGGCGTCAATGTCATGCGAGTCGCCCGCGACGGTAACGGCGATCCAAGTAGCGAGTTAGACGACTTCTGCACACTTGTCCGATCGTCAATCTCGGCGGCGCTGGATGGCCGGCGAACAAGGCATTGGCCGACTGAATGGAAGGTTCCTTCAGCGTCCATATCCCGAATTAAGCGACTGAAGAACCAATTTGCTGACGAAGACGTGCCTCTGGTGTTGTCACCAGCGCAATTCGACCCTCCGACGTCGCACGCTGCTGAAGTCTTGGCAGACAGGCGAACGCGTGAACTGCTGATTGAGATCGCCCAAGCAAGGTTCGCACGCGAGACGGATGTGCTCTCGAAGCGTGGGAAGGCTCGCGAGGAGGTCGTAGCGTCCCTAGATGCCATGAAAGATCATGGGCTCATTGTTACTGAGCATATCCTTCAGTGCGAGAAGACCAGTTCTCCCTTGATTCGCCTCAGCGATCCCTCACAGTTGACAACCGAATCAACGGGCGACCTGAAGTGTGCCCATTGTGGGAGAAAATTCTCCGAGGAGTCACTGAGCGAAGGGTACAGCCTTTCGGAGGTCGGAAGGCAGCTTAGTCGCGGAAGCCATTGGATGACGGTTTGGGTGACTGATCGCCTTACGGACTTAGGTGTACCGATTGAGTCGATCGTGTGGAACCTCGAGGAGTCGAGCGAGGAGGTGGATCTACTCTTTGAGCACTTGGGGCGACTTTGGATCGTGGAACTCAAGGATCGGGACTTCGGTGCCGGAGACGCGCACCCATTCAACTATCGAAGAGTTCGCTATTCTGCCAACGAAGCGATCGTCATTTCGGCAGGCAAGATCTCCACAGACGCCAAGAGAGTATTCACCGAGCTAGAGAAAGGGGCCGGGCGGCCTCGGAGGGCACCCACGGCGATGATTCTTATTGAGGGGCTGGATCAGGTTTCGCCAACTCTTGCCGGAGTCTTTGAGCGGGCTGCGCTTGACCGCGTTCAGGCGCGCCTGGGCGGCCCCTCGTCCGTGACTGGCTTTGACCTCGCGCAGGTGGCGGCACAGCGTTCGTAAGGGCAACGCGAGGGCAGATGCCACAACGAAGAAGTCGGCGGTCGCGTCGCGAGAGTTAGCGTTCGCCGCGAGCCGGCAGCCCCATCGGGAACTCGTCGAAGCGACGACAGTTCCGCGGCGCGTGGTGCGGCGCCGCGAGCTGACTCATTCTCTCGCGAAATGACGCTTTGGAGGCGATGTCCTCCCCTAGCGTGCGGTTCCTGCCTCACGCATGGGCAACGCGGTGGCGACGAGCACCGGCTCGGCCACAGCAGCGTCAATGCTGCTCTCCGCTACCAGCACGCGGCGCAGGGGCGGGACCGGCAGATCGCCGAGGCGCTCTCCCGGATGTCGAATCCCAAGGGGGAGTAGCGCATCGGTCATCGCCCGTTGGGGACGCGGACCATCATCCGGTCCACGTCGTCCGGGTCCAGGCGGATGAGCCGTCCGCATCGGTAGGCGGTCAACGCGCCGGCGGCGATGTGCCGTCGAAGCGTCTTGGTGCTGATCCCGGTCCTCTCCGCTGCTTGGGCGAGGGACTCGTAGGAGCGGCGGCCGGCGGTGGTCATGGGCGGGGGATGCCGAGCCAGCGGCGGGTTTCGGCGACGGTGGTGTAGAGGCGGCCGGTGCCGTTGAAGCGGGACCAGCGGGGGCCGACGCCGCGGCGGCGCCAGTCGCGGACGGTGCGTTGGGGGGTGTGGATGAGGGTGCAGAACTGTTCGAAGGTGAGTAGGGCGGTGTCGTCCCAGTGGGTAGGGACCTCGATGGGGTGCATGGGCTGGCTCCTGCCGTCGACGAGTTGGTGCCTCTACTTCCAAAAGCCATTGGAGGGCCCCTACCGGGACATCCGCGGCCGGAGTCGTGACCGGATCGTTACCGTCCGATGCTGCGGGACGGGTCGGGGGACGTCGACGGGTAGGGGCGGTGTTCGGGG
>NZ_DAOLAC010000024.1:0-55928 GCF_035325325.1 Phycicoccus sp. | reverse complement strand
GCCGCGGTGAGGGCGTCGCCGGCGGTCGCGGCGGGGTAGTCGCGGGCGGGGGTGATCCCGACGGCTTTGGTGGCGTGCTCGGCGCCGGCGGCGCGGGCGCCTTCCTGTGCGGAGGCGATGGCCAGGGTGCGGGCGTGGTAGGTCAGCGCGGCCTGGAGGCCGAGGAACGTGACCGCAAACAGGGCGGGCATGAGGATGACCATCTGGACCGAGGTGGAGCCGCGCTCGGCCCGGGGCGCCACCGTGGCGGGGTGGCGCCCGGGCGGTCGGGCACGGGGTCGGGCGGTCACCGGGGCGCTACTTGATCTTGGCGGCCTCGGTGGTGACGTAGGACTTGATCGCCAGGACGACGATCCCGACGATCGCGATGAGCGCGACGGCCCACAGGACCTGCTCGATGGTCACCGACCCCCGCTCGGCGGTTGCGGTGCGGCTGCGGGCGGTGTCGGCGAGCCGGACGCCGAGGGTGTGCAGGGTGGCGGCGAGGTAGTACATGGGTTCCCCCTCAAGGGTTCGGTGGTGATGTCTGGTGCGGCTGCGGCAGTAGGGTGTTCAGGTGGCGCCTCCGATCACCCGGAGGAGGGCAGGGGCGACGAGGATGGCCAGGAAGATGACCCCGAGCAGGCTCATCGGGATGGTCATCCGTTCGGCGACCTCGGCCGCCTTGGCCTTCTCGGCGGTGAGCATCGCGGTGCGCGCCGCGGCGGAGCGGGCCCGCAGGGTGGCGTACACCTGGGCGCCCTCCTCCCCGGAGAGGCGCATGATGTCGGCCAGGTCGTCCAGCTCAGGCAGGCCGAGCTCGGCGCCGAGGGCGCGCAGGGCCTCCCACGGTGTGACGCCGGACCAGCGGGTCCGGGCGAGCTCCTCGGTGAGGCGGCGGAACACCCAGGAGTCCCCGACTCCGGCGGCGGCTTCCATGGCCTGGCGGGGCCCGGCGCCGCTGAGGCGTTCGAGGGCGACGAGGTCGATGTAGGCGCCGAGGGCGCGGGCGAACTCGGCCCGGGCCTTCTTGGCGTCGTCGCGGGCGTTGTAGTCCGGGAGGAAGAACAGCACCACCGCCAGGCCCGCACTGGCGGCGGCCGGGACGTAGAGGGGCAGGCCGGCGTCGAAGGTGTTGAACAGCACCGTCAGCAGCGGCGGGATGACCAGCCCCACCATCGCGTAGAGGACCTTCTCCCCGTAGAAGCGGGAGAGCGGTGTGCGCAGGATCGCGAGCTCCTTGGTGGGGACACGCCCCCACACCCCGGCGGGGAGGACCTTCATGCCCCACCGTCCGAGCCGGTCGCTGACGTCCCCGCCGCCGGCGGGAGTGGTGGTGGTCAGGTGGCGGCCGTGCTCCGGGGAGAGCCGATCGAGGGCGTCGCGCAGGTCCGGCTGGGCCGGGACCATCCGCCAGATCGCCAGCGCGACACCGAGCCCGATGAGGGCGCCGGCGGCGGTGACCAGCTGCAGCGCGGTCGGGCCGGTCATGACGCGCCCGCCCTCGCGGTGTCGCCGATGAACCGGGGCAGGGGCCGGCCGGTGGCCATCTTCCGCATCCACACCAGCGTCGCGACATACAGGCCGAGCAACGCGACGAGGAGGAGCTGGCCGAACCCGGAGCCGTAGGGGGCGATGTACTGGCCGGTCAGGGCGAGGAAGGCCAGCACGGAGACGGTGATGATGGTGACCCAGCGGGCGGTCGCCCGCGGTTTGGCCCGGTCGGCCTCGATCTCGCGGCGGGCGCGGACGTCGTCGGCGACCGAGGACGCGAGCCCCTCGAGGACGCTGGCCAGGCCGGCGCCGCGGCGGCGGGCGCCGAGGATGAGGTTGGCGGCGATGACGTCGCCGGTGGCGTCGTCGAGCTCGTCGGCGAACGCCCGCAGCGCGTCCTCGGTGGACCAGCGGGCCCGCAACCGGGACGCGAGCCGGGTGACCTCGGGGCGGATCGTCTCGGGGGTCGAGCGGAGGGTGGCGAGCAGGGCCTGCTCGAGCCCGATCCCGGCGGTGAGGACCCCGGACAGGGCGCGGGTCCACTCCTCCATCGCCTCCAACCGCGCGATCGGGGTCGCCGCGGCGGGCGCGGAGAGCAGCAACGGGACCCCGGCCAGGGCGGCGGGGGCGAGGAGGACCGCGACCCACCAGCCGGTCACCACGGCGATGACCAGCCCGAGCACGGCACCCGCAGCGAGCAGGGCGCGGGTGCGGGGCGTCACCGCCGCCAGCCGGGTCCCGGGTCGCGGCCGGTGGGTCCGGGCGGGCGGGCGCGGCGGGGCCGGCCGCAGCCCGGCCACCAGGGCCAAGACGCCGGCGACGACGAGGGCGCCGGCGACAGCGGGCACCAGCGGGGTCATGACGCCACCCGCCCGCCGCGGACGTAGGCGTCGAGGTCGAACCCGTACCGGGCCAGGTCGCGGTAGTCGTCGTCCAGGACGTGCGGGGCGGCCTCGCGCTCACCGGGGGCGGTGCGGAAGACGTGCTGAACGGCGTACCCCTTCTCCTTCTCCCCTTGCGTGACGGTGATGATCTCGGCGACCCAGCGGTGTCGCTGCCAGGTGCCGTCGACGGACGGGGCGGTGTCGAGGTGGACGTAGACAACGACGTCGATCGCGGCGGCGATCGCGCGGACGGCGTAGTCGTGGGTGACGTGCGGGCCGGCCTCCATCGCACAGGTGACGAGCTTGCCGATGGCGCCTTCCGCGGACGGGGCGTGGGTGGTGGAGATGGACCCGGCGCCGGACTCCATCGCCTTGAGCATGGCGAGGATCTCGTGGCCGCGGACCTCCCCGACGATCTGCCGGGAGAGGTTGAACCGGAAGGAGTCGAACAGCGCCTCGGAGAGGGTGAACTCGCCCGCGGCCCGCCCGTCCTGGCCGCGCTCACCCGACCCGGGCCGGGCCTCCCACGCGAACACGATCGGGTGGGTCCCGGGCAGCTCGTGCAGGTGCAGCTCGTACTCGGTCTCGAAGGTGCCGATGACCTCGTGCGGTGGGATCTGCGCGCACAGGGCGCGCACCAGGGTGGTCTTCCCCGCGCCCTGGGCGCCGGCAACGACGATCGACTTGCGGGCCTTGACCGCCGCGGCCAGGAACGACGCCGCCACATCGGTCAGGGTGCCGAGCCCGACCAGGTCCTCCAAGGTCACCGACCGGTGCCGGTGCCGGCGGATCACCACCGACGGGCGGGGGGTCACCCACGCTGCCGCGGCAAGCCGGGCGCCGCCATCCAGGCGCAGGTGCAGCCGCGGCTGGGCCTCGGAGAACGGGCGGGCGTTGACCTCGGAGCGGGAGGCCAGGAACACCAGGAAGTCGATCAGCTCCTGGTCCGAGTCCGCCACCGCCGGGCCGTGGATCAGCCGGCCGTCGGTCAGCTCCAGGGTGACCCGGTCATACCCGGTGATGATGATGTTCTCCACCCGGTCGTCGTCGACCAGCGGCTGGAGCCGGCCGAGTCCGAACAGGGCGTTCTCGACCGCGGCCGCCATCGCCTCCTGCTCGGTGGTCGTCCACGCCGGTTCGCCGGCGCTGATCCGTTCGGCGGTCTCGGCCTCCAGCAGGTCGGTGATGATCGCCCGGCCCTGCTCGCGCTGCTCGGCGCTGCCGGCCCGGCCGCGGTCCTGGCCGAGAGCGGCGGAGAGCCGGTCCGAGGCCTGCTGCCGGATCGACGCGACCAGAGACCAGTCCAGGTCGCCGGCGTACGGCCGCGGCAGCGGCCTCGCCCTCGGGACACGGTCACCAGCGTCCGTGTTGGGATTGGCAGTGGTGTGGGCGTGGGGGGTCATCGAGAAGGTCCCGCGGACCCGCCCGGCCCGCGCCGGCGCCGCCGCCGTGAACAGGGGCAGGTCGGACGGGTCCGGGCCGAGCCCGGCGTCCGTGGTGGGTTCGGCGCTCATGCCGACCTCCCCGCCCCCGGCACCCGGGTCGACTCGGTGCCGGGACGCTCGGTGGTGTCCGGCGATTCGCTGGTGGCGCGGAGCCGGGCGCGGGCGGCCTCACCGGTCGAGCGCAGCGACCGCACCAGCGGCGTCCGGTCGAACCGTCGCGGCTGGGCCTGCCCGCGGGAGAACACGCCCGCGACTGCCTCGTCCCACGCCAGCGACGCCACCGCGGGCACCTGCAGGACCTTGGCTGCCTCACCGGCCCGGTACGGCCTGCCGTCACCGACCGTCAACAGCCCCAGCGCGGACCCGGCGCCCTGCTGCTCGAACCCGCCACGCAGGGTCTGTGCCCACGAGCGGGCCCCGGCGAGGGCGACCAGGTCGGTACGGACCGCCAGCAGGCACAGGTCCGCCCCGTACAGCAGCGGCTCCGGGGAGCCGGCCAGACCGAGCCGGCCGGCGTCCACGATCACGTCCTGGCCCAGGCCATCCAGGCCCTTCAACGCGGCCGCGAGCGGCTCCCACAGCGACTCCAGGGACCGGGACTGCCCGTGCGCCAGGGTGCCTGGGATGAGGGTGACCCCCGTGTCCGGGAGGGTCATCGCCACGGCGGGGATGGCCTCGACCAGGCCACCGGAGCGGTACGCGAACGCCAAGTCGATCAGGGACTCGGCGGGGGTGACCTGGCCCCGGAAGGACCCGGCCAACACCGCGGACCCGCCGGTCGGGTCAGCCTCGACCAGCAGCACCGGGCGGGTCCACGTCAACGCCAACCCCAGCGCGGAGGTGGTCACCCCGGGCGACCCCGAGGCCGAGCAGAGCACGATGAGAGCCATCAACGCTCCCTGGAGTCCAACACCAGGGCGACGTTCCCGGTCGCAGCCCGTGCCGCCAGCTCGGCCGCCTGCCCCTCCGGCACCTGGACGCTCACCACGTTCTGTCCGTTCTCGTCATTGACGCGGACCCCGACCACGGTCGCCGCGATCGTCACTTGCTCCCCGGCCGTGACCTCACCGGACTGGCCCGGGGTCGCGACGATCCGCACCCGGTCCCCCACCAGCAGCGGCTCCCCCGGCATCGCCGCAGCCGGCAGCCCGACCCCGACGACCGACTCCCCCGCCGGCGGCAGCACCGCGTCCGTGACCTGATCCAGGGTCATCAAGGTCCCGGCAGCGACGTCGCTGGCGGCCCGCCGGCCCACGACGTCGGCCACTTGGTCGGCGGGCACCGGGTGCAGCGCCGGATCGGCACTGACCTGGACGGTGACCAGGTCGGCGTCAGTGATCAGCGCGCCCCGCTCGATGCTCGAGCGGGCCGCGAGCACGCTGACCGTGCCGCTGGTCGCGGTCCACGCCCACCCCGCCAGCAGCGCCCCCGCGCAGATCGCCGCGACCGCCGCCGCGACCAGCGCCGGCCGGCGGCGCAGCTTCGGCGGCGGCCCGACAGCCGGCCCCGCCTGCGCCGGGACAGGCGTGGCCGCCGGTGGCATGTCGGCCCGCTGCGGACCGGTCGTCGTCGACATGACGAAACCCCCTTGTCGCGTTGCTGCTACTGGGTGAGCACCTGCGCCTCACCGATCGTGATCCGGGCCGAGTCCGCGAACTGCAGCGGGATCGACCCCGACTGGCCCACCCCGGACCAGTCGACCGTCCAGTACGAGCGCACCCACACCCGATACACGCCCTGCCGGCCGTAGGTGTACCCGCAGTCCGGGCTGACCCGGTTCCCGAACGAGTCCTGGTACGGCGTCCCCGGGCCCCGGCAGACCATCCCCTTGCCGCCGCCCATCGACCCCCCCGCCTCCGACACCTTCGCCGCCGCGGTCGCCGTGTACCCGCCGGCCGAGACCGACTTCGTCAGCGGCCCCCACGAGCTCGGCCCCGGGTCGGCGTCCCACATCCACACCGGCATCCCCACCAGCCCGACCGACCCCGCCCTGGCCTCCGGGACGATCCCGATCGAGACCGCCCGCAGGTTCATCGCCGCGATCGCCTGCTGCGCCAGCACCCGCGGGTCCGGCGGCGCCCCCGCCGGCGGCTCCGCCAGCCACACCAGGAACACCACCCCAACCCCGCCGACCCCGACCCCAGGTACCGCCCCGGCGGGGCGCCGGCACTCATAGATCTGACCGTCCGCGTGACCGCCCCACGCCGGATCACCAGCCGGAGGCTGCGGCGAGGCCGCCTTGCAGTACGCCTGCTCCGACTGCGACCACCACCCGTACTCGCTCGAGCACGGCACCTCATTCGCCACACCGCCCAGCGTGTACGAACAGGCGGGCTTGCTCGCGGGTTGAGAGTTGCTGCCTCCCCCGCCCGGCGCCCTCCCCCCGTCCCCGCCACCGCCTCCGGGGGTGGTCACGCTGATGATGCACGTGCCGGCATTCGGGTCGAGCTCACTGCCAGGGGGGCACGTGATGGGTGCGTCGGCGACCGCGGTGCCTCCACAGAAGAGGAACGCAAGCAGGATCAGGACGATAGGGGTGGGCCGCCTCAGCATGGCTTCCCCTTCAAGGTGTCTTCGACGACGAAGAACTTCCCATCGGCTTTGACCACGGTGTAGGTGTACTGCTGGCGATCTGGACGCCCCGGGTCAACTTGGGACGCGCCCTTGTCGTCCAACAGGTCAACACCAGTCACGTCAACGCAGGCCGTCACCTTGAAGGACCTTCCGTCCTTCGTGGAAGTCTCGATACGGCTCAGAGTTGCTCGACCGCGCTGCACCAAGCCCTTCTCGACGTAGCTCCCCAAGATGACCTGCCACTGAGCACGTGCCTGATCGCGCGCCACCGAGTCCAGGGCTGTGGTCCCTTGGTCAGGGTTCTCCGCGAGCTCACCGACAACGTCCCAGAACTCGACTATGGCCTCCCCGGCGAGACGCTTGTCCCGCTCTGCCGCCGTCTCGGACTTCGTGGCCGACGAAGAAGCGGAGAGGGAGGTGGTTGCCGAAGAGGGAGCCGACGACGCAGTCGCCGTCGGCGTGGTGCCGTCGGAGTTGTTGCACCCCGCGAGCACCACAGCTGCAGCCAGCGCGACGACGACCCAGGACCAGCCTGGCCTTCCGCGCCTGTCAGCCCCCATCAGGGCCTCCCCGTTTCGTTCCCACCCACCCCGCCACAGCGGCGGAGTGCAACTACGGTGGCACGGGATCGGCCCTTCGTCGCGCCGAGCGGAAACCTGTGGATAACTCCCCGGGGGTCGTCTGTCTCCCGTCCGCAGCAGCGCTTGGGTGACCGAGCTGGCTCCTTACGGGGCCGATCCCGGCTGTGAGTACAGCAGAGAAGTACCGCAACGAGGTCAACAACCAGCACCGCCGCATGGCCTGCCGGCGCACGGACTCCACGCGAACACCGCTGTCCGAGAGGGCAGCGCGGAGTTCGGGACGAAGAGATCCCGTTCACCAGCCTCTCGATGTCGCAGTGGGGATGCGAACCAGCATCCGGTCTACCTCGGTCGGGTCCACACGGATCAGACGGCCGCTGCGGTAGGCGGCCAACTGGCCGCCGGCGATCCGTCGGCGCAACGTTTTGATGCTCATCCCGGTGCGAGCGGCCGCGTGTGACAGCGACTCGTAGGATCGGGGGGGCTTTGGGTCCATGACAGAGCACCTCCTACTCCTAAAAGCCTTCGGAGGTGGCCTTCCTGGACCTGCTGCACGCCATGCAACCTCCGCTCTCCCAAGCGGGGTGCTGGCAATGCGGAAAGTCGGGGCACTAATTGGGTACGCCGAGCATTGAGGACCTGGCCCTCAGGATCAATCGCACGTAGAGGGCTCGATGGCTGCCGTCGGCGTGTCAGCGCGGATCGCCTAGCCGCCATCGGCCAAGCGCGAGAGCGCGGCAGCGATCTCGGCGTCGCGACCGCGCGCTGCGTGCTGGTACCGCAGTGCTGCCTGTGGGGTGGAGTGGCCGATGCGAGCCATGAGTTCGGCCAGGGTCGCCCCAGTCTGGGCCGCGAGCACGGCTCCGGTGTGGCGCAAGTCGTGGATGCGCAGATCCGGCCTTCCTGCCGCATCGCGGGCGCGGTACCAATGGCGATACAAGGTGTTCGGGTGCACCTGAACCCGGGGGTCGCCCACTGATGGGAACACCAGCGAGTCCTTCGCCGGGAGAACGTAGTCGTCGAGATGCCGTTGAAGAAGCGGGATGAGATGCGGCGGGATCGCGACATCGCGGATGCCGGCGTGGCTCTTCGGAAGGCCGACCGATACCTGGCCGTCGACACGGACCACGCCACGCCGCACCCTCAGAACCTTCTGCCTCAGATCGATGTCGGCCCGACGCAGCTCGGATATCTCGCCGATCCGGAGGCCGCACCAGGCGCCGACGAGAACGATCGCCCGGTACCGGGCTGGCATGTTGTCCGCGAGGGTGCGCAGCTCGCTGAGGGACGCGGGCTCGACGCGTCGCGTCGAGGCGGACGTACCCGCCCCGCGGATCCGGCAGGGGTTGGTCGCGATTACCTCATCGGTCACTGCGGTCGACAGGATTGCCCGCAGCAGTCCATACGCGTGCGCCCGCTGAGTCGGCTTGGCCGGGTCCAGCCCGCTATGCCAGATCCGCACAGCCGTCGGAGTGATGTCACGCATGGCCACGTCGCCGAACGCCGGGAGGATGAAGCGATCCAGCTGACGCTGGTACAGGACCCTCGTACGGGGCTTGACGTCCCGGTGCCGCAGCCACGCCTCCGCGTAGGGACCGAAGGACTCCGTCGCACGTTGGGCGCGGGCCTGTCGAGACCGCGTCGGAGACCACTCGTCACGCTGAATGAGCCGACGCTCGTCGGCAAGCCACGCCTCGGCATCCGCCTTCGTCTCGAAGGTCGAGGGAGCACGATGGATGCCCTGGTCTGGCCCCATGTAGTAGGCCTGATAGCGGCGGTTCGACCGTCTCCGGATCGTGCCGAAGTCCCGCTTGGCGCGCGCCACCCCCAATCACCCGGTCGTCAATCTTGGGCATAACTGGGGCATAACTGGAGGGTATTCGGGTCTACGTGTGTCCACCCGGGCTGGCACCACTTGTGGATAACTTCGCAGGTGAGGCGCTTGTGCGCAGGTCACGGACACCGGCGGGAACACCCACGTGAGGAATTCAAATCCTGTCACCCCGACGCGAGATGAGCGGCCGATCGACGACGTCGATCCGGCCGCTCACTCGCGTTCGGGGACAGGATGCAGGGAGCGCGGGCCCGACGGCGACGCAGGAGCCGGCGGACCGCACGGGTCCTGTCACCCCGACGGCATCGGACAACCTGCACAGCGGCACACGCCCGACCATGTGCGAGCATTCCCCGTCCTGCCCCTCCACGCGTCAGCCCACGTGGTCGCGCCAGCTGTGCCTCGGCTCGAAGCCGAGGACCCGTCGCGCCTTGTCGATGCCGAGGAGGGTCTCGTGCTCGCCGAGCACCTTGGTGACGGGCACGTCCGGGTACACCTCGGCCATGAGGCTCGCGCTGGAGCGTGACATGACGGTGTCGGCGTTCGCGATGACGAAGACGTCGGCGCCGGACACGTCGTGCTCGAGGGCCCTCTCGACGGCCTGGGCGCCGTCCCGGGCGTCGATGTAGCCCCAGAGGTTCCACCTGCGCAGGTGCGGATCGGCGTCGAATGAAGGGAACTGCGCGTAGTCCTCGACGTCCATGACGTTCGAGAACCGGAGCCCCACGGCGACGAGCTCGGGCTGCCACCGACAGAAGTGGCGCGCCATCTCCTCCTCGAGCGCCTTGTTGAGCGAGTATGTCGACTCCGGCCTCGGCGGGTACTCCTCGTCGACCGGAGCGTACGGCGGCGGGGTGTCGAACGGCAGCCCGAGCACGGTCTCGCTCGAGGCCCAGACGATCCGGCCGATGCCGACGGCGCGCGCCGCGGCGAAGACGTTGTACGTGACGGCCGAGTTGTTGGCGTACGTCGCGGCGTTCGTCGTCATTCCCGGTGCAGGGACGGCCGCCAGGTGGACGACGGCGTCGACGGGCTCGTGCTCGTCCGAGCCGCCGAGCAGCTCGACGACCTGGCCGTAGTCGGTGAGGTCGGCGACGAGGAACTCGCCGTCGACCTCGCGCGGGTCGGTGCCCGCGGTCCGGTCGGAGGCGAGGACGTCCACGCCGAGGTCGCGCAGGTGGGCGACCACGGCTCGGCCGAGCTTTCCGCGGGCACCGGTGACGGCGACGCGCCGAGGGCGGGATGTGGAGGGGGTCATCGACCCATTGTCGCCCAGGGGGCGTGCCGACAGCGGCCTCCCGCAGGCCAACTCGATCCGTGCGCACCGGGCGGACCGTGGGCGACGCATCAGGGCTAGGTTCGACGGCATGGCCGACAGCCAGGAGCAGCGGGCGGGCCGCGACCCCGACGTCGTGGTCGTCATGGGGGTCTCGGGGTGCGGGAAGTCGACGGTCGCCAAGGGTCTGTCGACGGTGCTCGGTTGGGAGTTCGCCGAGGGCGACGCCTTCCATCCCGAGGCCAACGTCGAGAAGATGCGCGGCGGCCACGCCCTGACCGACGAGGACCGGTGGCCCTGGCTGCGCGCCATCGGCGACTGGATCTCGGGCAAGGAGGCCGCCGGGGAGTCCGCCGTGGTCACCTGCTCGGCCCTGCGCCGCGTCTACCGCGACCTCCTGCGCGAGGGCCGCCCGCACGTCCGCTTCCTCCACGTCACGGCCGACACCGACGTCATCCGCGACCGCATGGAGCACCGGCCCGGCCACTACATGCCCTCGTCCCTCCTGGACAGCCAGCTGGCCACCCTCGAGCCGTTGGGAGACGACGAGCCGGGCGTCACCATCAGCAACGAGGGAACCGCCGCACAGGTCCTCGACCGCGCGCTGGTCGCGCTCGGCCACCGAAAGGAGCACCCGTGATGTCCCTCCTGAGCAGCCCGTCGGCCGCGAGCGCGGCCCTCCCCCTCGCCGACCAGCCGCCGGTCTATGCCGGTGACACCCAGCTGGTCCTCGCCTGCCTCCTCGGCATCCTCGCCGTCGTCGCGCTCATCACGTGGGGGAAGGTGCACCCGTTCCTCGGCCTGATGCTCGGTTCGGCCGTCCTCGGCGCCGTCGCCACGATGCCGCCCGGGGACACCGTCACGAGCTTCGTCGACGGTTTCGGGTCCACGGCCGGCGCGGTGGGGATCCTCATCGCCCTGGGGGCGATGGTGGGCAAGCTGCTCGAGGACTCCGGAGGGGCCAACCGCATCGTCGCGACGCTCGTCGGCAAGGTGGGTCCCGGCGGTCTCCCCTGGATGATGGCGGCCATCGCGGCCATCCTCGGGCTCCCCCTCTTCTTCGAGGTGGGGGTCGTCCTGCTGGTGCCGGTGGTCATCCTCGTCGCCCAGCGCACCGGCGTCTCCCTCATGAAGGTCGGCATCCCCGCCCTCGCGGGGCTCTCCGTCCTCCACGGCCTCGTCCCGCCCCACCCGGGCCCGCTCACCGCCATCGGGCTGCTCGGCGCGGACCTCGGCCGGACCCTGATCTTCGGGATCGCCATCGCCATCCCGACCGTCATCGTCGCCGGCCCGCTCCTGGCCCAGCTCGTCGACCGGTGGGTCCCGAAGACCGCCGAGGGCCTCTCCCTCTTCGGGTCGGGCACGCGGGCCGCGGCGAAAGACGATGCCGTGGAGGCGGAGACGGACTCCACGAGCGAGCCCCGCCTCGACGCCGACGACCACTTCGAGGCCATCGAGGAGCCCCTGGACGAGGGCCGCCGTCGGGTCTCCTTCGCATCGGCCATCGTCGGGATCACCCTCCCGGTGGCCCTCATGCTCATCGACGCGATCACCAAGCTCACGGTCACCGACGAGGAGGCCGGGATCCGCAAGGTCATGGACTTCGTGGGCACGCCGGTCGTCGCGCTGCTCGTCGCTGTCCTCTACTGCTACATCGCGCTCGGGCTGCGTTCCGGGCTGACCCGGAGCAGCGTCGGTGACTCGGTCGGTTCCGCGCTGCCCGGCATCGCGGGCATCATCCTCATCGTCGCGGCCGGCGGGGGCTTCAAGCAGACCCTCGTCGACGCCGGGGTCGGGAACGTCATCAAGAGCTGGGCCTCGGGGGTGAACATCTCCGTGCTCGTGCTCGGCTGGCTCGTGGCCGTGCTCATCCGCCTCGGGACCGGCTCGGCCACGGTCGCCACGATCACCGCGGCGGGCATCGTCGGCCCCCTGGCGCCGAGCCTGAGCGCCAACCACCTCGCCCTGCTGGTCCTCGCGGTCGGGTGCGGCTCGCTGTTCTTCTCGCACGTCAACGACGCCGGCTTCTGGCTGGTCAAGGAGTACTTCGGCCTCACGGTGGGGGAGACGATCAAGTCGTGGTCGGTCATGGAGACCGTCATCTCGGTCGTCGGCTTCGCCCTCGTCATGCTCGCCAGCGTGTTCGTCACCTGACCCGGCCGGACTCCCTCGAGGAGCCGGCCGCAGAGCGAGCGAGAGGCGTCAGCCCGCCCGCACGCGGGTGCCCGCGTCGCCCGCCACGATGTCGGCGATGTCCGTGAGGGAGCCGATGACGGCCTCGTGGCCGGTGGCCTCGACGAAGCCGCACGCGGCCTCGACCTTGGGGCCCATCGAGCCGGTGGGCAGGTCGAGACCGGCCAGCTCGGCCGGCGTGACCACGCCCAGCCGGCGTCGGTGCGGTGTCCCCCAGTCGAGGTACACCCCCTCGACGTCGGTGGCGATGACGAGCAGGTCGGCGCCGAGCTGCTGCGCCAGCAGCGAGGCCGCGAGGTCCTTGTCGATGACCGCCTCCACCCCGTGCAGGCGCCCCTCGGCGTCGTACCGGGTCGGGATCCCTCCCCCTCCGGCGCAGATCACGATCGTGCCGCCCTCGAGGAGGGTCCGGATGGGAGCGATCTCGAAGATCCGCCGCGGCCTCGGGCTGGGGACGACACGGCGCACCCCGTCACCGTCCGGCGCCACGCTCCACCCGTTCGCCGCCGCGAGGCGTTCCGCGGTCTCGCGGTCGTAGACGGGGCCGATGGGCTTGGTGGGGTGCTCGAACGCCGGGTCCGCCGGGTCGACCTCGACCATGGTGAGGATGGTCGCCAGGTGCTGCTCGCCCGGGAGGAGGTTGCCGAGCTCCTGCTCGATGACGTACCCGATCATCGCCTCGGTCTGGGCCCCGAGGACGTCGAGCGGGTAGGGCGCCACGGCCGGGTAGGCCGCCGCCTGGAGGGAGAGCAACCCCACCTGGGGCCCGTTGCCGTGGGCCACGACGACCTCGTTGCCGGGGACGACCCGGGCGATCCGTTCGGCCGCCACCCGGACGTTCGCCCGCTGGTTCTCCGCGGTCATCGGCTGCCCTCGGCGCAGGAGGGCGTTGCCGCCCAGGGCGATGACGATGCGCATGGTCCGGTTCGCCCCGCCGCTCAGCCCAGCGCCGCGACGAGGACCGCCTTGATGGTGTGCATCCGGTTCTCGGCCTGGTCGAAGGCGATGTTGGCGTCGCTCTCGAAGACGTCGTCGGTGACCTCGACACCGCCGGCCAGCTCGGGGTACTGCTCGGCGATCCGGGCGCCGACGACCGTGTGGGTGTCGTGCAGCGCCGGGAGGCAGTGCATGAACCGGACCCGCGGGTTCCCGGCGGCCGCCAACAGCTCCTTGTTCACCTGGAAGGGCAGCAGCAGGGCGACCCGCTCGGCCCACGTCTCGATCGGCTCGCCCATCGAGACCCAGACGTCGGTGTGCACGAAGTCGACGTCCCGGACCGCCTCGACCGGGTCGTCCGTCACCGTGAGGCGCGCACCGGACCCCGCCGCGAAGTCCCGGCACATCGCCACGTGGTCCTCGCTCGGCCACAGCTCCCGGGGCGCCCCGATCCGCACGTCCATGCCGAGCTTCGCCCCGACGAGCAGCAGGGAGTTGGCGACGTTGTTGCGGCCGTCGCCGACGAACGCGAAGGCGATCTCCTGCAGGGGCTTCGCGCAGTGCTCGGTCATCGTCAGCACGTCGGCGAGCATCTGGGTCGGGTGGAACTCGTCGGTCAGGCCGTTGAAGACCGGGACCCCCGCGAACTCGGCGAGCTCCTCGACCACGTCCTGGGAGGCCCCGCGGTACTCGATCGCGTCGTACATGCGACCCAGGACCCGCGCGGTGTCCTTCATCGACTCCTTGTGCCCGATCTGCGAGGACACCGGGTCGATGTAGGTGACGTGCGCACCCTCGTCGTGCGCAGCGACCTCGAACGCGCAGCGGGTCCGGGTGGAGGTCTTCTCGAAGACGAGGGCGATGTTGCGGCCCTCGAGCCGGCGCGACCCCGTGCCCGCGTACTTCGCCCGCTTCAGGTCGCGGGAGAGGTCGAGCAGGAACTGCAGGTCCCGCTCCGAGTGGTGCACGAGCGAGAGCAGGCTCCGGTTGCGCAGGTTGACGGGCATGGTGCTCCTCCGAAGGTCAGGTGTAGAGGGGGTCGCGCAGGATCGGGCAGGTCATGCACCGACCGCCGCCGCGCCCGCGTCCGAGCTCGCTGGCGGTGATGGTGACGACCTCGACGCCGGCCTTGCGCAGGGCGGTGTTGGTCTGGATGTTGCGGTCGTAGCCGATGACGACCCCGGGTGCCAGGGCGACGACGTTGTTGCCGTCGTCCCACTGCTCGCGCTGCACGCCGTAGAGGTCACCGCCTGCGGAGACCACGCGGAAGCGCACGCCGACGGCGTCCCCGATCGTCTCGACCAGCCCGTGGGGCTCGCGCCGGACGTCCAGCCCCGACGGTCCGTCGTCCGGCCGCAGGCTGAACGGGACGATGCCGTCGACGACGGGGGCGTAGGTCGTGACCAGGTCGTGGTCGGCGAAGGTGAACACCGTGTCGAGGTGCATGGCCGAACGGGCCCGGGGAAGGCTCGCGACGATGACGCGCTCGGCCGCGCCGGCGGAGAACAGGGTGCGCGCGACCTGGGTGATCGCCTGCTGCGAGGACCGCTCACCCATCCCGATGACGACGACGCCGCGCCCGACCGGCATGACGTCGCCGCCCTCGAGCGTGGCGAGCCCGTGGTCGGCCGGACCACCGTCGAGGTCACCCAGCCAGACGGCGTACTCCTCCCCGGCGAACGCCGGGTGGAACCGGTAGACGGCGGTCGTCAGCAGGGTCTCCCGGCGCCGGGCCGGCCAGAACATCGGGTTCAGGGTCACCCCACCGAATATCCACGAGGTGTTGTCCCGCATGAACTGGGTGTTCGGCAGCGGCCGGAGGACGAAGCCGGTGGGGTCCAGCTCGCGGAAGGCGGTGAGGAAGCCACCGCCCACCTCGGCCGGCACGTCCTGGTAGGAGATCCCGCCGACCAGGAGCTCGGCCAGGCGCTCTCCCGGCAGCTCCTCCAGCCAGCCGCGGACCTCACGGGTCAGTCCGGCACCCACGAGCCCGTCGGTGACCGTGCGGTCCAGGAGCCAGGCCCGAGCGGCCGGGGCCTCGAGGACCTCGGCGAGCAGCTCGTGCAGCTCGAGGACCTCGACGTCCCGTTGCTCCATCTTCGCGACGAAGTCGAAGTGGTCGCGCCGTGCCTGCTGCACCCAGATCACGTCGTCGAACAGCAGTTCGTCGCAGTTGTCCGGGGTCAACCGCTGATGGGCCAGCCCGGGTGCGCAGACGAGCACCCTGCGCAGCCGGCCGGCCTCGGACCACACCCCGACCCGGGGGCCGGGGGTGGTCGTCTCCGTCAGCATCTCCGACCTCCCGCTCAGAGCACGGAGAGGTTGCCGGTGGCCAGCAGGCCCACGGCCGCCACCGAGGCCAGGGCGACCACCCCGACCACCACCCGCTCCGCGGCGGTGAAGACGGTCAGCCGGCTCTCGCGCCGGGCCCAGACGTAGAAGGCGGTGCCCACGAGGTAGAACAGCGCCGCGATCAGCAGGTACTCCCACCCACCCGCGTAGACCAGCCAGCCGGCGTAGACGAGACCGACGAGACCGACGAGCAGGTCACGGGTCCGCCCGGTGCCGTCCGCGTAGGTCTCGCCGCGGGCCGCGAGCAGGACCTGGTACCCCGCCGACCACAGGTAGGGCAGGAGGATCAGGGACGTCGCGAGGTAGACGAGGTTGGTGTACGTGCTCTCGTTGACGAGCGTCCACAGCAGCAGGAGCTGCACGCACCCGTTGGTCAGCCAGAGCGCCGTCGCCGGCGCACCGTGCGCGTTCTCCCGGGCCAGCGCCTTCGGCATCACGTGCTCGAGGGCGGGCAGCCGGAGGATCTCGACGCACAGCAGCACCCAGGCGAGGAGGGCCCCCAGCAGGGAGACCACCAGGCCGATCGAGATGAAGCCGGCGCCCCAGCTGCCGACCTGGTTCTCCAGGAGGCCGGCCATCGACGGGTCGTCCAGCCCGGCGATCTCGGCCTGGGCCATCAGCCCGTAGGAGAGGAGGTTGACCAGCAGCAGCAGGGCCAGGACGCCCGCGAACCCCAGCACGGTCGCCCGGCCGACGTCCTTCCGGTTTCCGGCGCGCCGGGAGTAGACCGCGGCACCTTCGATCCCGATGAACACCCAGACGGTGACCAGCATCATGTTCCGCACCTGGTCGAGCGTGCTGCCGAGCGAGGCGCCGTCGATCGCGGTGCTGCCGCCCCACACGTCGGCGGTGAAGACGCCGGACGTGAAGCCGACGGCGGCGATCGCGACGAAGGTGAGGATGGGGACGACCTTGGCGACGGTCACGACGACGTTGGTGAGTGCCGCGCTGCGTACACCGCGCAGGACCAGGGCGTGGATGACCCACAGCAGCACGGAGGCGCCGACGATCGCGGACACCGTCGCGCCGCCCTCGAAGGTCGGGAAGAAGTACCCGAGGGTCGAGAAGAGCAGGACGAGGTAGGCGACGTTGCCCACCCACGCGGAGACCCAGTACCCCCAGGCGGCGCTGAAGCCGATGTAGTTGCCGAACCCGGCGCGGGCGTACCCGTAGACGCCGCCGTCGACCTCGGGCTTGCGCTGGGCGAGGGTCTGGAAGACGAAGGCCAGCATGAGCATGCCCACGCCGGTGACCAGCCAGCCGATGAGCAGCGGTCCGGGCGCGGCGCTGCCGGCCATCTGGGACGGGAGGGCGAAGATGCCGCTCCCGATCATGGATCCCACGACGAGCGCTGTGAGGGCGGCGAGCCCCAGCCCGGTCGTCCTGGCCGGGCCGACGCGGGGTCGGCCGTGAAGTGGTGACGAGGGTGCCTCGGTGACGGGGCGCCCGGCAACATCCTGAGACATGGCTGCCTCCTCGGGCGGCCGGGCCGGAGTGTCCGCCCCGGTACCTTCGACGCTACGACTCACGGCGGAAGCCGGCCGCCGGGTGACTCCGACATCACACCCGGGTCACGCCGCCCGTCCCGACGGGCGTTCCCCTCAGGCCGACTCACGGGCCCGGAGGAGGCGAAGGACCTCGCCGACACCGCCGTCGCCGACGAGCACCGGCTCCGGACCGGCACCGTCCAGGAGGCTGGCCGCGATGGCCGCTCGGTGCCCGTTGGAACAGACGATGTAGACCGGTCCGTCGGTGGGGACCTCGCCCTCCCGGCCCGGCAGGTCGGAGACGAAGAGCGTCTGGCTGCCCGGAAGGGTCCCCCACTGCCACTCGAGCGGCTGGCGGACGTCGAGGACGTGGGTGGACGGGTCGGATCCCAACGCAGCGGCCAGGTCCTCCGGTGAGGCAGTGGCGTACGAGCGCAGGTCGCGGTCGGACGCCTGCCACGACTCGACCCCTCCCCGCAGCACGCCGTCGGGCATCCGCCAGCCGATCCGCAGCAGCTGGGTCGCCGCCTGCTCCGCGGCATCCGGCTCCTCGGGCAGGACGAGGACGACGGGTGCGCCGAAGGGCAGCAGCCACCCGACGTAGCTGCCGAACCCCGAGTTCAGCTCGATGTTGAGCGAGCCCGGGATGTGCGCCTCGGCGAAGGCGTCGCGGCCGCGGGCGTCGACGACGGTGGCACCGCGCTCCACGGCGGCGGCGGCCTCCTCCGCGTCGAGGAGGCCGAGCTCGGGGACCCGGTGCAACACCGGGACACCGGCTCGGTTCGTCGAGGCCATGTGGGCGTAGTAGGCGGGGTAGGCCATCAGCTCGCCGGTCAGCTCCTGCTCGAACTCGGCCCGCGAGCCCGCGAGCAGCATGTCGTTGGACCGGAGCTCGGCGCCGAGCGTGCTCGTGCGAGAGGTCGAGGGCATCGAGGAGACGCAGAAGCTGCCGGCTCCGTGGGTGGGCAGCAGCTGGGTCGCCGCCGGGAGCGCACCGAGCCGCTTGACGGTGTCGTACTGGTGGGCGGTCAGGGCCGCCGTGTGGTCCGGCCCGAGCAGGTCCGTGCGCCCGGCCGACCCGACGAGGAGCGATCCGCCGCTGAACACCGCCACGGGCTCGTCGGACTCGCCCTCGTAGACGACCCAGGCGATGTGCTCGAAGGTGTGTCCCGGTGTGTCCCAGGCGACCACGCGAAGATCGCCGATCCGCACCTCCTCGCCCTCGCGGGCTCCGCGGTGCTCGAACTCGTACCGTCCGTCGGCCGGCAGCACGAGCTCGGCTCCGTGCGCCGCCCGGATCTCGTGGGCTCCGGAGACGTAGTCGTTGTGCACGTGGGTCTCCAGGACCGCACGCACGCGGGCCCGCTTCGCGTCGGCGGACTCCAGGAACCGCCAGGCGTCTCGCTGCGGGTCGACGACCAGCGCCTCGTCGCCCGAGACCAGCAGGAAGCTGTTGTCCCCCAGACCGGGGGTGACGAAGACCTCGATGTCCATGCTGCGGCTCCTTCGCGTCGCTCGTCGGGCGACGAGGGACACCACTGGGTGCCGACCCGCCGCCGGTGGTGGGTCTCTCGGACGGGCGAAAAATATTCGCTCGTTCAATTGAATGAGTGAACCACATCACCTAGGGTCCTGCCCATGGTGAGAGTGCCGACGGAGGCCCTCGAGGACGTCGCCCGACGCTTCGCGTTGCTGGGCGACCCGACCCGGCTGCGCGTGCTGCGCGAGCTCCACCAGGCCGGGGAGTCCACCGTCTCGGCACTCGCCGAGGCCGCCGGCGTGTCGGTCGCCAACGCCTCCCAGCACCTCGGCCGGCTCGCTCTCGGAGGGGTGGTCGGGCGCCGACGCGTCGGACGCACGGTCGTCTACCGCATCACCGAACCCGCGATCGACCAGCTGTGCGCCATCGTGTGCGCGAGCCTGTCGATCGAGACCGAAAGCGCCTCCGCCGCAGACGAACCCGATGCCGACGTGAGCTGATGGAGGCCGCATGACGTCCGTGAACCTGCCCACGCCGAGGGTCCGTTCGGAGAACGACGGGCCCTCGCCGCGCATGGTCAAGGTGATCGACCAGACCAAGTGCATCGGCTGCCACGCCTGCACGACGGCGTGCAAGTCCG
Organism: Phycicoccus sp.; assembly: GCF_035325325.1. Classification (NCBI taxonomy): domain Bacteria; kingdom Bacillati; phylum Actinomycetota; class Actinomycetes; order Micrococcales; family Intrasporangiaceae; genus Phycicoccus; species Phycicoccus sp. The sequence goes on along the minus strand of NZ_DAOLAC010000024.1, from coordinate 36,773 downwards.
AGAACGACGTCCCGGTGGGGGTCACCCGCACGTACGTCAAGAGCGTGGACGTGGGCACCTACCCGCAGGCCCGGCGCGCCTTCCAGGTGACCCGCTGCAACCAGTGCGTCGACGCCCCGTGCGTCGCCGCCTGCCCGACCTCGGCCATGCACATCCGGCCCGACGGCATCGTCGACTTCGACAAGGCCTCGTGCATCGGGTGCAAGGCGTGCATGGCGGCCTGCCCCTACGACGCGATCTTCATCAACCCCGACGACCACTGCGCGGAGAAGTGCAACTTCTGCGCGCACCGCCTCGACGTCGGCCTCGAGCCGGCGTGCGTCACCGTCTGCCCGACGGGCGCGATCATGGTGGGCGACGTGAACGACCCCGACAGCGCGGTGGCGCAGGTGGTCAACCGCCAGCCGGTCGCGGTCCGTCGTCCGGAGAAGGGGACGCGGCCCAAGCTCTTCTACCGCGGCGCCACCCAGGCCACGCTCGACCCCCTCGCCGCCACCGCTCCGGAGGGGGACACCTACGCCTGGGCGGAGAAGCCGCGGGGGGCACACCTGGTCGACCCCGGCAACCCCGAGGGGAGCACCTCGAGCGCCGCCGCCATCCTCAGCTACGACATCGCCCACACGGCGCCGTGGGACTGGCGGGTCAGCCTGTACACGTGGACCAAGGGCATCGGGGCCGGCGCCTGGCTGGTCGGCCTGCTCCTCGTTCTCACCGGGAACCTCGGGTCCGAGGACGTCCTGTGGACCTGGGTCGCCCCGGTGGTCTCGGCGGTCTTCCTCGCCGTCACCGCCGTCGTCCTCGTGTGGGACCTCGAGCACCCCGAGCGCTTCCTCTTCATCCTCACCCGCCCGCAGTGGCGCTCGTGGCTCGTGCGTGGCGGGGTCATCCTCAGCGGCTTCGCGGTCGTCCTCGCGCTGCACGTGGCGGCGAGCCTGTTCGGTTGGGGCGGCCTGCGCACCGCGGTCGCCTGGCCCGGGCTGCCGCTCGCGGTCGGCACGGCCGTGTACACCGCCTACCTCTTCGCCCAGGCCAAGGCCCGCGACCTGTGGCAGAGCCCGCTGCTCGCGCCGCACCTCGCCGTGCAGGCCGTCCTGGCCGGATCGGCGAGCCTCCTGCCCTTCGCCGTCTGGACCTCCCCGGACGCTGTGGCCCCCCTCGCCTGGACCGTCGCCGGCTCGGCGGCCGTGCACCTGCTGCTCGTCGCCGGTGAGACGACGGTGGCCCACCCGACCGCCCACGCCCGGCTCGCCGCCCACACGATGACGCACGGGCGCTACGCACGCTTCTTCTGGTCGGGCGTCGTCCTCGTCGCCCTCGGCCTCGTCGCTCCGCTGGCCGTGCCCGCCACGGCCTGGTTCGCCCTCCCGGCGCTGCTCGGACTGCTCGCCCACGAGCACGCGTACGTCCAGTCCGGCCAGTCCGTCCCGCTCGCCTGAGGAGAACCGATGACGACGACGAACGACCGCACCCGCACCGAGCGCCTCGGTGAGCGGGTCAGCGCGGCGCGGGACGAGGTGACCGCCCGCGGTGAGACCTTCTACCCCGGACCGAGCCGGGTGCACCTCGCCGCCTTCCCGCCAAAGGAGCGCTGGGACGACTGGGTCGAGCTCGACTCGCGCGCCTGGCCCGACCGCGTGGAGAAGCGCTCGATGCTCGTCCCGACGACCTGCTTCAACTGCGAGTCGGCCTGCGGCCTGCTGGCCTACGTCGACCCGGACACCCTCCAGGTACGCAAGTTCGAGGGCAACCCGGAGCACCCCGGCTCGCGGGGGCGGAACTGCGCGAAGGGTCCCGCGACGATCAACCAGGTCACCGACCCGGACCGCATCCTCCAGCCGATGCGCCGCGCCGGCGCCCGCGGCGAGGGCCGGTGGGAGCAGGTCGACTGGGACACCGCCCTCGACGACATCGCCGGCCGGATCCGGACCGCGATCACCGAGAACCGCCCCAACGCCGTCATGTACCACGTCGGACGACCGGGCGAGGACGGCTTCACCGAGCGCGTCATGGCGTCATGGGGCGTCGACGGGCACAACTCGCACACCAACGTCTGCTCCAGCGGCGCACGGTCCGGCTACCACTACTGGACCGGCATCGACCGGCCCAGCCCCGACCACGCGAACGCCAAGGTCATCTTCCTCATCTCGAGCCACCTCGAGACCGGGCACTACTTCAACCCGCACGCGCAGCGCATCATGGAGGCCAAGCAGCGCGGAGCCAAGGTCGTCGTCGTCGACACCCGCCTGTCCAACACCGCGACCCACGCCGACCACTGGATCTCCCCCTACCCCGGCTCCGAGGCGGCGATCAACCTCGCGATCGCCCACGGCCTCATCTCCTCCGGACGCTACGACCGCGAGTTCGTCCGCCGCTGGTGGAACTGGAAGGAGTACCTCCGGTCGGTCCACCCGGAGCAGCCGGGGACCTTCGAGGCGTTCGAGGAGGTCCTCTCGACGCTCTACGCCGAGTACACCCCCGAGTTCGCCGCGGCCGAGTCGGGCGTCGAGGCCGAGGTCATCCGCGAGATCACCGACCTCGTCGCCTCGGCCGGGAGCGCACTCTCGACCCACAACTGGAGGTCCGCGGCGGCCGGCAACCTCGGTGGGTGGCAGGTGTCGCGGACGCTGTTCCTCGTCAGCGCACTGCTCGGCGCGGTGGCCACCCCGGGCGGGACCCACCTCAACGCGTGGAACAAGTTCGTCCCCAAGCCGATGCACGTCCCGGGCCACCCACCCCAGTGGAACGACCTCACCTGGCCGCTGGAGTACCCCCTCGCGATGAACGAGCTGTCCTTCCTGCTGCCGCACATGATGCAGGAGGGCCGGGGGACGCTGGACGTGTACTTCACCCGGGTCTACAACCCGGTGTGGACCAACCCCGACGGCATGGTCTGGTCCGAGGTGCTGCGCGACGAGTCCCTCATCGGGCTGCACGTGGCGCTCACGCCGACGTGGAACGAGACGGCCTACCTCGCCGACTACGTCCTGCCGATGGGCCTGGCGAGCGAGCGGCACGACCTGCACTCCTACGAGCAGTACGACGGGCAGTGGATCGGGTTCCGTCAGCCGGTCCTGCGGGCCGCGCGCGAGCGCCTCGGCGCACCGGTCTCCGACACCCGTCTCGCCAACCCGGGCGAGGTCTGGGAGGAGAACGAGTTCTGGATGGAGCTGTCGTGGCGGATCGACCCCGACGGCGAGCTCGGCATCCGGAAGTTCTACGAGTCGCAGACCGAACCCGGCAAGCGCCTCTCGGTCGACGAGTACTACCGGTGGATCTTCGAGAACTCGGTACCCGGCCTGCCGGAGAAGGCGTCCGAGGAGGGGCTGTCCCCGATGCAGTTCATGCGCCGGTACGGCGCGTTCGAGGTGAGCAGCCACGTGGGCCCCGTCTACGAGCAGGCGGTCGACCCTGCCCTGCTCGACGGCGCCGTGACGACGGACCTCGGGCGGGTCTACTCCCCCGCCCCGAAGCCCGCGGCCACCAACCTCGCCCCGACCGGCGCGCCGGTGCCCGACGCCGAGGGACGCAACCCGGTCGGCGTCGACGTCGACGGGGAAGTGAAGCGCGGGTTCCCCACGCCCAGTGGGCTCCTCGAGTTCTACTCCTCCACGGTCGCCGACTGGGGGTGGCCCGAGTACGCCGTACCGACGTACATCAAGAGCCACATCCACCGCGAGAACCTCGCCGCCGACCAGATGCCGCTCATCTCGACGTTCCGGCTCCCCACGCAGATCCACACCCGCAGCGCCAACGCGAAGTGGCTCAACGAGCTGGCCCAGACCAACCCGTTGTGGCTGCACCCCAGCGACGCCGACCGGATCGGGATCCGCGCGGGGCAGCTGGTCCGGGTGTCCACCGACATCGGGTACTTCGTCGTCAAGGCGTGGGTCACCGAGGGCATCCGGCCGGGGGTCGTGGCCTGCAGCCACCACATGGGCCGATGGGTCCCCCAGGAGCAGCCGGAGCGCCACGGCGGCCAGACGGCGGCCACGGTGGACCTCGCTCGCCGGGGCTCGACGTGGACGATGAAGCGCATCCACGGGGTCGGTCCGTACGACTCGAGCGACCCGGACACCGCCCGCATCTGGTGGACGGACGTCGGCGTGCACCAGAACATGACCTTCCCGGTCCACCCGGACCCCGTCTCCGGGATGCACTGCTGGCACCAGGCGGTCCGCGTGACCGCGGCGGAGCCGGGGGACTCCTACGGCGACATCAGTGTCGACACCGACCGTTCGCGCGCCCTCTACCGCGAGTGGCTCGCGAAGACGCGCGATGCCCGCCGGGTGTCGCCCGACGGCACCCGGCGGCCGTACTGGCTCATGCGGCCGCTCAAGCCGGGCCCAGAGGTGTTCCGCCTTCCCGAGGAGAGCGACGGATGAGCCTCGAGGCGACGCCCCGCACGGAGACCGCCGAGGTGTTCCGTGCCCTCGGCGTGCTCTGCGAGACGCCGCACCCCTCGCACCGGTCCCTCGCCGCCGCGCTCGAGCTCGGCGTCCCCCCGACGGCCGCGGAGCACACCCAGGTGTTCGCGCTCGGGACCGTCCCGTACGCCTCGGTCTACCTGGGGGCCGAGGGGATGCTCGGGGGCGAGGCGGCCGACCGGGTCGCCGGCTTCTGGCGAGCGCTGCGACTGGTCCCCCCGGCGGAGTCCGACCACCTCGCCGCCCTCCTCGGGCTGCTGGCCTCGCTCACCGAGGCCCAGGCCGCCGAGCCCGACACGGCCCGCGCGGCCCTGCGCGGCCGGGCGCGCGCCGTCCTCCTGCACGAGCACCTCCTGCCCTGGGTCCCGACCTTCGCCCGCGCGGTCGCCGCCTCCGGCTCCGCCTTCTACGCCGGGTGGGCGGCGCTGCTCGTCGAGGTCCTCGTGGCCGAGGGCACGTCACTCGAGGCCCCGGAGACCCTGCCGGTCGCCCTCGCGGAGGCGCCCGGGCTCCCGGACGAGGTCGCGTCCCTCCGCGAGCTCGCCGAGGGGCTCCTCGCTCCGGTGCGCAGCGGGCTGGTCCTCACCCGTCCGGAGGTCGCGCGCGGTGCCCGTGACCTCGGACTCGGGTTGCGCATCGGGGAGCGCGCCTTCGTCCTCGCCTCGATGCTCGAGCAGGACCCCGTCGCGACCCTCGACTGGGTCGCCCACCGTGCGGACGCCTGGGCGGCGCACCACCTCCGCGACGCCGAGACCCTCGGGCCGACCGCCCGGTTCTGGGCGGCGCGGGCCACGACCACCGCCACGACCTGCCGCGCGCGGCGGGACGCCACCGAGGAGGCCCTCTCCGATGACCGCTGAGCCCGTGACCACCGACCGGAGCGCGCTGACCGAGGACGACGTCCGTCGCATCGTCAAGGAGGAGCTGGGCACCGCCCTGCGCAAGGACCCCGGGATGCGCACCGGCGCGATCGTCGCCTCCAAGGGCACCCTCGACTGGGCCTACCCACCCCTCATCCTCGCCAACGCCGCCGCGGCGGTCGGGATGCAGGTGTCGGTGTTCTTCACCTTCTACGGGCTGAACATCGTCCACAGGGACTTCGAGCGCAAACTCAAGGTCGACCCGGTCGGGAACCCGGCGATGCCGATGCCGGTGCCGATGCCCGACCTCGTGACGGCCATGCCGGGGATGGTCTCGGTCGCCTCGCGGATGATGAAGAAGAAGTTCGCGGACAAGAAGGTGTCCTCGATCGGCGAGCTCATCGAGACCGCCCGGGAGATGGACGTGCGGCTCATCGCCTGCCAGATGACCGTCGACGTCTTCGGCTTCGAGCAGTCCGACTTCCTCGACGGCGTGGAGTTCGGCGGCGCCGCCGCGTTCATGGCCGAGGCCCGCAAGTCCAACCTCACCCTCTTCGTCTGACCCCGACCCCCGACCCGAGGAGACACCCGATGAGCGAGACCACGGAGGACGTCCTCGTCGACGCCCGCGAGCTCATGTGCCCGATGCCCGTCATGGCCGCGACCAAGGCCGCCCGCCGGATGGAGCCCGGCCAGATCCTCAAGGTCATGGCCACCGACAAGGGCGCACTGAGCGACATCCCCGCCTGGGCCGAGGCCAACGGCCACGAGGTCGTGGAGCAGGAGACGATCGGCACCGACCTCGTCTTCTTCATCCGCACCGGCACCCCGGACTGACCCGCGCGCCCCACCGGCCCGGGTCTCTCACCTCAACAGGCCGGTGAGCGCCCCGAGGCCGACCACGGCGCCCGCGACGGCCACGACGATCACGACGACGACCATTGCGAGGTTGCCGGGAAGGGGCGAGTCGTCGCTCACCCGGTGATCCTCCCAGACCGGAGCAGGCACGCGATGGGCGAACCGGCGTGTGCGCCCGCGCGACTCATCAGAGCGGGAGCACCCATCCCGTCCCGGACGGCACCTCGTCCGGCACCGGGCGCCGCGGCCATCCGTCGAGGTCGACGAGGCGGCCGAGCGACGACGCCCACCGGGTGCCGCAGCGGGTGCAGGCGATGCTCGAGCGCCCGCCGGGCCCGGTCGGGCGCAGTGCCCGCGCGGAGCAGCTCGGGCAGACGCGGGGCCACCCGGCCGCCGCGAGCTCGGCGCCACCGACGGACTCCGCCGTGCCTGACGTCGTCGTCATGGCCCCCATGGAAGGGCCCCGGGCGCGGACGGCACCAGTGACAGGTGTCCCGGGCCGCCGGGCACACACGGGCCCGCATCGGCTCAGAAGTGCAGCTGCGCCCCGACGACGACCGTGCGGGCGATGGGCAGGTGGAAGTACTGCGTCGGGTCGGCGGCGTTGTGCGACATCGCGACGTACACGTGCTTGCGCCACCGCGCCATCCCCGGCCGCGGGCTGGCGTGTACCGAGACCCGGGAGAGGAAGTACAGGGCCGTGTCCGGGTCGAAGGCGAGGTCGGGACCCTGCGCCGCGAGGGCGAGCGCCGCCGGGATGTCCTGCTCGTCGGCGAAGCCGAAGTGGAGGCGGACGAGGCAGATGCCGTCCCACTGGTCGCCGAGGTCGTCGACGACGACCCGCTCCTCGTCCGGCACGTGCGGCACGTTCATCCGGACGGTGTTGGTGATGATGACGTTGCGGTGCAGCACCCGGTTGAAGTCGATGTTCTCGCGCAGCGACAGCGGCGTCGTGTCGTCGCTCGTGTGGAGGAACACGGCGGTGCCGGGCACGCGGTGCAGCTCCTCGGAGTGGGCGTCGTCGAGGAACTCGGCGAGCGGCCGCTCGACCTTGTACCGCCGCGCCTTGACCAGCCGCTGCCCCTTCGACCAGGTGAGCATGACGAACGCGATGAGCGTGGCCATGAGCACGGGCAGCCATCCGCCGTGGGTGACCTTCGTGGCGTTGGCGGCGACGAAGCTCAGCTCGACCCAGAGGAAGACCGCCCCGAAGGACCACAGGCGCCAGCGGCCCCAGCCGAGCGCGGCGTCCGCGTAGACGAGGAAGAGGCAGGTCGTCAGGGCCAGCGTGGCGGTCACCGCGAGCCCGTACGCCACGGCCAGGTGCTCAGAGCTGCGGAAGGCGACCATGAGGACGAGCACCCCGGCGAAGAGGGCCCAGTTGACGGCGGGCACGTAGATCTGCCCGCCCTCGTGCTCGGAGGTCTGGCGCACGGTGAGGCGCGGCAGGAAGTCGAGCCGCTCGGCCTGCCGGGAGACCGAGAACGCGCCCGAGATGACCGCCTGGGAGGCGATGACGGTGGCGGCGGTTGCGAGGACGACGAGCGGGAGCGTCGCCCATCCCGGCGCGAGGTGGAAGAACGGGCGGTCGATCGTCGCAGGGTCCTTGACGACGAGCTCGGCCTGCCCGAGGTAGTTGAGCGTGAGGCTCGGGAAGACGAGCCAGAACCAGCCGGTCGCGATGGCCGGCCGGCCGAAGTGCCCCATGTCCGCGTACAGGGCCTCGGCACCGGTGATGGCGAGGACGACGGCGCCGAGGGCGAGGAAGCTGACGAGCGGGTGGGCGAGGGCGAACTGCACGGCGAGGTGCGGGCTGAGCGCGAGCAGCGCCTGCGGGTAGGCGAGCACGTGCGGCAGCCCGAGCGCCGCGAGGGTGAGGAACCAGACCACCATGACGGGCCCGAAGAACCGGCCGACCCGATCGGTGCCGTGCCGCTGGACGACGAACAGCGCCGTGATGACGGCGACGCCGAGCGGGACCACCCACTGCTGCAGGCCCGGCTCGACGACCTCGAGGCCCTCGATCGCCGACATCACCGAGATGGCGGGCGTGATCAGCGAGTCACCGTAGAAGAGTGCGGCTCCGATGACGCCGAGGACCATGACGAGACGAAAACGCTTGCCCCCCGGCCGGACCGAGCGCCGTGCCAGGAAGGCGAGCGACAGCACGCCGCCCTCGCCGTCGTTGTCGGCCCGCAGGACGAAGAGGACGTACTTGACCGAGACGACGAGGGTGATGGCCCAGACGACCGTCGAGACCACGCCGAGCGCGTTGTCGCGGGTCGGCTCGACGATGCCGTCGTCGAGGCTGAACACGGTCTGCATCGCGTAGAGCGGGCTGGTCCCGATGTCACCGAAGACGACCCCGAGCGCCCCGAGGACGAGGGCCCGCTTCGCGGTCGAGGGTCCGGCGGTCTGCGGTGCGTGCACGATCCCCCAGCCTAGGGGCGCTCGGCCCGGCGGACGTGCGCCGAGGGGTCAGCCGTGAGCGCCACCGCTGACGACGAGCTCGCGCAGCCGACGCAGCGCCTCCTGACGGGCGCCGACGAGCGCCGGGTGCTCGGTGACCTCGGGCGGTCGGACGGGCACGTGCCGGGGCATCCGCCCGAAGACCTCGCCGACCCGCTCGACGAGGGCGGGGTGCGAGCCCCAGGCCCCGCCGAGGACGACCTCCGCCGGGTCGGCCAGCGCGACGAGCGCCGCGAGGACCCCGGCGACACCCACGGCCAGCGCCTCCAGCCGCGTCCGGTCGGCGGCGTCGGTCGAGCCCGCGAGGTGCAGCACGGCGGCGGTGTCGACCGCGGTGCTGCCCGGTTCGCGCAACCCGAGTGCCGCGAACAGGTCGGTGAACGGGACCGCGCGTCCGTCCGGGCCGGTCGTCACGAGGTGCGCGACCTCGCCGGCGAGCCCGTGCGCGCCGCGCAGCACCTGCCCGTCGGCGACGACGGCGCAGCCGAGGCCCCGGTCGAGGTACAGGTACGCGACGTCGGGCGGCGCGCCCGCGGCGAGCTCGGCCCGGGCGGCCCAGTTGACGTCGTTGTCGACGGCGACCTCGCCGACGACCAGCCCGGCGAGGAGGGGCACCGGGGCGAGGTCGCCCACGAGGAAGGGCGCGTCCGGCAGGTGCACCAGCGCGCCGCTCGCCCGGTCGACGGGGTCGGCGGCGCTGACGACGGCGAGGCGCACCGTGCCGCGGGCGCTCGACGCCGCCCCGGCCGCCACCCGCGGGATGGCCGCGGCCAGGACCTCGGGGGTCGTCGGCAGGGCGACCTCCTCGACGGCCTCGGCGAGGACGCGGCCGTGGACGTCGACCACCTCCGCGCGCACGCCGTCCGGCCCGACGCCGACGGCGAGCGCGACCCCGGTGTCCTCGGCGAGCGCGTAGAGGGTGCCGGCCCGCCCTCGGCCCCCCGTGCGCTCGCCGGTGTCGCGCAGCGCCCCGACCTCGAGCAGCCGGCGCACGCTCTCGCCGACGGTCGGCTTGGACAGCCCGGACCGGGTGGCGATCTGGGCGCGGGTCAGCTCCGGTTCGTCGACGAGCGCGCCGAGGACGTGCCGGTCGGACAGCTGACGCAGCAGGTCGAGGGACGGCTTCTCGGGCTCCACGCCGCCATTCTAGTAAGGACTCTTGCCTGAATGGTGCAGCACGCCTACACTCGCATCTGGTAAGGAGTCCTACCTGAATGGAGACCGGCCCAATGACCACCGCCGCCGCCCCGCGCGAGACCCTCCCCGCCCTCCCCCACTGGGAGGAGCCGCCCGCCGACCTGCGCGCCGCCACCCGCGAGGTCAAGGCGGCCATTCGGGCCCGGATCGAGGCGTCCGGACGCACGGTCGAGGAGGTCTTCGCCGTCGTGGAGGCGCGGGTCCGCGCCGCCGTCGAGGACGTCGAGGCGGCGAGGGCGCGCGGCGAGCAGGTCTGGCCGGAGGTCGACTACGCCGACCTGGAGGCCGGCACCGTGTCCGCGGACGACCTCGCGCTCCTGCGCCGGCGCGGGTGCCTCGTCGTCCGCGGCCACTTCCCCCGCGAGCAGGCGCTCGCGTGGGACGCGGACATCGTCGACTACGTCGAGGGCAACGGCTTCTTCGAGAGCTACCGGGGCCCCGGCGACGACTTCTTCGGCAGCGTCGGCTCGCGCCCGGAGATCTACCCGATCTACTGGTCGCGCGCCCAGATGGAGGCCCGCCAGAGCGACCGGATGGCGCGGGTCCAGCGCTTCCTCAACGGGCTGTGGCGGCACGAGTCCGACGGCGAGACGTGGTTCGACCCCTCGCGCGACTCGCTCTACCCCGACCGCATCCGCCGGCGCCCGCCGGGTGCCGACTCGGGCGGACTCGGCACGCACCTCGACCCCGGCACGCTCGACCTGTGGATGACCAAGCCCTACCAGAGGGCCTTCCGGCACCTCTTCGACGGCAGCGTCGAGGAGTACGACCCGTGGGACGCCGCCCACCGGACGGCCGGCCCGCAGTACCCGGGGACGACGATGTGCTCGGCGTTCCGCACCTTCCAGGGCTGGACCGCCCTCTCCGACATGGACCACGACCAGGGCGTGCTGCACACGGTGCCGGTCCCCGAGGCGATGGCCTACCTGATGCTCCGCCCGCTGCTCGCCGACGTGCCGGACGACGACATGTGCGGCGTGACGACGAACCAGGTCTTCCCCGCGAGCGAGCAGTGGCACTCCCTCCTGCTGCGCGCGGTGAGCGGTATCCCGGACGTCCGTGCCGGCGACTCCGTCTGGTGGCACTGCGACATGATCCACGGCGTCGACCCGGTGACCGACCAGCAGGGCTGGGGCAACGTCATGTACATCCCGGCCGCGCCGTGGTGCCCGCGCAACGAGGCGTACGCGGAGTCGGTCCGGGCTGCCTTGTCGGCCGGCGACAGCCCGGCGGACTTCCCCGAGGAGCACTACGAGCGCACCTGGCCGGACCGGTTCCCGGCCGACGCGCTCAACCGCACCGGGCGCCGCGGGCTCGGCCTCGGGGACTGACCGGGCGGCCGACCCCGTGCAGGGCTTCCGCCCCCGCCGGGTGCGTGGCACGCTGGGCGCGCGATGACCCCCGACGCACCCACCCGGATGGACGACGCGGTCCGGAAGGTCCTGGCCGCGCTGCCCGAGGACGCCGACGAGTCCGTCCGGCAGCGTCCGGACGACCCCGACCTGCGCACGTGGAGCTACCTCCCCGGCGACCGGCCGGGGCTCTGCCTCGAGGCGGCGGACGACGCCGTCGCGGCGGCGGTCCACGAGCTGGTCGACCTCGCCCACTCCGAGCACGGAGCGCGCCTGGTCCGCGACGCGATGGCCGTCGAGCGGCTCCGGCGGCTCGCGGCGACCGGCAAGGAGCCTGCCGGCGACCGCTACTGGTGGCGCCTCGTCGGCGAGCCCGGGTCCGCGGCCGCGTGGGGATGGCGGCTGAACGGGCACCACGTCGGCGTCCACGTCGTCGTCGACGGCGACCGGGTCACGTACAGCCCGCACTTCGTCGGTTCCGAGCCCGCCCGGCTGCCCGCCGGGCCCGGTGCCGGGCTGCGCATCCTCGGTCCGGAGGAGGACCTCGCGCGCGACCTGCTGCGCTCCCTCGACCCCGACCAGCGCCGTCGGGCCGTCGCGTCCGACCTCGCGCCCGCCGACATCCTCACCGGGATGGATCCCGTCGCCGACCCGTCGGCCCTGCCGCCCGGCCTCGGGTGGGAATCCCTCGACGCCCACCAGCGCACGCTCTTCGAGCGGCTCGTCGACCGCTACCTGGCCCGCCTGCCGGACGCGTACGCCCGCGCCTGCCGGGCGGAGGCCATGGCCGGGCCGGAGGCCCTCGCCTTCGGGTGGGCCGGGGGCGAGGAGGTGGGCGACCCGCACTACTACTGCGTGCGCAGCGCCGCCTTCCTCATCGAGTACGACAACACCCAGGACGGCGCGAACCACGCGCACTCGGTCCTGCGGCACCTGCGCGACGACTTCGGCGGGGACGCACTGCGCAGGCACCACCGCGACCACCACTGACCGACCACGACGCCCGGGCCCCGGTGGACCGTCCCCCGGCCCGCGGAGCGTCACCGCAGCAGGTGGGCGACGGTGAGAAGACCGGCAGCCAGCGGGAGGCAGGCTGACTCGCCTGGTTCGACACCCCGGCGGGAGGAGACGCTCACCTGCCGCCGGGGTTTGGCGCTACGCCGACCGCTCGGGGTGGCGCGGTGGGTCCGTGGGGCCGGGTCCTGGGGGCCGCTGGTGCTGGCGCACCACCTCCACGACGGCCCCGATGAACACCAGCTGGGTCAGGACGACCGCGAAGATGACCCACCCGCGATGCGTGCTACTTGCGGATATGGCCGAACTCGCACTCATGAGAAGTGCGACTTCGATGGCCGCCAGTCCCAGAAGGCGCGTCTTGAGCGGAAACAGTGGCGTCCTCTTCGATGTATGCATATTCCTCATCCGTGTTCGCAGTGGATGACGCGCTGACCCGCTGGGACGCGCCGTGGTCCCATCCGTCAGTCGCGCTCGAAGATGCCGAACGAGAAGCCGGCCGCCTCGGCCCGTCCCCCGCCGAGCCGGACGCCCTCGACCTCGACCCGACGTGCCTCCTCCCAGCCCTCCGGCAGTGCGGTGGTGGCCGGTTCGCGCCGCGGGTTGACGACGACGAGGTGCGTGCCGCCGCGGACGAACGCGAACGGGTAGTCCTCGGTGAGCACCTCCAGCGAACGGTCGGGCCCGAGCGCCGGGGTGGCGTGGCGCAGGGCGAGCAGACGGCGCACGAGGTGGAGCAGCGAGCCCTCGTCGGCGCGCTGGGTCGCGACGTCCGGGCGGTCGGGCGAGGGGTCGAGGGGCAGGTAGAAGTCCGACTCCGGCGCGGTGGAGAAGCCGGCGCCGGGGCCGGGCTGCCACTGCATCGGAGTCCGCGATCCGGTGCGGTCCTGGGTGGTCTGCAACAGGCTGCCCTCGCGGTCGGGCAGCCCCTGGAGGTAGCGCATCCCGATCTCGTCGCCGTAGTAGATCGTCGGCAGCGCCGGCCACGTGGCGACGAACGCGAAGGCCGCCCGGGCCATCGGCGCCGTGCGCGGACCGGTCACCAGGCGTGCGTAGTCGTGGTTCGAGGTCGGCAGCGCGACGTGCCCGCCGCCGACGCCGATGGCCTCGGTCGCCCGGCGCCACTCGCGGAGGAAGAGGTCGATGCCGCCGCTGCCCTCGGGGTCGAAGAAGTAGCGGCCGGTGTCGGTCCACGAGGGGTCGTAGGTGCCGATCCCGGTGTGCCACAGCGACCTCAGCCCGGGCCGTCCGAAGTGCAGGAAGAAGTCGGCGTGGAACCCGGCCGGCACCGCGACGGCGGGGTCGCCCCACTCCGAGAGCAGCGCCTTGTCGGGGTGCTCCCGGTCGAGCCAGTCCCGCATCTCGGTCCAGAGCCGGGCGGTCTCGACGTGCCCCGGGTCGTCCTTGACGAGCGAACCGGCCATGTCCACCCGGAAGCCGCTGACGCCGAGGTCGAACCAGTGCGACATCACGTCGCGCAACGCCTGCCGGTTGGCCCGCGGGCCCTCGGCGTCGACGGTGTCGCGCCACGGCTCGTCCGGGTCCGGGCGCGCGTAGCCGAAGTTGAGCGCGGGCTGGCACGGGTAGAAGTTCAGCTGGTAGTAGCCGCCGCGGCGGCCCGGCACGGGGCACCAGATACCCGCGGGTCGGCCCACCTTCTCGTTCCCGATGTACCGGTGGTCGGACGGGTCGTCCGCCCACGCGCGGAACCACGGGTGCTGGTCACTCGTGTGCCCGGCGACGAGGTCGAGCAGAACCCGGATGCCGCGGCTGCGGGCGGCGTCGACGAAGGCGGCGAGGTCGTCGTTGGTGCCGTAGCGCGGGGCGACGCTCAGGTAGTCGCTGACGTCGTAACCCGCGTCGGCGAACGGCGAGGCGAACAGCGGGCTGAACCACACGGCGTCGACCCCGAGCCACGCGAGGTGGTCCAGGTGCTCGGCCGCACCCCGCAGGTCGCCGATGCCGTCTCCGTTCGAGTCCGCGAAGCTCTGCGGGTAGATCTGGTAGAGGACCGAGTTCGCCAGCCAGGCCGGCTGCGGGCGCGTGCTGGGCATCCAGCCACCCTAACGATCAGGCCAGGCGAGCGGCGGCTCACACCGTTCAGCGCACGTGCCTCCGCCAGTCCGGGGGCACGGCGCCGGCCGGACCGGGCACCGGCTGGTCGGCCGGCCGGCTGGTCGGCGGGGCGAGCACCGGTCCCTCGACGACCGCTCCGGTCCGGAAGTCCCAGAACCACTCCTCGCCCGGCTCGAAGCTCTGCATCACCGGGTGGCCAGATGCCGCGAAGTGCCCGCTGGCGTGCCGCATCGGCGAGGAGTCGCAGCACCCGATGTGGCCGCACGCCGCGCACCGGCGCAGGTGCACCCACCACCCGCCGGCGGCCAGGCACTCGGCACATCCGGTGCCGCTCGGCGGGATGCTGGGGTTCACGGCGGTCGGTTCGGCCATCCTCCGACGCTACGCCGCCGCGCCCTCAGGTGGTGGCCACGAGGTGGAGCAGGAAGCCCTGCGCGGGCGCGAGGTTCGGCAGCGGCAGCCCGTCGGTGCCGAGGACCCGCCCCGACACGACGACGCCGTCGCCACGGGCCGCCTCGAACCACGCCGGCCCGCGCACCTCGACGACCTCCGGCAGCCCGGCCTCCGGGCGCACCCGGACCCGGTAGCGGCGCTCCGGGTCCAGGCCCGGCAGCGGCACCAGCCCCGGTGTCACGCCGGCGCCGCTGGCGACCCGGGCGACCGTGAGCACGGCCGCGGACCGGTCCGCGGCGACGACGCCCCCGATGACGAGCGAAGGGTCCGGGTGGTCCGAGCGGACGACGTCGCCCGAGTGCACGAGGGGCCGCAGCTCGCGGTAGAACCCGGCCCAGGCGCGCAGCGCCTCGAGCTCCTCGTCGCTGCACGTCGTGACGTCCCACTCCAGGCCCGCGTGCCCGCCGAGGGCGACGAGCATCCGGAAGGAGAGGTCGAGGTCGCGGTGCGTCGTGTGGGCCCGCGGCGGGCCGACGTGCGTCCCCATCCGCTCGGGCCCGACGAGCAGGCCGGTCCACCGCTGGAGGGCCACCCGCTCGAGGGCGTCGTTGCAGTCCGAGGTCCACACCCGGTCGGTGCGGGCGAGGACGCCGAGGTCGACTCGCGCGCCACCGCTCGAGCACGACTCGATCTCCAGTCCGGGGTGCCGGGCGCGCAGCGCGTCGAGCAGCCGGTAGGTGGCGCGGGTCTGCGCGGCGACGGCCGGCCGGTCGGTGCCCGAGGCGTCCGACCGCACCGCCTCGTGGAGGTCGCGGTTGTGGTCCCACTTGACGAAGTCGACGCCCACCTCGCCGATGACGGCGCTCATCGCCTCGAGCACGTGGTCGAACGCCGCCGGGTTCGCGAGGTCGAGGACGTGCTGGTGCCGCGACGGAGGGGGCGGGCCGGCGGCCGGGCCGAGCACCCAGTCGGGGTGGGCCCGGACGAGGTCGGAGTCGAGGTTGACCATCTCGGGCTCGAACCAGAGCCCGAACTCCATGCCCAGGCCCTTGACGTGCTCGACGAGGGGACGCAGGCCGTCCGGCCACACCTGCGGGGACACCTGCCAGTCCCCCAGCCCGCGGGTGTCGTCGCGCCGGGCCCCGAACCAGCCGTCGTCGAGGACGAACCGCTCGACCCCGATGGACGCCGCGGTGTCGGCGAGGCGCCGCAGGTGCTCGAGGTCGGTCTCGAAGTAGACCGCCTCCCACGTGTTGAGGACGAGCGGGCGCGGGCGGGCGCTGCGCCGGTCCGGGTCCGCCCGCTGGTGGCGCAGCAGCCGGTTGGTCACGCCGTCGAGGCCCTCCGCGGACCAGACCGCCACGACGTCGGGTGCCGTGTACGTCTCCCCCGCGGCCAGCCGGACCTCACCGGGGGACAGCGCCTCGCCACCCCCGATGACCGCGGCGTGGGCGCCGGCGCCCTCGGGAAGCCGCTCGAGCAGGTGCTCGTGGTTCCCGCTCCAGGCGACGTGGACCGACCACACCTCGCCGTGGCGGAACCCGAACCCGGCGGTTCCGGCGGTGAGCAGGAGCGGCGCGTCGTGACCGGTGCGGCCACGACGGCCCGTCCGCAGCCACGTGCCGTCGGCGACCGCGCGTCGCTGCGGACTCCGCTCGCGAACCCACCGCCCGGTGAGGTCGAGCGCCTCCTCGGCACGGGCCGGGAGCGGGAGCAGGGTGCGCAGGGCGGCGACGTCGAGCGGCGGCGCGTCCGGGCCGGCGCTCGAGGTGAGGCTCGCGGAGACGGTGAGGACGCCGTGCGGGTCGAGGACCCACCGCAGCTCCACCGTCGCCCCGACCGCCTCCGAGCTCGCCCGGACGACGCAGGTGCTGCCGTCGACCTCGGTCTCGGCGACCCACCGGTGAGCGGCCGAGCCACCGGCCCGGTGCGCCTCCACCCCCGGCGTGCCGAGCCAGCCGTCGCCGGAGGTCGGCAGGACGGAGAGGTCCCACGGTTCGTCGAGTGCGTTGTGCGCGACCGGCCGGTCGGCGAGCAGCGCGAGGTCGGCGGCGTCCGCGTCCGTGAGGTCGGCCCCCCAGTGCAGGACATGCGGGAGTCCCTCCCCGGACGAGCCGAGGACGAGCGCGGTGCCGCCGCCCCGCAAGACGGCCGTGACGGGGCTCACCCCTTGGTCGAGCCGAGGGTGAGGCCCGAGACGAACTGCTTCTGGAGGAGGAAGAACACGACGAGCACCGGCAGCGCGACGATGATCGACCCGGCCGCGACGAGGTTGGTGTCGGAGAAGAACTGACCGCGCAGGTTGTTGAGCGCGCTCGTCACCGGGTACTTGTCGCCGCGCGAGATGAGCACGGTGGCCCAGAAGAACTCGTTGTAGATCCACGTGACCTGGAGGGTCGCGAGGGCCGCGAGGGCCGGCCGGACGAGCGGCATGGTCAGCTGCCAGTACTGGCGCCAGACGCTCGCGCCGTCGAGCTCGGCGGACTCGTAGATCTCGTGCGGCAGGGTCTTCATGTAGTTGCTGAGGACGAAGGTGCAGAACCCGAGCTGGAAGGCGGTGTTGACGAGGATCAGCGCCCAGAAGCTGTTGAGCATCGAGCCGGTCTCGCTCATGAACGTCGGCAGCGGGATCTCCTTGAACATCCGGAACACCGGGATGAGGAGGGCCTGCGGCGGAAGCAGGTTCGCCGCGAGGAACACGCCGAGCAGGGTGAGGTTGAACCGGTAGGAGAACCGAGCGAGGACGAAGGCGACGAGCGAGGACAGGAACAGGGTGAGGACGACCGCCGGGACGGTGATGAACAGCGAGTTCTTGAAGTGCAGCCCGAACTGCCCTCTGCTCCAGGCCTCCTGGTAGTTGCTGAGGGTCCAGCCCCCGAACGACAGGTACCCGTTGGTCTGCGTGTACGAGTAGTCGCGGAAGGAGTTGTAGAGCGCCCAGAGCAGGGGGAAGAGCCACGCGACCGCCAGCACGAGCATGATGACGGTGGCGACCCGGCCGCGGCGGCGGTTGATGACACCGCCGGACGGGCCGCGCCCGGACAGCGCCTTGCCGGTGGTGCCGGGGACGGCGGTGGGGGCTGTCGCGGTGGTCATCGGCGGTCCTCCCGGAAGACGATGCGCAGGTAGATGGTGATGAACACCGACGAGATGACCATCATGATGACCGCCAGCGCGGAGCCGAACCCGTAGCGCGTGGCCTCGCCGATGACGTTCTGCGACACCAGCGCCGAGATGAGCTCGAGACCGTTGCGGCCCTTGTTGATGATCCACACGAGGTCGAACGCGCGAAGCGACTCGATGACGACGATGACGAGGACGATCATGTTGATCGGCCGCATCACCGGGAAGATCACGTGGAAGAACGTCTTCACCTCGCTCGCCCCGTCGACGGCCGCCGCCTCCCGTAGCGAGGAGTCGATGCCCTTCAGGCCGGCGAGGTAGATGAGCATGATGTAGCCGGTGTGCCGCCAGGCGGTCGCGACGAGCACGGCCCAGAGGTTGACGTCCGGGTTGCCGTACCAGTCGACCTTCGAGTGGAACACCTCGTTGATGAGGCCCTGGTCGGTCGAGTAGAACAGCTGCCAGATGAAACCGACGAGGGCCAGCGACAGCACGACCGGCAGGTAGAACGCGGTCTGGTAGAACCGGCTGCCCCACATCTCGCGGTCGAGGACGACGGCGAGCACCATCCCGAGGATGGTCGGGAGCACGAAGAGGAACACCAGCCAGATGAGGTTGTGCCGGATGGCCGGCCAGAACGGCGGGTAGATCGTCGCGATGTCGACGTAGTTCTTCGTGCCGACCCACTGGATCGCGCTGAACTGGAAGCCGTTCCACCTCGTGAAGGACAGCAGGACCGAGCCCACCGCCGGCAGCCACACGAGCCAGACGACGAGGATCGTCGGGATTCCCACCATCGCCGTGACGACGAGGCGGTCCCGGGTCCCTCGCCTCCTCTCGATGCTGCGTGACTGCCGGCGCGCGGTGCTCGTGGCCATGGTCTGCTCCTCGCGCCCCGGCTCAGCCGAGGATCGACGCGGCCTGCTGCTGGATCGACGTCGTGATCGAGTCGATGTTGCCCGGGTTCTTGATGAAGTCCTGGAGCGACGCGGTGATGACGGTGTTCGCGAGGTCGGCGTTGGTGTCGCGGTCGAGGAACTGGGCGATCGACTTCGCGTTCTGCACGACCTCGACCGACTTCTTCTGCAGCGCGCCGTACTTCGCGGTGCTGGCGGCCGAGTTGGCCGCGATGAAGGGAGCCGACGCGGCGTTGTTGGCGGCGTCCGCGGCCTCGGCGCTGGCCAGCCACTTGATGAACGCCTTGCCCGCCTCCTGGTCCTTGGCGCCGGCCGCGACGCAGAAGCCGTCGATCGGGGCGTCGAGGGCGTCGGAGCCGATCGAGGAGTCGATCTCCGGGAAGGTGAAGAAGTCGAGGTCCTCCTGCGCGTCGGTGGGCACCCCGTCCACGACGAAGGTGCCGAGCAGGTACATCCCGCACTCGCCCTTGGCCATCGAGGTGGCGGCCTCCTGCCAGGTGCGACCGAGCGAGTTCTCCTGGTGGAAGGGCAGCAGCGTCTTCCAGGTCTCGAAGACCTTGCGGACCTCGGCGCTGTCCCACTTCTGCTTGCCCTTGGTCAGCTCCATGTGGAAGTCGTAGCCGTTGATCCGCATGTTGAGGATGTCGAAGGTGCCCATCGGGGCCCAGGCGTCCTTGGCGGCGAAGGCGAACGGCGTGATCTTCTTGCCCTGCATCTCGGTCATCAGGGCCTTGAGGTCGTCGAGGGTCTTCGGCTGGGTCCAGCCGTTCTTCTCGAACACCGACTTGCGGTGGAAGACCGCCCACGGGTAGTAGCTGACCGGCACGAAGTACTGCTTGCCGTCGCTCGCGGTCGACGCCTTCTTGAACGCGTCGCCGATGCCGTCGAGGGGCCACACGTCGCTGATGTCGCTGATCTGGCCGCTCTCGGCGAACTGCGCCATCCGGTAGCCGGCGAACCACGTGAACACGTCGTCCGGAGTGCCCTGGAGGTAGGTGGTGATGCTCTCCTGGAACGTGTTGTGGTCGACGGCGTTGACCGAGACCGTCACCGAGTTCTTCTTGGCGTAGGCGTCGGCCATCGCCTGGAGGCGCTCGTTGGCCGGGCCGGAGCCCTTGGCCTCGTTGATCCCGAACGACACGTTCCCCGCCTTGGCGGTCGCGCCGCCGCCGGACGAGGTCCCCGTGTCCGAGCCGCACGCGGCGAGGAGCGAGGGGACGCCGAGCAGCGCGCCCGCGCCGACGGCTCCCCGGAGGATGGTGCGGCGGTCCACCCCACGGACCGAGAGGGGGATGGTGCTGGTGTGGGTCCCGCGGGCCGGCGGCCGAGCCATGGCTGTCTCCTTTGACGAGCGTGCCGTTTCTGACAATTCCGATCAGAAACGAACATCCGATGCCCGAGAGTGTGGTGACCCGCCGCCGACCTGTCAAGGGGCGTTCGTCACCTTCGACATCACGATTCCGCGTCGGACAGGCCTGTTGGGCCCGATGGCGGCCTCCGCGCGAAGACTGCAGGTCGATGTTGGTATCTGTTGACAGATGTTGAGTTCGCGCAACACACTGTGCGCCATGCGTCAATGGCCCGACGACCGCGTCGCCTTCGGTGGGGACTACAACCCCGAGCAGTGGCCGCGTGAGGTCTGGGCCGACGACCTGCGCCTCATGGAGGCGGCGGGGGTCAGCTTCGTCACCCTCGGGGTGTTCTCCTGGTCGTGGCTCGAGCCGAGCAAGGGCGAGTACGTGTTCGACTGGCTCGACGAGGTGATGGACCGGCTCGGGGAGCACGGCATCGCCGTCGACCTCGCCACGGCGACCGCCACCCCGCCACCGTGGCTCAGCGCGGCGTACCCCGAGATCCTTCCGGTCGACCGCGAGGGCCGCACCCTCTGGCCGGGCAGCCGGCAGGCGTGGTGCCCGTCCTCGCCGGTCTACCGCGACCTGGCCCTCGCGCTGACCGACCGGATGGCCGAGCGCTACCACGAGCACCCCGCCCTCGCGATGTGGCACGTGTCGAACGAGTACGCCTGCCACAACCTCCCCTGCTACTGCGACACCTGCGCCGAGGCCTTCCGGCGCTGGCTGGAGCGGCGGTACGCGACCCTCGACGCGCTCAACGAGGCGTGGGGCACGGCGTTCTGGAGCCAGCGCTACACCGACTGGGCCGACGTCCTTCCGCCGCGGATCACGACGACCTTCGGCAACCCGACCCACGAGCTCGACTACCACCGCTTCGGGTCCGACACCCTCCTCGACTTCTTCCTCGCCGAGAAGGAGGTCATCCGCCGGCACTCCCCCGACGTCCCGGTGACGACGAACTTCATGACCCTCAGCGGTTTCCGGCTCCTCGACTACCACGACTGGGCGCCGCACCAGGACGTCGTGAGCACCGACCACTACGTCGTCGACGCCCTCCCGCACCCCCGGGCCGAGCTGTCCTTCCACGGAGACCTCACCCGCGGGCTCGCCGGCGGCGCCCCGTGGATGCTGATGGAGCACTCGACGAGCGCGGTCAACTGGCAGCCGGTCAACCCGGCCAAGCGCCCGGGCGACACGCTCCTCGACTCGCTGACCCACGTGGCCCGCGGCGCCGACACCCTCGGCTTCTTCCAGTGGCGGCAGTCCCGGGCGGGGTCGGAGAAGTTCCACTCGGCACTCGTGCCGCACGCCGGCGAGGACAGCGACCGCTTCCGCGAGGTGTGTGCCCTCGGTGCGGTCGCCGGCCGGCTGGGGGAGGTCGTCGGCTCCCGGGTCGAGTCCGAGGTCGCCCTGCTCTGGGACTACGAGGCCGAGTGGGCGGTGGCCGGGCCGTGCATGCCGTCCGCCGCGCTCGACTACGTGACCGCCGCCCACACGGTGCACCGGCTGCTGCGCGACCGAGGGGTCACCTGCGACGTCGTGCACCCGGACGCCGACCTCTCGGGCTACCGGGTCGTCGTCGTCCCGACGCTCTACCTCGTCTCGGACGAGGCGGCGGCGGCGGTCGCCGCGGCGGCCGAGGCCGGCGCCCACGTCGTCGTCACCTACTTCTCGGGCATCGCCGACCCCGACGACCACGTCCGCCTCGGCGGCTACCCCGGCGCGTTCCGGGAGCTGCTCGGGGTGCGGGTCGAGGAGCTGTTACCGCTGCGGGCCGGCGAGACGGTCGCCCTCGAGGGCGGCGGCCACGGGACGGTCTGGTCCGAGCACGCCCGGACGACCGGTGCCGAGGTCCTGCAGTCCTACGCCGACGGACCGCTCGCAGGCCGGCCCGCCGTCACCCGACGGGCGGTCGGCCCCGGCGCCGCCTGGTACCTCGGCACACTCCCCGACGACACCACCCTGGGCCGGCTCCTCGACCGCATCGTCGCCGAGGCCGGCATCACCCCGGTCGCCGCCGTCCCGGCCGGGGTCGAGGTGACCCGTCGCCGCTCGGGCACGAGGTCCTGGCTCTTCGTCCTCAACCACACCGACGACGACTGCACCCTCCAGGTCACCGGGCACGACCTCGTGGCGGGCGCCGACGTCGGTCCGGTCACCACCGTCCCCGCCCGCACCGCCGCCGTCGTCCGGGAGGCCTGATGCTCGCCAGCCAGCGCCGCGCCGCCATCCTCGCGATCGTCGAGGAGCACGGCGCCGCCCGGGTCTCCGAGCTCGTCGACCAGCTCGGCGTCTCGGACATGACCGTCCGCCGCGACATCGAGCGGCTCGACGGCGAGGGCCTCCTCGAGCGGGTGCACGGCGGGGCGGTCGCCGTCCTGCCGCGGGCCACCGACGAGCCCGGGTTCACGGCGAAGTCGACCCTCATGACCGCCGAGAAGCAGGCCATCGCCCTCGAGGCCGCGCGGCTCGTGCAGCCCGGGTCGACCATCGGCATCTCGGCCGGGACGACCACCTACGAGCTGGCCCGGGCCATCCGCGACGTCCCGCAGCTCACCGTCGTCACGAACTCGGTCCCCGTGGCGCAGCTGCTCCACGAGTCGCAGGCCGCGGGACACGTCGTCGTCATCACCGGCGGGGTACGCACCCCGTCCGACGCGCTCGTCGGCCCGGTCGCCGTCACCGCCCTCGGCGGCCTGCACGTCGACCGGCTCTTCCTCGGCGCGCACGGCATCGACCGGGCCGCCGGGCTGACGACGCCCAACCTCGTCGAGGCCGAGACCAACCGGGCCCTCGTCCGCTCGGCCCGCACGGTCTGCGTGCTCGCCGACCGGAGCAAGCTCGGGATCGTCGGCCTCTCGACCTTCATGGACCTCGCCGATGTCGACACCCTGATCACCGACTCGGGCATCTCCGCCCGCGCCCGACAGGTGCTCGAGGAGACCGTCGAGCACCTCGTCGTCGCCGAGCCGGGGCGCGGCCGGGCCCGCGCGACCCGCGAGGAGACGGGATGAGGGTCGCGCACGAGGTGCGGCGCACCGTCGGCCGGCTCGCCGACGGGCGCCAGATCATCTACTACGACGACACCCCGGACGCCCCGCCCCGCACGGTGCGCGACAGCCGCGACCTCGGCGAGCGCGCGGCCGCAGGTCACATCCGCTACGACGCCCTCGTCGGCGACTGGGTCGCGGTCGCCGGGCACCGGATGCACCGGACCTTCCTCCCGCCGAAGGACGAGTGCCCGCTGTGCCCGACCGGCCGGGGCAGCGTGCCGTCCGAGGTTCCCGACGCCGACTACGACGTCGTCGTCTTCGAGAACCGGTTCCCCTCCTACGCCCCGGTCGCCCACGACGACGTCACCGCGCCGGAGGGCTACCTCCACGCCCCCGCGGCCGGCCGCACCGAGGTCGTGTGCTTCACCAGCGACCACGACTCGACCTTCGCCGCGCTCAGCCCGCACCGGGTGCGCACCGTCATCGACGTGTGGGCGGACCGGACCGCCGAGCTGGGCGCCGACCCCGACGTCGCGCACGTCTTCTGCTTCGAGAACCGGGGCCAGGAGATCGGGGTGACGCTGCACCACCCGCACGGCCAGGTGTACGGGTACCCGTACGTGCCGGCCCGCACGGCCGAGATGCTCAGCCGGGCGAGCGAGCACCACGCCCGCACCGGCCGCCTGCTCGGCGCCGACCTGCTGGCCGCCGAGCAGGCCGACGGGTCACGCGTCGTCCTCTCCGGCGAGCACTGGACGGCCTACGTCCCCTACGCCGCGCGGTGGCCGCTCGAGGTGCACCTCGCACCGCACCGCGACGTCCCCGACCTCGTCGCCCTCGACGACGCCGAGCGGGACGAGCTCGCCGTCCTCTACCTCGACCTCCTCGGGCGGCTCGACCGCTACCACGTGGCGGCGGACGGACCGGTACGGCTGCCGTACATCGCGGCGTGGCACCAGGCGCCGGCCCGGACCGGGCGCGAGGTGTCCCGCCTCGTGCTCCAGGTGATGTCGGTGCTGCGCGGCCCGGGCAAGCTGAAGTACCTCGCGGGGTCGGAAAGCGGTGTCGGGGGCTGGGTCACCGACACCCGGCCCGAGGCCGTCGCCGCACGCCTGCGCGAGGTCGCCGGCTCCTGACCTGACCGCCCGCTGACCTTCCTGGGTCGCCGTTGACCCGACCCGAACGGGAAGTTCACCCGGTGTTGGGCCGTGGCCGACCCGGCGTGAGCAGGGTGGTGGCCCGTGATCACCGACACCACGCCGCCCGACTCCGACTGCTGAGTTCCCGGGGCCGCCCCCACCTCGCCCTGCCGCCCCGACCTCGCCGTGCCGGGGTGTCGTGACGCCCCCTCAGGACGAGGTGACCCCGGCAGGACGAGACGTCCCCGACGCGGCGGACGTGCGCCGGCGCCGAGCCTGCACCAGGGCGACCACCCCGCAGCCGACGAGCCCCGCGACGAGGAGGAACGGCGACGCGAGCACGAGGAGGAGCGGTGCGGTATCCGCCGGGGTCGGGCTGCAGCCGAACCCGATCCCCTCGCACTGGCCCCCCGCGTTGTGGTCGGGGAGCGTGACGTGCAGGAGCCCGGCGACGAGGGCCGGGAGCACCCACAGCAGACCGAGGACGACCAGGTACGGGCGGGCGGCGCGGAGCATCACCCCACCGTGCCACGGCCGTGGACGGCCCGCCTGAGCAGCGCTGCTCAGGTGCGCAGCCGGGCCCCGGCCCGCCGGATGGTCGCCACGGCGACGGCGTCGATGGAGTCGACGATGGTGGCGTCCTCGATGCCGAGCTCGCCGTGGAGCACGGACAGCTCCGTGCACCCGAGTGCGACCGCCTCCGCCCCCTTGACTCGCAGGTGCTCGACGAGCGCGTCGAACCGGCTGCGCGGCACCGGGTTCCCGGCCTTGACGCCGTCGTAGATGACTGACATCGTCTCGCGCTGCACCTCGGGGTCCGGGACCACCAGCTCGAGCCCGGCGCGCTCCGCGGACGCCGCGTAGGTGCCGGCCGACAGCGTGCCGTCGGTGGCGA
The DNA here is from genome assembly GCF_035325325.1 of Phycicoccus sp. NCBI lineage: Bacteria > Bacillati > Actinomycetota > Actinomycetes > Micrococcales > Intrasporangiaceae > Phycicoccus > Phycicoccus sp. Next base: position 11,708 of record NZ_DAOLAC010000024.1, on the reverse strand, counting down.
GGACGCCCAGCCGGGTGAGTCCGGGCACGGCCGCCTGGGCCGCCCACACGGTCTCGTCGACGGTGTCGAGGACCTCGATGCCGACCGCTGCGCGCATCTGCTCGACCCACACGAGCGCGGTGTTGCACGGGATGGCGACGAACCGGGCCCCGGCCCGCTCGAGGGCCTGCACGTCGGCGACGAGGGCAGGCTCGGGCGACTCGTTCTCGCCGCGGAGGAAGCCGGTGCGGTCGGGGATCGAGCCGTGCTGCCAGACGATGAGGTCGACGTGGTCCTGGTCGCGGGCGGCGTCGGTCAGCTCGACGACCCGGCGCAGGTAGTGCACGGTCGCGGCCGGCCCGAGCCCGCCGAGGACGCCGCCGGGCTGGCCGTGCACCGGCACGTGGGTGCCGCTCATCGCCGGTCCACGAAGTGCTCGCGGAACTTGCGCACGTGGTTGAGGTGGTACAGCGCGTTGTAGACGCGGCGCTTGAGCGTCAGGTCCGGGGGGTAGACGTTGGGGTCGCTGGCCCGGCCGGTGCGCATCAGCTCGAGCGCCTTGTCGCGCAGCGCGTCGTCGAGGACGTACTTCTTGACGACGCTCTTCGGCACGAAGGCGAAGAGGTGCTCGCCGCGGGCGATGGTCAGGCCCTCCATCGGCTCGTGCCGCACCCAGTCGCGGACGTACCACTCGGTGACGTTGTACCCATTGGCCGTCACGTAGAAGTTGGAGCGGCCGAGCCGGACGTTGATCTCGAAGAACCGGTACGAGCCGTCGCGGTGGTCGTACTTGAGGTCGAAGTTCGAGAAGCCGACGTAGCCGATGTGCTCGAGGAACCGGCGGGCCTGCTCGATCACCTCGTCGGCCTCGGTCGTGATGATGACGCACGGGTTGCCGATGGCCAGCGGGTGGTGCTCCTCGAGGAGGACGTGGCCGAGCGACCCGAACCGGACCTTGCCCTGCTGGTCGGAGTAGCAGGTGAGCACCCGCATGTTCGTGTCGTCGCCGGGGATGAACTCCTGGAGCAGGAAGGTGCCGTCGTACGGGCTGGCCCGCACCCGGCGCAGGACCGTGGCGAGCTCGTCGGCGTCCTGGCAGATGAAGACCTTGTCGTTGCCCTCGAACGGCGCGTAGTGGTACTCCGAGCTGTCGGAGGGCTTGGCGACGACGGGGAACCCGAAGGGCAGGTCGGCCTCCTCGCCGGCGTCTCGCGACATGTCGACCACGACGGTGCGCGGGTGCGGCACGCCGACCTCGTCGAGGATCGCGTAGAACTCGTCCTTGCGGACGATCCGCCGCAGCAGGTCGATGTCGATGTACGGGATGGTGAACCACTGCGCGAGGTGCTCCTTGCGCTCGACGACCATCTCGACGTACCAGTCGCCGGTGGCCACGAGGAGGAGCTCGGGGCGACCCGCGCCGCCGTGCTCGCGCCCGACCCGTTCGAGGGCGGCGGCGAACACCTCGGGCTTCTCGAAGTCCTCGACGTAGACGTGGTCGCAGAGCGTCGAGAGGCCGACCGGCCCGCTCGTGCTCATGTTGACGACGAGGGGCCGGACGCCGTAGGCGGCGTGGAAGCTGCGCACGAGGGTGTACGCGGTGATGTCGCCACCGAGGATGACGGGCAGGAAGTCCGTGGCGGGGGTGGCGGGAGCGGCAGGGGGCACGCGGTCGGTCCTTCGCGGCAGGGGTCGGCTGGCTCGGCCCCCCATGATCCCCCATCCGCGGGGTCCGGCGGACACCCGGGGCGGCCCGTCAGTCCTCGTCGAGCCCGTTCTCGAGGCCGAGGGTGCCGTTGGGGCCGAACACGTCGTACAGGCGCGGGGCCCAGAGCAGCTGTGCGCGGGTCAGGCCCGGCGGTCCGATCCGGCGCAGCCGGCCGGGGGGTCGCTCCACCCCGGAGAGGCCGGTGGCGGGACGGCCGCGACGACGCCAGCGGACCGCGGTCCCCCGCAGCGGGGCCTTCGGGCGGGGAACGTGCACCCGCCCGCGCGAGGGGCCGCGGTCGCCGTACCAGGCGTCGAGGGCGTCGGCGGTCCGGCCCATGAGGTCCCAGACGGCCATCGGGTCGTCCGGCACCTCGTCCGGCGCGAGTCCGACGTGCTCGGCGACCAGCTCGCGACGCAGCCTGCGCGCGAACGCGTCCCGGGGCGCCGGTCCGTCGTCCTCCCGGTCGTCCTGGACCGCGACCGCGACCTCCGAGTCGTTGGTCCACGAGCGCCGGTTGAAGTTGTCCGACCCGATGCTCGCCCACCGGTCGTCGACGATGCAGACCTTCGAGTGGACGTAGACGGGGTACCCGGCGGGGCTGGTCAGTCCGTAGAGCGCGACCCGGTCGCCGCCGGCCTCGAGGAGGAGGTCCATGGCGAGCTTGCGGCCGTACAGCTGGGGCGGCAGGGAGACTGCGCCGTCGGTGTCCGGGACGATGGGGATGACGGCGATGAGGTGCAGGTCGGGAGCGCGCCGCAGCGCCTCGGCGAAGTGCCGGCCGACCTCCTCGGACCACAGGTACTGGTCCTCGAGGTAGATGAGCCGGCGCGCTCCTCGGGCCGCCTTGTCGTTGCCGAGGGCCACCGACCGCTCGCCCTCGGGCGCGAAGTCGAAGCCCTTGGCGAGCAGTTTGGGGTAGGTGCGCAGGACCTGCACCGCCTCGTGCCCGCCCTCGACGACCGGCGGGGGCGGCGCCTGCTCGGGCAGCGGGCGCGGATCGAGGTCCTCCCCCTGGAGGCGGCTCGAGGCGAAGCGCCCCGGGTTGGAGGTGAGCGGGGTCGAGTCGTCCCACCGCTCCCGGAACGTCGTCTCGACGTCGTGGACGGCCGGGCCGGTCACCGCGCAGTGGACGTCGTGCCACGCCGGCCGCGCGCCGAACACCTGAGGCATGGCGATCGGTTGCGGGTCACCCTCGTGCTCGGCGGTGTCGCGGCGGCTGTGGCACAGGTCGATCCCGCCGACGTAGGCGATGTCGCGGGACGGGTCGTCGGCGTGCCGGATGACGACCAGCTTCTGGTGGTGCGACCCACCCGGCGCGACCCGCATGTCGCGCAGGCACTGGCCGCCGGCCTCGTTGACCTCGATCCCGAGGAGGCGCGAGGCCTCGGAGTGGAAGCCGAACCGTCGCCAGTGCGAGCGCCACAGCAGGCCGCGCACCGTGACGCCGCGTCGGGCGGCCGCGGTCAGGGTGGCGCTGAGGGTCTCGGCGGGGTCGTCGGTCAGCTGCTCGTCGGGGTCGCCGCGCCAGTCGGCGAAGAGGACGAGGTCCCCGGGGCCGGTGGCGCTGATCCGTTCGTGCAGCTCGGCGAAGTACGGGGCCCCGTGGACGATCGGCCGCACGGTGTTGCCGGTGCTCCAGGCCACCCCGTCGGGGTGTCGGGCATCGACGCGGGTGTGTGGGTTGCGGCGCTCCTCGGGCAGGAGGAAGTGGTCGGAGAGCATCGAGGGACATCCTGCCGAAACCGGTGAGTCCGCGGGGGGCCGAACGGACGTCCGTTTCCCGGACGCGGCACAGGGCATCGGACGGCGTGCCTACGATGCGGCCCATGGGAGGAATGCGGGTGGTCCTCGCCGAGGACAGCGCCCTCCTGCGGCAGGGGCTCGTCGCGCTGCTCACCGAGCACGAGGCCGTGTCGGACGTGGTCGAGGCGGCCGACCTCGACGAGCTCGTGGCCGCCGTCGAGCGCGAGCGCCCCGACGTCGTGCTCGCGGACATCCGGATGCCCCCGACGCACACCGACGAGGGCATCCGGGCGGCCGAGCACTTCCGTTCCAGCGCACCGGGTCTCGGCGTCGTCGTGCTCTCCCAGCACGCGGACGCCGAGCGCGCCCTCGCCCTCGTCGCCGGGGGCAGCCGTGGCCGCGGCTACCTCCTCAAGGAACGGGTCTCCGACGTCGAGCAGCTCGTGGCGGCGCTCCACGCCGTCCGTCGCGGCGAGAGCGTCATCGACCCGCTCGTCGTCGACGCGCTGATGCAGCACCGGATGCGCTTCGAGGAGGGGCCGGTCGCCCGCCTCACCGCCCGCGAGCGCGAGGTCCTCGGCCTCATCGCCACCGGCGCCTCCAACTCGGCGATCGCCGCGCGGCTGCACGTCACCTCGCGGGCGGTCGAGAAGCACATCAACTCGATCTTCAGCAAGCTCGACCTCCCGGAGGGCGAGGCCTCGCACCGCCGGGTCAAGGCCGTGCTCCTCTACCTCGCCGACAGCGGCGCGCCCGGCCGGACCGCGCACCGCGGCCGGGGCTGACCGGTGCCCCTCCCCCGGCTGCCCGGCTGGGTCCGCGGACCCGAGCCCGAGGGCTCGATGGCGTCCCGGGTGCGGGCCTACCTCGTCCTCAACCTCGTCGCCATCTGGCTGGCCGTCGTCCTGCTCGTCGGTCTCGACCGCTGGATCGGCCCGTCCACCTCGCTGCGCTGGAACCTCCTGGCCCTCGTCGTCGCCGGCCTCGCCTACTTCGGCGCACTGGGCCTCGGGCGGCGGGGGCGCACCCGCCCGGCGGCGGCCGTCGCCATCGGCTCGACCTGGCTGGTCGCGTTCTCGCTCGTGTGGGCCACCCCGTTCACCACCCCGGTCAGCCTGCTCGTCCTCCACGTCCCGTCACTCATCCTCATCGACACCTTCCGGTCGCGGGCGCGGGCGATCGTGCTCGGCACGACCGTCGCCCTCACCGGCATCGTCGCCGCGACCGGCGAGTGGCGGCGCACCGCCTGGGTGATGGACCACCCCGACCTGCCGGCGACGCCGCTGCTCGTCGGGGGCTTCACCCTCCTCGTCGCCGCGGTGCTCGTCCTCGGCATCCGCGACTCCGTGGCACGGGTCACGCGCGGCCGGCGCGAGCTCTCGGAGTCGCGGGCGCGGCTCGCCGGGGCCTCGTTCGAGGCGCGCCGCTCGATCGAGCGCGACCTGCACGACGGTGCGCAGCAGCGGCTCGCGACCCTCGCCGTCGACATCGGCCGGCTCAACCGGGCGCTCGAGACCGACCCCGCGCGAGCCCGGGACATCGCGCACGGCCTCTCCGACCAGCTCTCCCTGGCCATCCGCGACCTGCGCGACCTCGCGCACGGCATCTACCCGCCGATCCTCGCCGAGCGGGGGCTCGCCGGGGCCCTGCCCGCGGCCGCGCGGCGCACCGCGCTGCCCTGCGTCGTCGAGGTCGACGAGCTGACCGGGCGTCACACCCCGGAGGTCGAGGCCGCCGTCTACTTCTGCTGCCTCGAGGCGATGCACAACGCCGACCGCCACTCGGGGGGCACCCTCATCCGGGTCGTCGCCTCGGACCGCGACGGCCTGCGCTTCTCGGTGGCCGACGACGGCACCGGCTTCGACGTCGGCGCGCAGCGGGGCGCCCACGGGCTCACCGGGATGCGTGACCGCCTGCAGTCGGCGGGAGGACGTCTGGACGTCCGGTCCACCCCCGGGGACGGCACCACCGTCGAGGGTGTCTTCGCCGACGTCGAGGACACCGACTGACCGGCTCCCCCGTCCGGGGAGCGGCCCCGGCCGCCCCTCGCGACGATGGTGGTGCCAGCACCACCGTGAGGTCGGGGGCGGGCGCTACCGACCGGGGCGTCCCGACGAGGAATGCTTGCCGCAGTGACCGTCGCAGGGGACGGTCCACACCACGGGCGAGCGCATGCGCCCCGTGACCCGCGGTGGGCCCCCGATGCCGAGAGTGTCGTGGGGCCCACCTGCGCGTCGGTCCCCCGCCGGGCGTCGGGCCGTCGCCCTCAGATCGCCAGCAGCGCGATGACCACCGCGAAGACCAGGGGCACGCCGAAGACGAGGTCGAGCACGTGGAAGGGCACCCAGTGCAGGTGGGTCACCTTCCAGCCGTAGTCGGCCTCGGGCCACTCCGGGGGCACCCACCGCCGGGCGCGGTAGAGCCGTTGGCCGACGAGGAGCACCGCGTAGAGGACGACCGCGACCCACCAGCCGTCGAGCAGGCCGCTGGTCTCCCTCATCCGCGCACCGTGCTCACGCCTGGCCGATCGACCCCAGCAGCTCGGTGAACCACGCGACCTGCGGGTCGAACGCCTTGCCACCGCGGATCCGCGGGAACTCGACCGGGCGCAGCTCGTCGCCCCGCTCCTCGTCGTGCCCGATGACGCCGGGCTCGCCACGGAGCGCGGCGTCGACGGCGAGGTCGGTGCACTCCTTGATGAGCGCGAGGTCGCGGTCGTTGGCCGGCGCCGAGCGGGAGAAGTACCCGGACTTCTGGACCATCGTCTTCTCGGCCCCGAGCACCTCGGCGAACTGCTTGGCGAACCACGCCCCGGGGTTGACCTTGTCGAGCTGGACGTGGCCGAACGGGTCCTTGGGGACATCCTGGCCGGAGGCCTCGAGCTCGGCGACGACCTCCTCGACGCCGGCGCCCTCGGACAGGAAGATGTTGACGCAGCCGACCTCGTCCATCGTGGCCCGCAGGCGCTCGCCCTCGGCCTTGATGTCGATGTGCCGCTCGGGGACGAAGACGGCGTGGACGTCCCAGGCGCGCGGGTCGTTGCCGATGGCCGGGACGAACTCCTGCTCGCCGACCCAGCGGTGGTACTCGGCGGCCGTGGCGGCGGTCAGCCAGCCGCAGTGCCGCCCCATCACCTCGTGGACGATGAGCATCCGCGGGTTGGAGGAGTGCTCGGCGATGATGTTCTGCGCGAAGCGGCTGCCCTGCTCGGCCGCCGTCCACGCACCGAGGCTCTGGCGGATCGGGACGATGTCGTTGTCGATCGTCTTCGGCAGGCCGACGACGGTCAGCTCGTAGCCGTTCTCGTGGAGGTAGGCGGCGAGGTCGGCGGCCGTCGTGTTCGTGTCGTCGCCCCCGATGGTGTGCAGGACGTCCACGCCGTCCGCCGTCAGCTGCTCGGCGGCGACGTGCAGCGGGTCCTGGCCCTCGCGGACGAGGCCGCGTCGGACGCAGTCGGCGACGTTGGTCAGCTTCACCCGGCTGTTGCCGATCGGGCTGCCGCCGAACCGGTGCAGCAGGTGCGCCTTCTCGCGCACCTCGGGCGTCACCTCGACGTACTCGCCCTTGAGGAGGCCGGTGTAGCCGCCGGTGTAGGCGATGATCCGCACGTCGGGCGCGACCTCGGTGTACCGCTCGATGAGGCCGCCGACGGCGGAGGAGAGGCACGGGGCCAGGCCTCCGGCGGTGAGCATGGCGACGGTCCGGACGGTCATGGTGCGGGCTCCTTCGGGCGGCGGGTGCGTCGGACCCATTCTGGCAAGGTCGGGGCCCCGAGCGTGAGCCCGGCCACGATGGGGACGCGGGCTACGCCGCGTCGATCTTCGCGACGAGCCTGGTGAGCATCGTGACGTTGCGGCTCGTGCTGCTCAGCGGGCCGAGGACCTTCTCCCAGTCGCGTCGCGTCAGCCGGGAGTCGGTCGACTTCCCGCGCATGTGCCAGTGCACGTCGGCGCCGTGGACCTCCAGCGTCTCGAAGTCGTTCGAGAGGGCCTCGAGGGCCTTCGCGTCGCCCGGAGCGGGCGCTTCCTTGAGGAAGGTGACGAAGTGGGTGTCGCCGGGGGCGAGGGTGAACGGTTCGGCGTCGAGGACCTGCCGCAGCTGGGCGGCCGTCCGGACGAAGGTCGTGCACTCGAAGCCGAACTCGGCCTCCAGCGCCTTCTCCATCGCGGCCTCGACCGCGCCCCGAGCCCCCGTCGTGTCGAAGACGACGTTGCCGCTGTTGACGTACGTCCACACGTCGGCGTACCCGAGCTCCTCGCAGACCGCGGCGAGCCGGCCCATCGGCACCCGCCGCCTGCCGAGGTTCACCGCACGGAGGAAACCGACCCGGAGGCTCATGCAGCCTCACTGTAGAGCGCGCCTCCGCGCCGTGCGGGTCAGAGCGTGTCGGCGACGAGCTCGGCGGTCTGGAGCATGTTGAGGGCCGCACCCTTGCGCAGGTTGTCGCCGCTGATGAAGAGGTCGAGGGTCGTCGGCGCGTCCGGAGCCTGACGGATGCGGCCGACGAACCGGGGGTCGGCCCCGACGACGTCGTTCGGGGTCGGGAACTCGGGCTCGTCCGGGTCGTCGAGGACGACGACGGCCGGCGCCTCGACGAGCGCCTGGCGGGCGTCCTCGACGGTGATCCGTCGGCCGAAGGACGCGTGGAGGGTCACCGAGTGCGACGACACGACCGGCACCCGCACACAGGTCGCCGACACGGGCAGGTGCGGGAGGTCGAGGATCTTGCGCGTCTCGTCGCGGACCTTGAGCTCCTCCGAGGTCCAGCCGTCGCCGACGTGGTGCCCGACGAAGGGAACCACGTTGAGCGCCAACGGTGCCGGGAACGGCGAGTCCGTCCCGAGCTCGTGCTCGACGAGCCGGCGCACGTCGCCGGGGCGGGTGCCGAGCTCGCGGTCGCCGTGCACGACGTCGAGCTCGTCGCGCAGCCGGGTCATCCCGGCGCGGCCGAGGCCGGACGCGGCCTGGAAGGTGGTGACGACGAGCCCGGTCAGCTCCCATCCGCCGTGCAGGACGGCGAGGACGTCGATCATCGTCATCACCGTGGCGCCCGGGTTGGCGATGATGCCGCGCGGGCGGTCCGCGACACGGCGCGGGTTGACCTCCGGGACGACGAGCGGGACGTCTGCCTCGGTGCGGAAGACGGTGCTGTTGTCGATGGCCACGACCCCCCGGGCGGCCGCGAGCTCGACCCACTCGCCGGCGATGCTCGGCGGGATGTCGAAGATCGCGACGTCGAGGTCGTCGAAGAACTCGGGCGTGACCGCCTCGACGGTCAGCTCCTCGTCGCCGACCCTGAGGGTGCTGCCGACGTCCTCGGAGCCGGCCGCGATGCGCAGCTCGCCCCAGAGGTGGCGGCGCATCGGGAGGACCTGGAGCACGACGCGGCCGACGGCCCCCGTGCCGCCGACGACCCCGAGCGTGGGGCGCCGGTCGCTGCGGTGCTCGGTGGAGGGCGCCACGTCAGCGGCCGGTGCCCCCGTAGACGACGGCCTCACCCTCGGAGGAGTCGAGGCCGAAGGCGGTGTGCACCGCGCGGACGGCGTCGTCGAGCAGCTCGTCGCGGGTGACCACCGAGATCCGGATCTCCGAGGTGGAGATCATCTCGATGTTGACGCCGGCCGCCGCGAGCGCGCTGAAGAAGGTGGCGCTGACGCCCGGGTTGGAGCGCATCCCCGCCCCGACGAGGCTCAGCTTGCCGATCTGGTCGTCGTACTGCAGCTGGGTGAAGCCCACCTCGGCCTGCACCTTCTGCAGCGCCGCGACCGCGGTGGCGCCGTCGGTCTTCGGCAGCGTGAACGAGATGTCGGTGAGGCCGGTCTCCACCGCGGAGACGTTCTGCACGATCATGTCGATGTTGATCTCGGCGGCGGCCACGGCCTCGAAGATGCGGGCGGCCATGCCGGTGCGGTCGGGGACGCCGACGACGGTGACCTTGGCCTCGCTGCGGTCGTGGGCGACGCCGGCGATGATCGGGGCTTCCACGGTGACTCCTTCGGGGGCGGGCTGGTCGGTGACGACGGTGCCGGTCTTCTGCGAGAACGAGGACCGGACGTGGATCGGGATGTCGAAGCGCCGGGCGTACTCGACGCTGCGCAGGTGGAGCACCTTCGAGCCGGAGGCGGCGAGCTCGAGCATCTCCTCGTTGGTGATGCGGTCGAGCTTGCGGGCGCTCGGCACGATGCGCGGGTCGGCGGTGAACACGCCGTCGACGTCGGTGTAGATCTCGCACACGTCCGCCCCGAGGGCCGCGGCCAGCGCGACGGCCGTCGTGTCGGTGCCACCGCGGCCGAGCGTGGTGATCTCCTTGGTGTCCTGGCTGACGCCCTGGAAGCCGGCGACGATGACCACGTGGCCCTTGCCGAGCGCCTCGGTGATCCGGCCGGGGGTGACGTCGATGATCTTCGCCTTGCCGTGCGTGCCGTCGGTGATGACGCCGGCCTGGCTGCCGGTGAAGCTGCGGGCGCTGTGGCCGAGGTCGGTGATGGCCATCGCGACGAGGGCCATCGAGATGCGCTCGCCGGCGGTCATGAGCATGTCGAGCTCGCGCGGCGGCGGCAGCGGGCTGACCTCCTGGGCCAGGTCGAGCAGCTCGTCGGTCGTGTCCCCCATCGCCGAGACGGCGACGACGACGTCGTTGCCGGCCTTCTTCGTCTCCGAGATGCGCCGCGCGACGCGCTTGATGCTCTCGGCGTCGGCGAGCGAGGAGCCGCCGTACTTCTGGACGACGATGGGCACGGTGCTACTCCCGGGTCGTGGCGCTGCGTGGTCGCCCCACTCTAACGACGCGTCCACGGACCGGACCCGCTGCCCACATCCCGGGAACTCCCCGGGTGGCGGCGCACCGGTCGAGCACCGTGTCGGGCTCGTGGTGGGCGACCCGAACCTCCCGCTCGGCGCGCAGTCCGCGTAGCGTCGGCCCATGGCCATCGTCATCGTCGGAGCAGGCCTCGCCGGCGCCACCGCGGCGACCGAGCTGAGGGAGCAGGGCTACGAGGGAGAGGTCGTCCTCGTCGGCGCGGAGGAGCACCCGCCGTACGAGCGACCACCGCTGTCCAAGGCCTACCTCCTCGGCGACGACCCCTTCGAGAAGGCCCTCGTCCACCCCGCCGAGTGGTACGCCGAGCACGACGTCGACCTGCGCCTCGGGGTCACGGCCACGGGCCTCGACACCGACGCGCACGTCCTCACGACGAGCGACGGCGACCTCACCTACGAGCGGCTGCTGCTCGCCACCGGCGCCGAGCCGCGGGTCCTCGACGTCGCCGAGGACGCCGGCGTGCCGGTCGCCTACCTGCGCACCAAGGACGACTCGGACCGGCTGCGCGCGGCGTTCGGGAAGGGCAGGCGGGTCGTCGTCGTCGGCGGCGGCTGGATCGGGCTCGAGGTCGCCGCCGCGGCCCGCTCGCACGGCTCCGATGTCACCCTCTTCGAGATGGAGGACCTGCCGCTGCTGCGGGTCCTCGGCCCCACGGTCGCCGAGGTGTTCGCCGAGCTGCACCGCGAGCACGGTGTCGACCTGCGGCTCGGCACCGAGGTCTCGGTGGAGGACCTCGAGGGCGCGGACCTCGTCGTCGCCGGCATCGGGGTGCGCCCGCGCGTCGAGCTCGCGCACGCCGGCGGCCTCGACGTCGACAACGGCGTGCTCGTCGACTCGCGGCTGCGCTCGTCCGTGCCGTCGGTCCTCGCCGTCGGCGACATCGCCAACCACGCCCACCCGCGCCTCGGCCGCCGCATCCGGGTCGAGCACTGGGACACCGCGATCAAGCAGGCCAAGGTCGCCGCGCACAACCTCGCCGGCGGCGACGAGGAGTACGAGGAGATGCCCTACTTCTTCACCGACCAGTACGACCTCGGGATGGAGTACGTCGGCACCGCGAGCGCCGAGGACGAGGTGGTCGTCCACGGCAGCCTCGAGGACCGCGAGTTCCGCGCCTTCTGGCTGCGCGACGGCGACGTCGTCGCGGCGATGCACGTCAACGACTGGGACGCCGGCGACGTCATCAAGGAGGCCGTCGAGTCCGGCGAGCTGCCCGAGGAGGACGAGGACGACTGACCGGCTCGCCTCAGCTTTCCCGCCTGGCGCCCCGAACCCCGGGGTCGGCACGGAACCTTTCGGGTGCGACGCCCGGGCTTCCCTTGCGAAGGCCAGCGGCCGCCCGCATCGCTGCCGGTGAACCTGCGCTCGGTCGCTCCAGGAGGTCCATCAAGTGCCCCCTTCCGGCTCCCTTCTGTTGTCAACCGGCGGTTTTGAGTGGTGTCTTCACAGTGGTCG
>NZ_DAOLAC010000023.1:28965-57580 GCF_035325325.1 Phycicoccus sp. | reverse complement strand
CCCGCCAGCGCACGGCCGAGGACGCCGGGCGGATGCCCCGGGAGGCGCCCGAGTACCCCCGGGCGGCGGGGCCCGAGATCGCCCGCGCCCCGGGGGAGGCCCGCCGGCGGGCCGACGCCGGCCGCGCCGAGGCCCACGCCGCCGTCGAGCGCGCCCGCTCCGAGGTGCACACCCTCGCGGCCCGGCGCGACGCCATCACCACCCAGCTGAGCCGCCTCTCCGGCGTCATCGAGGCCCTCGACGTCCACGACGCCACGCTCGACGGCGAGGCCGACTCCCGGGCCGAGCCCTCCCCCGAGCCCCCCGCACCGCAGTCCGCCCCCGCACCCACCCAGGACGAGGAGTCCGCATGAACCAGCCCGAGTTCCCCACCGTCTTCCGGGGCTACGACCCCGTCCAGGTCGACGCGCACCTCGCGGCACTCCACCAGGCCGTCGACACCGCCCGCCAGGAGGCGGAGTCGGCCCGCCAGGAGGCGGCCGAGACCTCCGTCCAGCTGACCAAGGCCCGCCAGGAGCAGCAGGCCGCCGCGGCCGAGCTCGAGGACCACCGCGCCCGCCTGTCCGGTCTGGAGGAGGAGAGCCGGAAGGCCTCCAGCCCCACCTTCGCCGACCTCGGCGAGCGGATCGGGACGATGCTCGGGCTCGCCGACGAGGAGGCCGGGGCGATCCGGGCCGCCGCCACCGCCGAGGCCGACGAGACCCGTCGCGTCGCCGGCGAGGAGTCCCAGCTCGTGCGCGCCGAGGCGGACCGCTACGCCGAGGAGGTGCGCAACCGGGCCGACACCGACGCCGCCGAGGTCCTCTCCCGCGCCAAGGCGCAGGCCGACTCCATCGTCGACGACGCGGCCCGTGAGGCCGCCGCGCGCCGCGAGGAGGCCGAGGCGTACTACGAGCAGCAGCGGGCCAAGACCGCCCAGCAGGCCGCCGACTTCGAGAAGACCCTCGGCGAGCGCCGGGAGGCCTCGGCCGCGGAGTTCAACGCCCAGATGGCCAAGCAGGACGAGGCCCTCGCCGCCGTCCAGGAGCGCGCCGACCTGCTCGCCCGGGAGGCCGAGGAGGACCACGCGGCCAAGACCGGCGAGGCGGCCCGGGTGCTCGAGTCCGCCCGCACCGAGGCCGCCCAGATCGTCCGCACCGCCAAGGAGCAGGCCGACCGCGTGCGGCGCGACTCCGAGCGCGAGCTCGCCGCCGCCACGGCCCGCCGCGACAGCATCACCGCGCAGCTGTCCAACGTCCGCAACATGCTCGCCACGCTCGGTGGGCCGGCGGCCGCCGAGGCCATCGCCGGCCACGACGACGAGCCGGTGGCCGAGGACGCCGTCGACGAGCCCGTCGCCGAGGACACCGTCGAGCCCACCGAGGACGTGACCGTCGTCGAGGACGGCGCCGAGCCCACCGAGGACGCCGACGCCTCCGACGCCGACGAGGTCGACGAGGTCGACGCCGAGGAGGAGGTCGACGAGGAGGTCGAGCCCGAGGACGAGGTCGACGCGGACCTCACCGACGAGGCCGCCGCCGAGGAGCAGCCGACGGCGAAGGCCGGCACGCGCCGCTGACCGGGGCCCCACGCACCCCGACGAACGACGAGAACATGCCGTCGCCCAGGACCGGGTGACGGCATGTTCTCGTCTCTCGACCGGGGAGGCCGGACGGTCAGAGGAGGTCGGTGACGACGTCCCAGACGGCGCCGGCGACGACGTCCTTGCTCGCGGGGCCGACGTCGAGGACGGCGTCGGTCCCGCGCCGCAGCACGTGGACGGTGTTCTCGTCCTTGCCGAAGGTCACGTCGGCGCCGACCTCGTTGACGACGAGGACGTCGCAGCCCTTGCGGGCGAGCTTGGCCCGGCCGTGCTCGAGCACGGTTCCCGACGCGTCACCGGTCTCGGCGGCGAACCCGACGACCACCGGGGATGTCGTGCCGGCCCGCGCGGCGACGAGCCCGGCGAGGATGTCGGGGTTGCGCACGAGCGGGACGGCCGGCACCGACTCGTCCGGCGCGCCGTCGGCCCCGAGCGCGTGGGTCTTCTTGATCTTGTGCTCGGTGTAGGTCGCGGGCCGGAAGTCGGCCACGGCCGCCGCCATGACGACGACGTCGGCGTCACCGAGCTCGGCGCGCACCGCGGCCTCCATCTCGAGTGCCGTCTCGACCGCCACGACCCGCACGCCGGCCGGCGCCTCGAGGCCGGCAGCCGACACGAGGACGACGTCGGCTCCCCGCTCGGCCGCGGTCCGGGCCAGGGCGTACCCCTGCTTGCCCGACGACCGGTTGCCGAGGAAGCGCACCGGGTCGAGGGGCTCGCGGGTGCCGCCGGCGGTGACGACGACCCGCCGCCCGGCCAGCGCCCCGCGCGGCGCGGGGGCCGGCGTCGCCGCGCCCCCCCGGGCCAGCTCGCGGCGGCACACCTCGAACAGCTCCTCGGGCTCGGGCAGCCGGCCCGGGCCGCTGTCGCGGCCGGTGAGGCGCCCGGAGGCCGGCGGCACGACGTGCACGCCGCGCTCGCTGAGCGTCGCGATGTTGGCCTGCGTGGCGGGGTGCTCGTACATCTCGGTGTGCATGGCGGGAGCCATGACGACCGGGCAGCGGGCGGTGAGGAGGACGTTGGTGAGGAGGTCGTCGGCCTGGCCGGTGGCGGCGCGGGCCAGCAGGTCGGCGGTGGCGGGAGCGACGACGACGAGGTCGGCCTCCTGCCCGATGCGCACGTGCGGCACCTCGGTGATGTCGGACCACACGTCGGTGTGGACCGGCTTCCCGGACAGCGCCGCCCACGTCGCCTCACCGACGAAGTGCAGCGCCGACGCCGTCGGCACGACGGTGACGTCGTGGCCGGCCTCGGTGAGCAGCCGCAGGAGCGAGCAGGCCTTGTACGCCGCGATGCCCCCGGCCACCCCGAGGACGACCTTCACGTCGGTCAGCCCTCGGACGGCTCGTCGGTGGGCTCGGAGGTGAGCAGGCCCTCGTTGATCTCGCGCAGCGCGATGGACAGCGGCTTCTCGTGGACCTCGGAGTCGACGAGCGGGCCGACGTACTCGAGGAGGCCCTCCTGGAGCTGTGCGTAGTAGGCGTTGATCTGCCGGGCCCGCTTGGCCGAGTAGAGGACCAGGGCGTACTTGGAGTCGGCCTGCTCGAGGAGCTCGTCGATCGGCGGGTTGGTGATGCCGATGGGGTTCGCCGTGGTTCCGGACACGCGTCAGTCTCGTTTCGTTGCGGGGACGGGGGTTCGTGTCCATGATACGAGTTCCTCGGCCGCCCGCCGAACGTCGTCGTTGACGACGGTGACGTCGAACTCCTCCGCGGCGGCCAGCTCGACCCGGGCGGTGTCCAGCCGCACGGCCCGTTCCTCGGCGTCCTCGGTGCCGCGACCGACGAGCCGGCGGACCAGCTCGTCCCAGCTCGGCGGGGCGAGGAAGACGAAGAGCGCGTCCGGCATCGAGGCCCGGACCTGCCGGGCGCCCTGGAGGTCGATCTCGAGCAGAGCCGGTCGCCCCGTGGCGAGGACCTCCTCGACCGGGCGGCGCGGCGTGCCGTAGCGGGCCCGGCCGTGGACGACGGCCCACTCGAGGAGCTCGCCGCCGGCGACCATCTCGTCGAAGCGCTCGTCGGAGACGAAGTGGTAGTGGACGCCGTCGACCTCGCCCGGCCGCGGCCGGCGGGTCGTCACCGAGACCGAGAGCCAGACCTCGGGGTGGTGCTCGCGGACGTCCGCGGAGAGGGTCCCCTCCCCGCCCGCGGTGGGTCCGGGGAGGACGGTGGGGGGGGAGCGACCCGTCACTGCCGCCCGAAGCGGTCGAGGAGGGCGGAGACCTGGTTCTGGCCGAGGCCACGCACCCGCCGGCTCTCGCTGATGCCGACCTCCTCCATGATCTGGCGAGCGCGGACGCGACCGACGCCCGGCATCGACTCGAGGAGGGCGGACACGCGCATCTTTCCGATGACGTCGTCACGCTTGCCGTCCTCGATGACGCCACCGAGGGAGGCACCCCCGTGCTTGAGGCGGTTCTTCACCTCGGCTCGCTGGCGTCGTGAGGCGGCGGCCTTCTCGAGGGCCGCCGCGCGCTGTTCCTGGGTGAGCGGGGGAAGTGCCACGGATACGTCCTTGCTGTCGCTGCGGATGCTGGCTGCTCAACACCCGGCGGTACCCCGCCGACTGTACCGGTCCGGCCGGGCCGGTTGCGTCAGGCCCCGGCCGCCTCGACGAGCGTGGCGAGCTCGTCCGCAGCGCGCCGGGCGGCCCCGCGGAGCGCGGCGGGGTCCGGGCCCGCGCCGAGCACCTCGCGCGAGCTGTTGCCGAGCACCTGGGGCAGGGCGTCGCCGAAGGTCCGGCGCAGGCCCTCGGGGGTCCCGCCCTGGGCCCCGAGCCCCGGCGCGAGCAGCGGGGCGGCCGACCCGGCGAGGTCGAGGCCGAGGTCGTGGACCGCGCTGCCGACCGTGGCGCCGACGACCATCCCCACCGAGCCGAGCGCGCCCTCGGCGCGCGCGGCGGCGTTGTCGGCGCAGACGCCGGCGACCACCCCGGCCGCGACCGTCGCGCCGTCGCGCACGGCGTGCTGGACCGACGGCCCCTCCGGGTTGGAGGTGAGGGTGAGGACGAACACGCCGCGCCCGGTCGCGGCCGCGAGGTCGAGCGCCGGCCGCAGCGACCCGTAGCCGAGGTACGGGCTGACCGTCACGGCGTCGGCCCGCAGCGGCGAGTGCTCGGCGAGGTAGGCCTCGGCGTAGCCGGCCATCGTCGTGCCGATGTCGCCGCGCTTGGCGTCGAGGAGGGTGAGGGTCCCGGCCTCGCGCAGGCCCTCGAGGGTGCGCTCGAGGACGGCGACGCCCCGCGAGCCGAAGCGCTCGAAGAAGGCGGACTGCGGCTTGACGCAGGCGACCGCGCCACCGAACGCCTCCACGCACGTCATGGCGAACCGCTCGAGCCCGTCGACGGTGTCCGGGAGCCCCCACGCCGTCAGGAGCGCTGCGTGCGGGTCGATGCCGGGGCAGAACGGGCCGTGGGCGTCCATCGCGGCGCGCAGCCGGGTACCGAAGGGGGTCTGGGTCACGGACGAGCCATCCTCTCGTGGGCCGCGCCGACGACGTCGGCGAAGCGGGTGAAGCCGTGCCGCGCGACCTCGGCCTCGAGCTCGGTGAGCACGCGACGCGGCGCGGACGGGTCGTTGAACGTGGCGGTGCCGACCTGGACCGCCGAGGCGCCGACGGCGACGAGCTCGAGGGCGTCCTTCCCGGTGCGCACTCCCCCGACCCCGATGACCGGGGCGGTCGGGATGGTCCCGGCGCGCATCGCCCCGACGACCTGCCACACCGCGCGCACCGCGACCGGCCGGACCGCGGGCCCGGACAGCCCGCCGGTGACGCCGGCCAGCTGCGGCCGCAGCAGGTCGGTGTCGACGACGATGCCGAGCAGGGTGTTGATCATCGTCAGCCCGTCGGCCCCGGCCCGCAGCGCGGCGTCGGCGATGGCGACGATGTCGGTGACGTCCGGGGTGAGCTTGGCGAACACCGGCACCCCCTCGGGCACCCGGGTCCGCACGATCTGCACGACCCGCTCGGACGAGACCGGGTCGCACGCGAAGACGAGGCCGCGGTTGGCGACGTTCGGGCACGAGATGTTCGCCTCGACGCCGACGACGCAGGACCACGCCGGGGAGGCGACGAGCCGCTGGACGACCTCGCCGAACTCCTCGGCGGTGTTGCCCGCCACCGAGACGAGGACCCGGGCGCCCTGCGCGGCGAGCCACGGGAGGTCGTTCTCGCAGAACGCGTCGATGCCCGGGCCCTGGAGCCCGATCGAGTTGAGCATCCCGGACGGCGTCTCGGCCATCCGCGGGGTCGGGCGCCCGGAGCGCGGGTCGCGCATCACGGTCTTCGTCACGAACGCGCCGAGCTCGGAGACGGGAAAGAACCGGTGCAGCTCCTTGCCGTTCGCGGCGCACCCGGACGCCGTCATCACCGGGTTGGGCAGCGTCGCCCCGCCGAGCGTCGTCGTCATGTCCACCATCAGTGGCCTCCCGCCCGGGGCGCCCCGACGGCGTCGTCGGGGACGCGGGTGATGCCGCCACCGATGGCGTCCCAGCGCACGCGGTCGCCGCGGAAGACCGGGCCCTCGACGCACGAGCGGACCATCCGGGTCTCGCCGTCGTTGCCGCGCACCGGCATGACGCAGGTCATGCACACCCCGATGCCACAGGCCATCGACTCCTCGACGGCGACCTGGGCGACCGCGCCGTGGGCGTCGGCGACCTCGGTGACCGAGCGCAGCATCCCCATCGGGCCGCACGCGTAGACGACGCCGGCGCCGGAGCGGTCGACGACCTCCCCGAGGACGTCGGAGACCCAGCCGCGCCGCCCGGCCGAGCCGTCGTCGGTCGTCACGGTGACGCCGTCGGCGGTCCGCCGCGCCTCGACGACGCCGAACAGCCGAGCCTCGGAGGCGGCGCCGAGGACCATCTCGACGTGACAGCCGCGGGCCCGCAGCTCCTCGGCGAGCCAGAACAGCGGCGCCGAGCCGTAGCCGCCGCCGACGAGGACGCACGGCACCGGCTCGGCGGGCAGCGGGAAGGGCCGGCCGAGCGGACCGACGACGTCGACGGGGTCGTGGGCGGAGCGCTCGGTGAGCCACTGGGTGCCGGGCCCGTGGGCGGCGACGACGACGTCGACGGTGCCGCCGTAGGTGCCCGACGGCTTGACCTTGTGGATCGAGAAGCAGCGGCGCAGCAGGTTCGCCGAGGTCGGGCCGCCGACGGCGAGCGCGACGAACTGCCCGGGGTGGGCGAGCTCGGCGACACCGGGCGCGACGAGGGTCAGGTGGTGGTAGGCGCCGGCCCGCCGGTTGGCGATGACCTCGCCGGCGACCTGGACCCCCCCGCCGCTCACGCCGGTGCCTCGATGCCGTAGAGGTCGAGGGCCGCCGCGTGGTCCTGGAGCGACAGGACGTCGAGGTCGTCGCGCTGGACGGCCTCGATGGCGAGCACGGCGGCCGCCAGCTGCTGCACGGTCGTGACGATCGGCTTGTCCATCGCCGCCGTCGCGGCCCGGATGGCGTAGCCGTCGGCGCGGGTCGTGGCGCTCGGGCCGCTCGGGGAGTTGACGACCATGTCGACCTCCCCGGCGTTGATGAGGTCGACGACCGACTGGCCGCCCTCCCCGCGCTCGGCGTGCTTGAGGACGATGTCGGCGTCGATCCCGTTGCGGCGCAGCACCTCCGCCGTGCCCGAGGTGGAGAGGATGCGGAACCCGAGGTCGACGAGCCGCTTGACCGGGAAGATGATGGCCCGCTTGTCGCGGTTGGCGACGGAGACGAAGACCGTTCCGCTGGTGGGCAGCCCGCTGATCGCGCCGAGCTGGCTCTTGGCGAACGCCCGGCCGAAGTCGTGGTCGATGCCCATGACCTCGCCAGTGGAGCGCATCTCCGGGCCGAGCAGGCTGTCGACGACGAGGCCGTCGGCGGTCCGGAACCGCTTGAACGGCAGGACCGCCTCCTTGACCGACACCGGCGCCTTCGCCGGCATCCGGCCGCCGTCCGCGTGCCGCGGCAGCACGCCCTCCTCGCGCAGCTGGGCGATGCTGGCGCCGAGCATGATCCGCGCGGCGGCGTTGGCCAGGGGCACACCGGTGGCCTTGGCGACGAACGGCACGGTCCGCGAGGCGCGCGGGTTGGCCTCGAGGACGTAGAGGATGTCCTGGGCCAGCGCGAACTGGACGTTCATCAGGCCGCGGACCCCGATCCCCTCGGCGAGCCGGAGCGTCGACTCGCGGACCCGCTCGAGCTCGGTGGCGCCGAGGGTGACCGGCGGCAGCGCGCACGAGGAGTCACCGGAATGGATGCCGGCCTCCTCGATGTGCTCCATGATCCCGCCGAGGTACATCTCCTCGCCGTCGTAGAGGACGTCGACGTCGATCTCGATCGCGTCGTCGAGGAAGCGGTCGACGAGGACCGGGTGGTCCGGGCCGGCGAGCGTGGCCCGCTCGACGTAGCCCGAGAGGGTCTCGTCGTCGTAGACGATCTCCATCCCGCGCCCGCCGAGGACGTACGAGGGCCGCACGAGCACCGGGTAGCCGATCTCGCGGGCGATCTCGACCGCCTCCGCCGCGCTGTAGGCCGTGCCGTGCTTCGGCGCCGGCAGGTCGGCCTCGTGGAGGACCCGGCCGAAGGCGCCGCGGTCCTCGGCGAGGTCGATGGCCTCCGGCGAGGTGCCGACGATGGGCACGCCGTTCTCCTTGAGCGCCCTGGCCAGCCCGAGCGGGGTCTGCCCGCCGAGCTGGACGACGACCCCCGCCACCGGGCCGGCCTGCTGCTCCGCGTGGACCACCTCGAGGACGTCCTCGAGGGTCAGCGGCTCGAAGTAGAGGCGGCTGCTCGTGTCGTAGTCGGTCGAGACGGTCTCCGGGTTGCAGTTGACCATCACCGTGTCGTAGCCGGCGTCGCGCAGGGCGAAGCTCGCGTGGACGCAGGAGTAGTCGAACTCGACACCCTGCCCGATCCGGTTGGGGCCGCTGCCGAGGATGAGCACGGCCGGCCGCTCGCGCGGGGCCACCTCGCTCTCCTCGTCGTAGGCGCTGTAGTGGTACGGCGTGCGGGCGGCGAACTCGGCCGCGCAGGTGTCGACGGTCTTGTAGACCGGCCGCACCCCGAGGGCGTGCCGCACCCCGCGGACGACGGCCTCGGGCATCCGCCGCAGCGACGCGAGCTGTGCGTCGCTGAAGCCGTGCCGCTTGGCCAGCCGGAGCAGCTCGGGGGTCAGCTCGGTGGCCGTCGCGACGTGCTCGGCGACCTCGTTGACCAGCGCCATCTGGTCGAGGAACCACGGGTCGATGCCGGTGGCCTCGTGCACCTCCTCGACCGTGAGCCCGCCGCGCAGGGCCTGCTGCACCTGGACGATGCGGCCGTCGGTGGGCCGGCGCGCCGAGTCGAGCAGCGCCCGGGCGGCCTCCTCGGTGGGTCGCGGGCCGTCCCAGTGGAAGCTGCTGCCGGCCCTCTCCAGCGACCGCAGCGCCTTCTGCAGGGCCTCGGTGAAGGAGCGGCCGATGGCCATCGCCTCGCCGACCGACTTCATCGTCGTCGTCAGGGTGTCGTCGGCGGCCGGGAACTTCTCGAACGCGAACCGCGGCACCTTGACGACGATGTAGTCGAGCGTCGGCTCGAAGCTCGCCGGGGTCTCCTGCGTGATGTCGTTCGGCACCTCGTCGAGGGTGTAGCCGATGGCCATCTTCGCGGCGATCTTGGCGATCGGGAAGCCCGTGGCCTTCGAGGCCAGGGCGCTCGAGCGCGACACCCGCGGGTTCATCTCGATGACGATGATCCGCCCGTCCTGCGGGTTGACCGCGAACTGGATGTTGCAGCCGCCGGTGTCGACGCCGACCTCGCGGATCACCTTGATCGAGATGTCGCGCAGCCGCTGGTACTCGCGGTCGGTGAGGGTGAGCGCCGGCGCGACGGTGATGGAGTCGCCCGTGTGCACGCCCATCGGGTCGAGGTTCTCGATCGAGCACACGACGACGACGTTGTCGGCCGTGTCGCGCATCAGCTCGAGCTCGTACTCCTTCCAGCCGAGGATCGACTCCTCGAGGAGGACCTCGGTGACCGGGCTGTACTGGAGCCCGGCGCCGGCGATGCGGCGCAGCTCCTCGGGCGTGTGGGCGAAGCCCGAGCCGAGCCCGCCCATCGTGAACGAGGGCCGCACGACGACCGGGTAGCCCAGGTCGTCGGCGGCGGCGAGCACCTCGTCCATCGTGTGGCAGATGGCCGAGCGGGCCGACTCGGCTCCGCAGCGCGCGACGACGCCCTTGAACTTCTCACGGTCCTCGCCGAGCTGGATGGCCTCGACGTTGGCGCCGATCAGGGGGCAGTCGTACTTCTCCAGGACCCCGCGCTCGTGCAGCTCCATGGCGCAGTTGAGCGCGGTCTGCCCGCCGAGCGTCGCGAGGACGGCGTCGGGGCGCTCCTTGGCGATGATCTTCTCGACGATCTCCGGGGTGATCGGCTCGACGTAGGTGGCGTCGGCGAACTCCGGGTCGGTCATGATCGTCGCCGGGTTGGAGTTGACGAGGACGACCCGGATGCCCTCCTCGCGCAGCACCCGGCAGGCCTGGGTGCCGGAGTAGTCGAACTCGCAGGCCTGCCCGATGACGATCGGGCCGGAGCCGATGACGAGGACGCTCCTGATGTCGTCGCGCTTCGGCATCAGGCGCGCACCTCCTTGCTCGTGGTCATGAGATCGCAGAAGCGGTCGAAGAGGTAGGCGGCGTCGTGCGGACCGGCCGCGGCCTCGGGGTGGTACTGGACCGAGAAGGCGACGAGGCGCTCGTCCCGGCGGACCTCGAGCCCCTCGACGACGTCGTCGTTGAGGCAGACGTGGCTGACGGTGACGGCGCCGAACTCGGTGTCGGTCGCCCCCTCGAGCGGGGCGTCGACGGCGAAGCCGTGGTTGTGCGCGGTGACCTCGACCGTGCCGGTCGTGCGGTCCATGACCGGCTGGTTGATGCCGCGGTGGCCGTACTTGAGCTTGTAGGTGCCGAACCCGAGCGCGCGCCCGAGGATCTGGTTGCCGAAGCAGATGCCGAAGTACGGCAGACCGGCCCGGAGCACCCCCCGGAGCAGGTCGGCCTGGGTCTCGGCGGTCGCGGGGTCGCCGGGGCCGTTCGAGAAGAAGACGCCGTCGGGGGCGACCGCGCGCACGTCGTCGAGGGTGGCGGTGGCCGGCAGCACGTGCACCTCGATGCCGCGCTCGGCCATCATCCGCGGGGTGTTGCTCTTGATGCCGAGGTCGACCGCGGCGACGGTGAACCGCTTCTCCCCCACCGGCGGCACGACGTACGCCTCCTTCGTCGCGACCTCCGCGGCGAGGGACGCGCCGGTCATCGCCGGCGCGGCCTGGACCCGGTGCAGCAGCTCGGGGCGGCTCGCCGCCGCGACGTCGCCGGAGAAGATGCCGACCCGCATCGCGCCGCGCTCGCGCAGGTGGCGGGTCAGGGCCCGGGTGTCGACGTCGCAGATGCCGACGACGCCCTGCCGGTCGAGCTCGTCCTCCAGCGAGCGGCGGCTGCGCCAGCTCGACGGGCGGATGGCGGGATCGCGCACGACGTAGCCCGCCACCCAGATCCGGCCGGACTCGTCGTCCTCGTCGTTCCATCCGGTGTTCCCGACGTGCGGCGCGGTCATGACGACGACCTGGCGGTGGTAGCTCGGGTCGGTCAGCGTCTCCTGGTAGCCGGTCATCCCGGTCGAGAAGACGGCCTCGCCGACGGTCTCGCCGCGGTGGCCGTAGGCCCGGCCGGTGAAGGTGCGCCCGTCCTCGAGGACGAGGACGGCGGGCTCGCGGGTGGTCAGCACGGTGCAGGCTCTCCTTCCCGCGCGGTGACGTCACCGCGCAGGATCGTCGTGTGCACGGCGCCGGTGAGGCGGCGGCCGTGCCACGGGGTGTTGCGGGACAGGGAGTGCGAGGCCTCGCGGTCGACGGTGACCGTGGCCGTGGGGTCGACGAGGACGAGGTTGGCCGGCTCGCCGGGGGCGAGCGGTCGGCCGTGACCGGTGAGGCCGGCGATCCGGGCCGGGGCCACCGACATGACGCGGGCCAGGTCGGCCATCGACATCCGGCCGGACGCGACGAGGAGGTCGTGCACGACGCCGAACACGGTCTCCAGCCCGAGCATCCCGAAGGCGGCGTCGACGAAGGCGTGCTCCTTGTCGTGCCGGGCGTGCGGGGCGTGGTCGGTGGCGACGGCGTCGATCGTGCCGTCGGCCAGGCCCGCGCGCAGCGCCTCCTGGTCCTCGGACGGCCGCAGTGGGGGGTTGACCTTGTAGACCGGGTCGTAGCCGCCGAGCAGCTCGGTGCCGAGGGCGAGGTGGTGCGGTGCGACCTCCGCGGTCATCCGGATGCCCCGGGCCTTGGCCCACCGGACGACGTCGAGCCCCTCGGCCGTGCTCACGTGCGCGACGTGCACCCGGCTGCCGGTGTGCTCGGCGAGCATGGCGTCGCGGGCGATGACGCTCGCCTCCGCGACCGGTGGCCAGCCCGGCAGCCCGAGCCGCCCGGAGAGCTCGCCCTCGTGGCAGCAGGCGGAGGGGCCGGCGAGCGCGGGGTCCTGGCTGTGCTGGCTCACGACGCCGCCGAAGGCCCGCACGTACTCGAGCGCGCGTCGCATGACCCGGCCGTCGGCGACGCAGTGCCCGTCGTCGGAGAAGACGGTGACCCGGGCGCGGCTGCGGTGCATCAACCCGAGCTCGGCGAGCTCGGCGCCCTCGAGGCCCTTGGTCACGGCCCCGACCGGGACGACGTCGACGAGCCCGCAGGCCCGGCCGAGGTCGAGCACGTGCTCGGCGGCCTCCGCGGTGTCGGTGACCGGCGTCGTGTTGGCCATCGCGAGCACGGCGGTGAACCCGCCGACCGCGGCGGCCTGCGAGCCGGAGCGCACGGTCTCGGCGTCCTCCCGGCCCGGCTGGCGCAGGTGGGTGTGCAGGTCGACGAACCCCGGCAGGACGGTGAGGCCGTCGGCGTCGTGGCGGGTCAGTCCCTCGGTGTCCTCGACCCGGCCGACCTCGGTGACACTGCCCTCGCGGAGGGCGATGTCGCCGTGGCGCGCGGTGCCGTCGGTGTCGTACCAGGTGACCCCGGTGAGGAGCAGGTCGCTCATGAGGTGACCTCCTCACCGGCGAGGAGGTGGTAGAGCACGGCCATCCGCACCGCCACCCCCGCGCTCACCTGGTCGAGGACGAGGCTGCTCGCGGCGTCCGCGGCGTCGGCGCTGATCTCGAGGCCGCGGTTCATCGGGCCCGGGTGGCAGATCACCGCCTCGGGGTTGGCGTCGGTCAGCGCACGCAGCCGCTCGCGGGTCAGGCCGAAGCCCACGGTGTACTCCCTCGGGGTCGGGAAGAAGCCGCCACTCATCCGCTCACGCTGGACGCGGAGCATCATCACGGCGTCCGGGCCGTCGGCGAGCACGGCGTCGAGGTCGTCGGAGAGGTGGAGCCCGTCGCGCTCGGCCCACGACCGGATGCCGCTCGGCATGAGGGTCGGCGGGGCGACGAGCGTGACATCGGCGCCGAGCGTGCGCAGGGTGATCGCGTTGGACCGGAAGACCCGGCTGTGGGTGAGGTCACCGACGATGGCGACCCGCCGGCCCTCGAGGCTGCCGAGCCGCTGCTCCATCGTGTAGGCGTCGAGCAGGGCCTGGGTCGGGTGCTCGTGGGTGCCGTCCCCGGCGTTGACGACGCTCGCGTCGACCCACTGCGAGACCTGGTGGGCGGCGCCGCTGGCCATGTGGCGCATGACGAGGCAGTCGACGCTCATCGCGTCGATGGTCAGCACCGTGTCGCGCAGGGACTCCCCCTTGCTCGTGCTGCTGCCCTTGCCGGTGATGTTGATCGTGTCGGCGCTCATCCACTTGCCGGCGATCTCGAAGCTGGACCGGGTGCGGGTGGAGTCCTCGAAGAAGAGGTTGATGACGGTGCGGCCGCGCAGGGTCGGGAGCTTCTTGACGTCGCGCCGCTGGATCTCGTGCATCTCGGCCGCGGTCGCGAGGAGCATCCGCACGTCGTCGCGGCTCAGGTCGGCGCTGCTGAGCAGGTGCCTCACCGGGTGCCTCCTTCCGGGGCCGAGGGACGCCCGGCGCGGGTCTCGCCCAGGGCGATGGACACCGAGTCGGCGGGGACCTCGTCGACCCCGGAGAGCCGGACCATGACCCGCTCGGCGTGCGAGGTCGGGAGGTTCTTGCCGACGTGGTCGGCCCGGATCGGCAGCTCGCGGTGGCCGCGGTCGACGAGGACGGCGAGCCGCACGGCACGCGGCCGGCCGAGGTCGGCGAGCGCGTCGAGGGCGGCCCGGATGGTGCGCCCGGAGTAGAGGACGTCGTCGACGAGGACGACCACGCGGTCGTCGACGCCCTCGCTCGGGATGTGCGTCGGGAGGGGGGCCCGGGTCGGCTGGTGGCGCAGGTCGTCGCGGAACATGGTGATGTCGAGTGCCCCTGTGGGGACCTCGACCCCCTCGACCTCGTGCAGGAGGCGGGCGAGGCGCCGGGCGAGCTCGACGCCCCGGGTGGGGATGCCCAGGAGCACGAGGTCGTGGGCGCCCTTGTTCCGCTCCACGAGCTCGTGGGCGATGCGGCGGAGGGCCCGAGCGACGTCGGCCTCGCTCATCACGGTGCGCGGGGCACCGGAGGCGGGGACGTCGGCTGCAGCGGGTGGCTGGTCGTCGGCGCGCGGCATCGGCGCTGACCTCCTTCCCTGCCTCACGGGACAGGTCGTTAAAGGATGTCGAACGGGCCCCACCCTACGCCCTCCGCGAACGCCCGCCCGACATCGACCACTCCGTGGGCGGGCCGTCGTAGGGTCGCCGCCATGGCCGCCGCGTCCGTGGGCTCCGTCGCCCTGCTGTCCGACACGCACGGCGTGCTGCCGGTGCTCGAGGCGGTCCTCGAGGAGCCCGACGTGCGCACCGCCGACCTCGTCGTCGTGACGGGCGACCTCGTCTCCGGCCCGATGCCCGTCGAGACCCTCGACGCCCTGACCTCGCTCGGTGACCGCGTCCTCCTCGTCCGGGGCAACGCCGACCGTGAGGTCGTCGAGACCAGCCGGGGTGCGGCCAGTCCGCACCCGGAGTCGGTGTTCGCGGCGTCGGCGCTGCGCCCCGACCAGCTCGCCGTCCTCGCGGCTCTTCCCCACCCGGTCACGCTCTCGCTCAGTGGTTTCGGGGACGTCGTGTTCTGCCACGGCACACCCCGCGACGACGACGAGGTGGTCCTCGTCGACACCCGGCTCGAGCGGTGGGCCGAGGCGTTCGCCGGCCTCGACGACTCGGTGCGCACGGTCTGCTGCGGCCACACGCACATGCCGTTCGTGCGGCTGGTCGACCGCCGGCTCGTCGTCAACCCCGGCAGCGTCGGGATGCCCTACGGCCGGGTCGGCGGCGCGTGGGCGCTGCTGCGGGACGGGCAGGTCTCGGTGCGGCACACCGAGGTCGACGTCGACGCGGTCTGCGAGCGGATTGTCGCCGAGTCCGCCTACCCGGACGCGCGGGCATGGGTCGACGAGTACGTCCGCGGCGAGCACTCGGACGCGGTCGCGCTCACCGTGTTCGGCCCGCGCGACGGCCGCTGAGCTCGACGGTCGCGGTCAGCCGGCCGGCGTCGACGGGCGGAAACCGGAGCACAGGACCCGCAGGTGCGTGATGCGCTCGCCGTCCGTGCGGTAGTACGCCTGCTGCTCGGCGGTGTGGTCGCCGTCCGGGGTGCGCAGGGCCAGCCGGTAGGACACGCGCTCGGTGTCCTCGACCGGCGCGCCGGTCGTCACGTCGAGGAGGGCCCGCACCTCGTCGGCGTCCTCGAACCACGACCCGAAGAGCACCTCGAGGAGGTCGTCGGCGCTGTGCCCCTCCCAGGCCCGGCCGGGGGTGAGACCCCGGAAGTCGACGTCCGGCGCGACGAGGGCCCGCACGGCGGGCCGGTCCTTGGCGGCGATCGCGCGGGCCAGCCGCGCCCCGAGGGTGCTCACGCGGTCCAGTGCAGCACCGCAGGGCACGACGCGCCAGGCCGGGCCGTCGGTACAGGCATCCGGGTCGTGAGACACATAATGCATCGCAATGGTTTGGGTAACATGCTGTGATGTGTCGCGCGGACGTCCGTCCGCCACCGCCCTGCCGACGGAGGCACCGTGACCCCCCTGACGCCGCTCCCCCACGCCGGTGCCGCCCCGTGCCCGGAGGCCGGGCCCGAGCCCGACACCGAGCGGGCCGCGAGGCTGTTCCCGCCGCGGGACGCCGACCGCGAGACCTACCGGGCGTGGCTCGTCGCGTCCCCGTGGCCCGAGGTCGTCTTCGCGAGCGCCGGCGCCCGCTGAGCCGTGCGGCGGGGGTGGGTTGGCCCGTTCCCCGGACGCCGGCCGCCGCGGCACCGTAGGTTGCCGGGCTGTGGGGATCCTCTACGACTGGTTCGCGGCCCCGGGGGACGAGGCGGCGGCGGCCGTCATCGACCGGGCGGGCGGCCCCTCGGAGCCCTCGCCGGTCGGGGGGCCGCGCCGGCCGTGGCGGCGGCCGACCGGGTCCGTGGGCTACCCGACGGTCCGGACCCGGATCGACCCGGTCGTCCAGGGCGGCACCCTCGAGGAGCTGCTGACCGGCCGGCCGTACGACGCGCTCGACGCCGACCCCCGCTGGGGACGGGTCCTCGCGAGCCGCGGCGCCGACCAGCGGCTCGTCCTCACGGTCACCGACGGCCTCGTCGTGGCCCTCGCGGACGCCGGCGCCGACGCCCTCACCGCGGTCGCCGGGCCGTGGTCGCGCACCGAGGAGTTCTGGGGCGCGGCCGACCCCGGCCACCTCGGTGCCGTCCTCGACCAGCTCGCGGAGCTGGCCCGCGAGGCACGGCGCTGCGGGGCGGGCGTCTACTGCTGGGTCTGCGTCTGAGGCCGGCCCCTTCCGCCGGTGCCCGCCGACGAGGAGGATCGGGGCACCGGGGTCCCACCACCCGCGGTGGCACCCCTCGGCGAGAGGGTTCGGTCATGGCGCACACGTACGGCATCACCGAGGTCGTCGGGACCTCGACCACCTCGATCGACGACGCGATCGCGACGGCCGTCGCCCGGGCGAGCACGACGGTGCGCGGCCTCGACTGGTTCGAGGTCACCGAGGTCCGCGGCCACCTCGAGGACGGCGCGGTGGCGCACTACCAGGTCGGGCTGAAGATCGGCTTCCGGCTCGAGGAGTGACCCGGTCGGCCGTTCACCCGAGGTCGCGGCGCACGGCGATGCGGCGGCCGTGCCGCGCGAGCCCCATCCGGGCCTCGGCCGCGAGCATCGGGGCGAGCCGGTCCGGCGGCGCCACCTCGACCCAGCCGCGCGCGGCGTAGAACGGCCCGTTCCACGGCACGTCCGCGTAGGTCATGAGGGTCAGCTCGCGGCCGCCGCGGGCGAGGACCTCGGCCTCGGCGGCCCGCTCGGCGCCGGTCGCCGCCGGCGGCCAGTCGAGCTCGCCGAAGAGGTCGGCGAACTGCCGGTCGCCGGTGTCCTCGAGGGGGCCGAGGAGCGGGAGGTCGGCGTCGGTGGCGGGGCGGACGGTCATCCGCCGACGGTGGCGCCTGCCGGGGCCCCGGGGCAACCGGGTTTCAGGCGAGGGTCGGCTTGACCTCGGCGATCCGGGCGAGCAGGCCGTTGACGAAGCGCGGGCTGTCGTCGGTGGAGAGCTCGGTGGCCAGAGCGACCCACTCGCTGATCGCGACGTTCTCGGGGACGTCCGGGGAGTAGAGGACCTCCCACGCGCCGAGCCGCAGGATGCTGCGATCGACGGCGGGCATCCGCGGCAGCGACCAGCCCTGCGAGTACGTCGTGATCAGCTCGTCGAGCTGGTCACGACGCTCGGAGACCCCGGTGACGAGGTCGGCGGTCAGCTCGGCCAGCGGGTGCTCGGTGACCGGCTTCGCGAGCCGGTCACGGAGCAGGTCCGCGGCGTCGACGCCCCGCTGCTCGGCCTCGAACAGCAGGTCGAGGGCGCGCTTGCGGGCCTTGGTGCGGGCGGCCACGGGTCAGTTGACCCGGCCGAGGTAGGAGCCGTCGCGGGTGTCGACCTTGATCTTGGTGCCCTGCTCGAGGAAGAGCGGCACGGCGATCTCGGCGCCGGTCTCGAGGGTCGCGGGCTTGGTGCCGCCCGTCGAGCGGTCGCCCTGCAGGCCCGGCTCGGTGTAGGTGATCTCGAGGACGACCGAGGCCGGGAGCTCGATGTAGAGGACGGCGCCGTCGTGGCGGGCGACGACGGCGTCCTGGTTCTCCATCATGTACTTCGCGGCGTCGCCGACGACCTCCGGGCTCACCGGGAGCTGGTCGTAGGTGTCGGGGTCCATGAAGATGAAGTCGGTGCCGTCGTTGTAGAGGTACTGCATGGTCCGCTTGTCGACGTTCGCCGTCTCGACCTTGACGCCGGCGTTGAAGGTCTTGTCGACGACCTTGCCGGACAGCACGTTCTTCAGCTTCGTGCGCACGAAGGCCGGGCCCTTGCCGGGCTTGACGTGCTGGAACTCCACGACGGACCACAGCTGGCCCTCGAGGTTGAGGACGAGGCCGTTCTTCAGGTCGTTGGTCGATGCCACGGGTCGATGTCTCTCTCGTGTCTCGGTAGGAGGCGCCCCCAGGGCGCGCGTCAGCCCCGTGAGGGCCGGGGATCAGCGGCCATCGTACCGTCCCGGGCGCCCTCCTCCGGACGCCGCCGGGGTCACGCGCCGGCACGCTGGTCCTGGCTCTGGCCCGATCCGCCGGCTCTGGTCCGGTCCGCCGGCTCTGGTCCGGTCCGCCGGGTGGCGGTGACTTCTCGCCGCCACCCGGGGATCCCGACCAGAGCCGGCCGAGGTCAGGCGGCGGGACGACGAGCGAGGTCGACCCAGACCGGCCGCGGCACCGGTCGGATGCCCTGCTCGGCGAGGACGCGGGCCATCGGGGTCACCTCGACGACGTCACGCCACACCCACCTGGCCAACCGGGAGCACCGACGGATCCGGTCCTCACGACGCTTCTCCGCCCACAGCACCCGCTCGGCGGTCTCGACGTCGGTGCCGTCGGGCACCGCGTACTTGCGGCGCCCGTCGAACTCCCCCACGACCCCGGGCCACCCGAAGTCGCCCTGCCCGAACGGCCCGTCCTCGTCCTCGAGGGGGACTTGGAGGTCCGGGCGAGGCAGATCGAGCTGGAACATCCTGGCCCTCGAGAAGCTCTCGCCGGCGGACATCGCGCGAGCGTCCGCCAGGGCGGCGACCACCTGCGCGGCGGGGCGACCCCGAACCCGTGGAGCGACCGCCGCAGCGGCCCGGGCGAGGTCATGGCTCGAGCAGAGGCCATGACGGAGCGCGTGGTCGGCGGCACACAGGGCTGTCTCGAACGGCTCGGTCCGGGCAAGGTCGATGACGGTGCGGGCCGGCGCGGTGGCTCGCACGCCGTTGACCACCACGTCCTCCGTCGGTGCCCCGAAGTGCACGTGGATGCCCCGCGACCCCCGGGTACGGGGACCGGTCGCGAGCACCGTGACGTGATCGGGCCAGCGACCGACCCTCGGCAGCCCCCAGAGCGCGGCCGCCGACGCGAGCGCGTAGACGTGGGTGCCCGGCTCGCGGGTTCCGAAGTCGGCGGCGTGGACGAGGGCGGCGTGCCGTTGCTCCGGCGTCAGGCCGGACCACAGCCCCTCCTCGACCCAGGCGTTGTACCGGACGTGGTGCCACCCGCCGCGGCGCGGGTCGATCCCCAGCGACCGCAGCGAGCGCGTCGAGCGCAGCAGGGCCGGTTCGAAGGGCTCCGGGGCCGGGTGACCGAGCATCCGCCGACCCTCGCACGCCGGACACCGGCCCGCTCCCGTCATCCACAGGTCAGGTGGCGAACCCCGTCAGAGAGACCTCCGGACCCGGCCGCCGGCCCGTCCTCCGCCTCCGGCTCTGGTCCGGATTGCCGGGTGGCGGCGAGAAGTCACCGCCATCCGAGGGATCGAACCAGAGGCGGCGCACTGAACCAGAGCCGGGCGGTCCGGACCAGAGCGGGCGAAACGGACCGGAGCCGGAGTCAGGGGGCGAGGGCGGCGAAGGCGTCGCGCAGCAGGGACTCGTCCGGGCCCTCGAGCCGGACCGGGTGGGCCAGGCCGTCGAGGACGACGAACCGCAGCAGCGTCCCCCGCGACTTCTTGTCGCGCGCCATCACGGTGAGCAGGTCCTCGAACGGCGCGTCGTCGTAGGTGGTCGGCAGCCCGACCGAGGCCAGCACCGACCGGTGCCGGGCGAGCAGCTCGTCGGAGACCGTGCCGGTGCGGTGCCCCAGCTCGGCGGCGAAGACCATCCCGACGGCCACCGCCTCGCCGTGCCGCCGCCGGTAGCCCGAGACCTGCTCGACCGCGTGCCCGAGCGTGTGCCCGTAGTTGAGCACCTCGCGGCGGAAGGCCTCGCGCAGGTCGGCGGCGACGACCTCGGCCTTGACCGCGACCTTGCGCCGGACCAGCTCGTCGAGCACCGGGGAGTCCCACGACGTCGCCGCCACCGGGTCGGCCTCGACGAGCTCGAGGATGCGGGGGTCGGCGATGAAGCCGCCCTTGACGACCTCGGCGAGGCCGGCGACCAGGTCGGCCCGCGGCAGCGTGGCGAGGACGTCGAGGTCGCACACGACCCCGGCCGGCGGGTGGAAGGCCCCGACGAGGTTCTTGCCCTCCGGGGTGTTGATGCCGGTCTTGCCGCCCACGGCGGCGTCGACCATCGCGAGCAGCGTCGTCGGGACGTGGAGCACCGGCACGCCCCGCAGCCAGGTCGCGGCGACGAACCCGGCGAGGTCGGTGACCGTCCCGCCGCCGACCGCGACGACGGCGTCTGTGCGCGTGAAGGCGTGCTCGCCGAGGAGCGACCAGAGCCGCGCGGCGACCTCGGCGGTCTTGGCCCGCTCGGCGTCCGGCACGGCCGTCTCGTGGACGAGGTACCCCGCGTCGCGCAGGGCCGCCGCGACCGGCCGCGAGTACCGGTCGAGCCCCTCCGGGCCGACGACGAGCAGCTGGCGGGTGCCGCCGGGGACCATCCCGGCGACCCGGTCGAGCACCCCGCGGCCGACGACGACGTCGTGCAGGTCGCCGACCGGGAGGGTGACCGGCTCGCTCACGCCGGCGTCCCGAGCAGCGTGACGACCTCGGCGGCGACGTCCTCGACCGTCCGCCCGGCGGTGTCGACGACGTGGGTCGCGACCCGTTCGTACACCGGCCGGCGCTCCCCCATGAGCCGCACCCACGACGCGCGGGGGTTGACGGCGAGCAGCGGGCGCGAGCGGTCGAGGCCGATCCGCCTGGCGGCGTCGGCGATGCCCACGTCGAGGAAGACGACGGTGAGCCCGGCGAGCAGCGGCTCGGTCGCGGGGTCGACCGGTGCACCGCCGCCGAGCGCGACGACCCCGGCCTCGTCGGCGAGCGCCCGCGCCACCTCCGCCCGTTCGAGGGCCCGGAAGGCCGGCTCGCCGTCGAGCACGAAGATGTCGCCGATCGAGCGCCCCTCGGCGGCCTCGATGGCGGCGTCGGTGTCGTGGAACGCCACCCCGAGCAGTGCGGCCACCGCCGACCCGGTGGCGGTCTTGCCGGACCCGGGGGGGCCGACGAGCACGACGCGCGGCATCAGGCCTCCCACGTGCGCATCGTCGCGGGGACCGCCGCGAGGTAGGCCCGGTGGTTGCGCGCCGTCTCGGCGACCGAGTCACCGCCGAACTTCTCGAGGCACGCCTCGGCGAGGACGAGCGCGACCATCGCCTCCGCGACGACCCCGGCGGCCGGCACCGCGCACACGTCGGACCGCTGGTGGATGGCCGTCGCCGGCTCGTCCGAGGCGACGTCGACGGTGTCGAGCGCCCGCGGCACGGTCGAGATCGGCTTCATCGCCGCGCGGACACGGAGCACGCCGCCGACCGACATCCCGCCCTCGGTGCCCCCGGCCCGGCCGGTGCGCCGGCGGATGACGCCGTCCGGCCCGCGCTCCATCTCGTCGTGGGCCTGCGACCCGCGACGGGCGGCGGTGCGGAAGCCGTCGCCGACCTCGACGCCCTTGATCGCCTGGATGCCCATGAGGGCGGCGGCGAGCCGGGAGTCGAGCCGCCGGTCCCAGTGCACGTGCGAGCCGAGCCCCGGCGGCACGCCGACGGCCACGACCTCGACGACCCCGCCGAGGGTGTCGCCGTCGCGCCGGGCGGCGTCGACCTCGGCGACCATCGCGGCGGACCCGGCGGGGTCGAAGGCGCGCACCGGGTCGGCGTCGAGGGCCTCGACGTCGTCCGGGCCCGGGAGCGGGGCGTCGTCGGCCACGCCGGCACCACCGATGGCCACGGTGTGCGAGACGAGGCGGATGCCGTAGGCCTGCTCGAGGAAAGCCGAGGCGACGGCGCCGAGCGCCACCCGGGCGGCGGTCTCGCGGGCCGAGGCGCGCTCGAGCACCGGGCGGGCGTCCTCGAAGCCGTACTTCTGCATCCCGACGAGGTCGGCGTGCCCGGGCCGCGGCCGGGTGAGCGGCCGGTTGCGGGCGACCTCCCTCTCGGCGTTGACGTCGTCGGCGGCGGCGTACTCCGCCGCGGGGACCGGGTCGGGGCTCATCACCGTGCGCCACTTCGGCCACTCGGTGTTGCCGATCCGGATGGCCACCGGCGAGCCGAGGGTGACCCCCAGCCGCACCCCGCCGAGCACCTCGACCTCGTCCTGCTCGAACTTCTGGCGCGCCCCGCGGCCGTACCCGAGGCGGCGGCGGGCGAGCGCGGCCCCGATGTCCGCGGTCGTCACCTCGACCCCGGCGGGCAGGCCCTCGATCGTCGCGAGGAGGGCGGGTCCGTGCGACTCCCCCGCGGTCAGCCAGCGCAGCATGCCGCCAATCCTGTCACGCGCGGCTCAGCCGCCCGCGAGGCCGGTCACGATGCGAGGCGTCAGGACGATGGCGACCCAGGCGCCGAGGCACATCGCCGGCCCGTACGCGATCGCCGACTTCAGCCCGACCCGCCGCAGGACGAGCATGGCGGCCGCCGCCACCCCGCCGACGAGGAACCCGGCCCCGATGCCGACGACGACGTGCGAGGTGCTGAGGAAGCCGAGCAGGCCGCCGATGACCGGGGCGAGCCGGACGTCGCCGAAGCCCACCCCGCCGCCGGGCAGCAGGTAGAGCACGAGGTAGACCAGTCCCGTCGCGACGACGCCGATGAGCGTGCCGCGCCAGCGCGGGCCCCCGGTGGCCAGGACCGCGAGCACGAGCAGCACCGCGAGCGCCGCGCCGGCCGGGACGACGAGCCCGACCGGGAGCCGGTGCACGTCGAGGTCGACCCAGACGAGGGCGACGGTGAGCCAGGCGAAGAGGAGGAACGGCGGTAGCGCCGCCCATCCCCCGAGGTCGCGGACCGAGAGGACCGCGACGGCGGCGAGGAGGCCGGTCGAGGGCCCCGTCCACCAGGCGCTCCCGGGCGCCGGGAGCGCGACCTCCTCGTCGATGCGGTAGCCGCCGGTGACCAGCTCGCGGCCGGTGAGGTGACCGAGGACGCCGAGCACGAGCGCCGCGCCGACGGCCGGCCACCAGGGGGTCACCCGGCCACCCCGAGCGCAGCCCGGCCGGCCGCGAGCATCGCCTCGACCGGCGCCGGCTCACCGGTGAAGAGCGTGAACTGGGCGGCGGCCTGGTGGACGAGCAGGTCGAGGCCGGGGACGACGGTCATCCCGGCGGCCGCGGCGGCCCGCGCCACCGGGGTGGGCCAGTCGGCGTACACGACGTCGAGCAGGACCCCGGCGTGCGTGCCGGGCACGGTGGCGGCGACGGCCGACGAACCACCGGGCGGGACGGTGGAGACCACGACGTCGTCCCGGGTGGTCACCCACGGGTCGATGGCGGCGACCGAGCCACTGCGGATGCCCACCCCGGCGTCGAGCGCCCAGGCGAGCAGGTCGGCGGCCTTCGCGGTGTCGCGGGCCCGGACGGTCAGTGTCGTCACCCCGAGCTCGGCGAGGGCGAGGACGCAGGAGCGGGCGGTCGCGCCGGCGCCGAGGACGAGGGCGCGCTCCGGACGGCCGGGCAGGTGCGGGCGCAGGGCGGCGACCGCGCCCTCGACGTCGGTGTTCGTCGCGTCCCAGCCCCGGTCGGCGCGGCGGGCGAGCGTGTTCGCGGCCCCGGCCCGCCGGGCGACCGGCGAGACGTCGGCGGCCAGCGCCAGGGCCGCCTCCTTGAGCGGCATCGTCAGCGACAGTCCCCGCCACGACTCGTCGAGCGCAGTGACGAAACCGGCCAGCCCCGCGGCGTCGACCTCGTGGCGGGTGTACTCCCACCCCCTGAGCCCGGCCGCCGCGTAGCCGGCGCGGTGCAGCGCGGGGCTGAGCGAGTGGGCGACCGGCGACCCGAGGACCGCCGCCCTCAGCACTTGCCCGGGTTGTCGGAGCACCACTGCTGGAACTCCTGGACGTACCGGTCGTGCTCGGCGAGGGTCGAGGCGAACTTCGTCTCGCCCGTGCTCGGGTCGACGGTGACGAAGAAGACCCAGTTCCCCGGCGTCGGCTTGGCGGCCGCGACGATCGAGGCCTTGCCGGGGTTGCCGATGGGACCGGGCGGCAGGCCCTGCACCTTGTAGGTGTTGTACGGGCTGTCCGAATTGCGCTGGGCGTCGGTCGTACCCGCCTTGCCGCGCTGCTGGGCCGCGTAGTGGACGGTGGAGTCCATCTGGAGCAGGCCGTAGCTGGGCGGCCCGCCCTCGAGCCGGTTGAGCACGACGCGAGCCACCTTGCCGCGGTCGGCGTCCCCGCTGACCTCGCCCTCGACGATCGAGGCGATGGTCAGGGTCCTCTCCCAGTCCTTCTCGTCGACGCCCGCGTCCTGGAGGGTCTTGACGGTGAGCGCGACCATCTGCTTCAGCTGGTCGGTCGCGCTCGTCTTGTCGTCGAACTCGTAGCTCGCGGGGAACAGCCAGCCCTCGACGTTGCCCTTGGCGGCCGCCGGCAGCCCGATGGCCTTCGCGTCCTTCGCGGCCGCCGTGTAGTCGGCGACCTTGACGCCGGTCGCCTTCGACAGCTGGGCGAAGACCTCGTTCTTCCACAGCCCCTCGCGCAGGGTCACCCGCTGCGCGACCCGGTTGTTCGGGTCGACGAGGATGGCGAACGCGTCCGCGCCGGTCATCCCCTTGAGCATGACGTACGTGCCCGGCTGGATCTTCGCGGCGGAAGTGGGGTCGGCCTTGGCGGCGTCGAGGTAGGCGGTGCGGGTCTTCGTGACGCCGGCGTCGCGCAGGGTCGTGGCGATGGCCTCGCCGGTGTCGCCCTGCTTGACGACGATGTCGACCTCGCCCGAGCCGGGCCCGGCGAAGTCGACGTCGGTGGCCGACTGGCCACCGAACAGGCCGCTGACCGTCGGTCCGAGGACCTTCCAGGCGCCGTAGCCGGCGCCGCCGACGAGGGCGACCGCGAGGAGCACCGCGAGGAACCGGCGGCCCTTGCGCGGCTTCCGTCGGCGGGAGTGCATCTCGCGCCGGGTGCGGGGGCGTCGGTGGTGGGTGTCGTCACCGAAGATGGTCTCGGTGAAGTCCTGGCTCACGTCCTCGTGCCCTTCGTCCGTGGCTTGCGCCGGCGTCCACCGACCTGCTCCCCTGCCGGGAGGCCGGTCGTGCGCTCCGCGTCGAGGGCCGCCTGGAGGATGAGCACCGCTGCGGCCTGGTCGACCACGGCGCGCTGGCGCCTCCCGGCCACACCGCTCTGCCGGAGCACGCGGTGTGCGTCGACCGTCGTCAGCCGCTCGTCGAGGAGCCGCACCGGGACGGGGGCGACGCGCACCGCCAGCACGGAAGCATACGTGCGTGCACGCTGCGCAGCGGGCCCCTCGTCCCCGGAGAGTGACTTCGGCAGGCCGACGACGACCCGCACCACCCCGTGCTCGGCGACCAGGTCTGCGATCCGTTCGACGTCGTCGTCGCTGGTCACCGGGGGCCCCTCGGCCGTGCGCGGCACGGTCTCGAGAGGGGTGGCGAGGAGGCCGTCGGGGTCGCTCACGGCGACCCCGACCCGTACCGACCCGACGTCGACGCCCAGCCGGGCGCCGCGTCCGGGACCCTCCCGGGGCTCGGGCATCAGCCCGCGAGCTCCCCGAGCCGCCACTCGACGGCCGCGAGGGCCTCGCCGACCTTGCCCGGGTCCTGGCCGCCGCCCTGGGCGATGTCGTCCTTGCCGCCACCGCCGCCGCCGAGCGCCTGCGCCGCCGCGCGGACGAGCTCACCGGCCCTGACGCCGAGCTCGCGCGAGCGGGCGTTGGTGGCGACGACGACGACCGGGCGACCCTTGGCCACCCCGGTGACGGCGACGACCGACGGGCGGTCCTCGCCGAGCCGGCCGCGCAGGTCGAGGACCATCGTGCGGACGTCGTTCGCGTCGGCCTCGCCGGCGTCGTGACCGAGGAAGGTGACGCCGCCGACGTCGCGCGCGGAGTCGGTGAGCGAGCCGGCCTGCGCCTGCAGCTGCTCCCGGCGCAGCCGCTCGAGGTCGCGCTCGGCGTCCTTGAGCCGGGTGACGAGTCCGCCGACCCGCTCGGGCAGCTCCTCGGGCCGGCCCTTGAGGAGCTCGGTCAGCTGGCCGACGATGGCGCGCTCGCGGGCGAGGAAGGAGAACGCGTCGGCGCCGACGAGCGCCTCGACGCGGCGCACGCCCGAGCCGATCGACGCCTCACCGAGCAGCGTGACGAGCCCGAGCTGCGTCGTGCGCTCGGCGTGGGTGCCGCCGCACAGCTCCCGGGCCCAGTCGCCGACCGAGATGACGCGCACGGCGTCGCCGTACTTCTCGCCGAAGAGCGCCATCGCGCCGGCGTCGCGCGCCTGCTGCTGGGTCATCACGTCGGCCCGGACCGCGAGGTCGTCGAGGAGGAGCGCGTTGACCCTCGACTCGACGTCGCGCAGCACCGAGTGCGGCAGCGCCGACGACGCGTGGAAGTCGAACCGGAAGCGACCGGGCGAGTTCTCCGAACCGGCCTGGGTCGCGGTCTCCCCCAACGCCTCCCGGATCGCCTTGTGCACCATGTGGGTCGCCGTGTGCGCGCGCGAGATCGAGCGGCGTCGCTCGATGTCCACCTGCGCCAGCGCGGTCTCGCCGGTCGCCACCTCGCCCTCGAGGACGGTGGCGCGGTGCACGACGAGGCCGCCGATCGGCGCCTGGACGTCACGGACCTCGACGAGCGCGCCGCTCGCGAGTCGGACGAGCCCGCCGTCGGCGAGCTGGCCACCGCCCTCGGCGTAGAACGGCGTGCGGTCGAGGACGAGCTCGACGTCCTGGCCCGCCGTCACCGACGCGACCGGCGCGCCGTCGACGAGCAGGCCCGCGACGCGGCCCTCGGAGACCACCTCGTGGTAGCCGGTGAACTCGACCGGGGCCCCGAGGCCGTCGGCGATCCCGCGGTAGACGCTCGTGTCGCCGTGCGCGGTCTTCTTCGACTGCGCGTCGGCCTTGGCCCGGGTCCGCTGCTCGTGCATGAGCCGCGTGAACCCCTCGCGGTCGACCTCGAGTCCCTGCTCGGCCGCCATCTCGAGGGTCAGGTCGATCGGGAACCCGTAGGTGTCGTGCAGCGCGAACGCCTGGTCGCCCGCGAGCACCCGGCCCCCGGACTCCCGGGTCCGCGCGACCGCGGTGTCGAGGATCGTCGTCCCCGCGGCGAGGGTGCGCCGGAACGCCTCCTCCTCCGCGTACGCCGTCTGGCTGATCCGGTCCCAGTCGGTGCGCAGCTCGGGGTAGGAGCGCTCCATCCGCTCGAGCGAGACCGGCAGCAGCTCGGGGAGGCACGGGTCCTCGTGGCCGAGCAGCCGCATGGACCGCACCGCACGCCGCAGCATCCGACGCAGGACGTAGCCGCGGCCCTCGTTGCCCGGGGTCACGCCGTCGCCGATGAGCATGAGCGCCGAGCGCACGTGGTCGGCGACGACCCGCAGCCGGACGTCGTCGGGGTGGCTGGACTCCGCCGAGTGCCCGGAGTGCTCGCCGTAGCGCTTGCCGGTCATCTCCGCGGCCTTGTCGAGGACCGGGTAGATCTCGTCGATCTCGTACATGTTGTCGACGCCCTGGAGGATGGACGCCATCCGCTCCAGGCCCATCCCGGTGTCGATGTTCTTCTTCGGCAGCGGTCCGGCGACGTCGAAGTCGACCTTCGAGCGGACCGCCGAGAGCTCCTCCTGCATGAAGACGAGGTTCCAGAACTCGAGGAAGCGGTCCTCGTCGACGGCGGGGCCGCCCTCGGGGCCGTACTCGGGGCCCCGGTCGTAGTAGATCTCCGAGCACGGACCACCCGGGCCGGGGACCCCCATGTGCCAGTAGTTGTCGGCGAGGCCACGGCGGACGAGCCGCTCGCGGGGGATGTCGGTCAGCTCGAGCCACAGGTCGATCGACTCGTCGTCGCCGTCGAGGACGGTCGCCCAGAGCCGGTCGCCGTCGATCCCGAGGCCACCCCGGTCCTGCGGTGTGGTGACCAGCTCCCAGGCGAGCCGGATGGCCCCCTCCTTGAAGTAGTCGCCGAAGGAGAAGTTGCCGTTCATCTGGAAGAAGGTGCCGTGCCGGGAGGTCTTGCCGACCTCCTCGATGTCCTGGGTGCGCACGACCTTCTGGACGCTCGTCGCGCGGTTCCACGGCGGCGTCTCCTGGCCGAGGAAGTACGGCTTGAACGGGACCATGCCCGCGTTGACGAAGAGCAGGTTGGGGTCGTCCAGCAGGAGCGAGGCGCTCGGGACGACGGTGTGGCCGTTGCGGCCGAAGAAGTCGAGCCAGCGGCGCCGGATCTCAGCGGTTTCCATGATGTGTCAGTCCTGGGGTGTGGGCCGTGCGCGGGCGAACGGCCATCGTAGGCCGCGGCGCACGGGGGACGGGTGGGCGTGCGGAGGCGGGGGCGGTCGGCCCCTACCGAGCTCGCCCGCCGTCGCCGGCGCGGCCCGCGGGGTCGAGCAGCAGCGCGCGTGCCTCGTCGGGGCTCAGCGAACGGCCCGGGTCGTCGGCGCGGTCGGCGGACCCCCAGCCGGCCTCGACGTCGAGGTCGGGGACGCGGGCGTCCGCCGCGTGCCGGGGCGCGCGGGTCGTGGCGTCCTCGCGGACCGCGACCTCGACCGCCTCGCGCAGCTGCGCCTCGCGCTCGGTCGCCGCCTCGCGGACCGTCGCCACGA
>NZ_DAOLAC010000023.1:0-28955 GCF_035325325.1 Phycicoccus sp. | reverse complement strand
CCGGCGCCAGAGGACGTAGCCGGCGCCGACGACCGCCGCGCCGAGCAGCACGGTGCGCATCCTCATCGGCTCGCCCTCCGCAGGCCCCGCACCGCGGTGCGCACGCCGTAGCTGTAGGCCGCGACCTTGATGAGCGGGGAGCCGACGGTCGCCGCGAACACCGAGGTGAGCGCGGACGCGTTCGTCGTCATCGTCGAGACCGAGCTGGTGATCGCGTCGACGCGGGTCAGCTGGTCGTTGGTGAGCCCGACGGTGTCGGTGAGGCTCTTGAGCGTGGGCTGGACGTTCTCGGTCGTCGTGCGCACGCTGTCGCGCGCCTCGTCGAGGATCCGGCCCGCCTTGCCGACGAGCCCGGCGACCCGGACGACGAGGTAGGCGAACGCGAGCGCGGCGACGAGTCCCGCGATCCCTCCGAGCGTGACGTCCATGGCTCCGACCCTACCGGGGCGCGCAGCCGCCGGTCGCCCGGGTTGTGCGCCGCGCGCGCCGGACCTGGGCCAGGACGTCGAGGAGCTCCACCGTAGGCGCCGGTGCCGTCTACGCGCGGCCGAGCCGCTCGCGCAGCCAGCGCCACCGCTCCTGGAGCCGGGCCTCGAAACCACGGTCCGTGGGCCGGTAGTAGTCGGTGGCGCCGTGCAGGTCGTCGGGCAGGTACTGCTGGGCGGCGACGCCGTCCGGCTCGTCGTGCGCGTAGACGTACGCGGGCGCCTTCGCGCGCCCGGCCGCCTTCGCCGACGCCTCGGCGATGCGGGACGCCCCGCCGTACCCGCTGCCACGCAGGTGCAGCGGCACCGCGCCTCCCTTGCCGGCCCGGACGTCGGCGATCGCCTCGTTGACCCCCGTGTACGCGGCGTTCGACTTCGGGGCCAGCGCGTTGTGGACGACCGCCTGGGCGAGGATGATCCGGGCCTCGGGCATCCCGATCTGCGCGACGGCGTGCATCGCGGCGACCGCGGTCTGCAGGGCCGTCGGGTCGGCCATCCCGACGTCCTCGGACGCGGCGATGACGATGCGGCGGGCGATGAACCTGGGGTCCTCGCCCGCTTCGAGCATCCGGGCGAGGTAGTGCAGGGCGGCGTCGACGTCCGAGCCGCGCATCGACTTGATGAGGGCGGACGCGACGTCGTAGTGCTGGTCGCCGGTGCGGTCGTAGCGCACGGCGGCGTGGGCCACCGCCTGCTCGGTGTGCGCGAGGGTGACCTCGAGGACGTCGGGGCGGGCGGCACCCGGTGCGAGGGAGTCGTCGGCCACCCCCGCCGCGGCCTCGAGGAAGGTGAGCGCGCGCCGGGCGTCCCCGCCGGCCAGCCGGACGAGGTGGTCTCGCGCGTCGTCGGCGAGCGTGTAGGCCCCGGCGAGGCCGCGCTCGTCGGCGACCGCGCTGGTGAGGACGTCGGCGACCTCGTCGTCGTCGAGCGAGACGAGCGTGACGAGCATCGAGCGGGAGAGCAGCGGCGCGATGACCGAGAAGCTCGGGTTCTCGGTGGTGGCGGCGACGAGGACGACCTGGCGGTTCTCGACCCCGGGCAGCAGGGCGTCCTGCTGGGCCTTGGTGAACCGGTGGATCTCGTCGAGGAAGAGGACGGTCTGGCGGCCGTAGAGGTCGCGGGTGCGGTTCGCCTGCTCCATCACCTGCCGCACGTCCTTGACGCCGGCGGTGACGGCCGACAGCTCGACGAACTCGCGCTCGGCGGCGGTGGCGACGAGGTGGGCGAGGGTCGTCTTGCCGGTGCCCGGCGGCCCCCAGAGGATGGCCGAGAGCGGGCCGGCCGCTCCCCCGCCGCCCTCGACGAGCCGGCGCAGCGGGCTGCCGGGGCGCAGCACGTCGGCCTGCCCGCGCACCTCCTCGAGCGAGCGCGGGCGCATCCGGACCGCCAGCGGGGGCACGACCGAGCCGCCCGGGGCGTCGCCCGCGTCCCGCGCCGCCGCCCCGAAGAGGTCGGTCCCGTCCTGGCTCACGGCCCCACGCTATCCAGCGCCGGTGACGGCGCCGACGTCAGTAGTAGCCGGTCTCCCCGTCGAGCATCTCGCGGAGCAGGTCGAGGTGGCCGGCGTGCCGGGCGGTCTCCTCGAGCATGTGGTGGAGCATCCAGCGCAGCGAGGCCTCCCCGACCGGGTGCAGGGCGGTGCTCCCCGTGTCGCCGAGGTCGCGCGCGGCGATCGCGGCGTCCGATCGGGCACAGGCGGCCTCGTACTCGTCGAGGAGGTGCGCGAGGGACATCCCCTCGACCCGGAACTCGGCATCGTCCTCGTCGGACCCGAAGCCGTGGGCCAGCCCGGGCTCGCCGGTGAGCACCTCGCGGAACCACAGGTCCTCGCAGTGGGCGAGGTGACCGAGGATCCCGGCCACGGTCATGAGCGGCGAGGACGGGACGAGCACCCGGTGGGCCTGCTCGTCGGACAGCCCCTCGCACTTGAGCCGGCAGATGCCGCGCTGCAGGTCGAACCAGCCGAGGAGCTGGGTGCGCTCGTCGGCGACCTTGGGGGGACGGCTGCGGGTCGCGGGCATGCCGGTCACGCTATCGACGTGGCGCGTGCGGCGGACCGTCCGGCACGCGTGGGATCCTGCCGCCGTGACGAGGTACGCGGGACACGGCCGGCCGGCGCTGGAGCGGTGGGGCCGCTTCGTCGCGGCCCACGCCCGGGCCGTCCTCGTCGGCTGGCTGCTCTTCGTCGTCGCCGGCTTCGGCACGGCGCTGGGAGCGTTCGGCACCACGAGCCTCTTCGACCGCCTCCAGAGCGGCGAGATCGTCGTCGACGGCGAGAACCGGTCCGGCCGTGCGGTGCTCGCCGACGCCGGCGGCAGCGGGTTCGGCACCTACACCCTCGTCGTCGAGGGGGTCGACCTCGGCTCCCCGACGGTGGCCGCGGCGGCCACCGCGGCCGTCCGCGACCTCACCGCCGTCGACCACGTCGCCTCGGCCGTCAACCCGTTCGTCGTCCCCGGCGGTCCCGGCGGTCCCGCCGCGACGAGCATGCTGCTCGACGGACGGGTGTCGGCCGGCGGCTTCGCGACGGTCGTCACCTTCGACGCGGGAGCCACCGCCGCCGACGAGGACGCCGCCACACCGCGGGTCGACGCGCTCTTCGACCGTCTCGTCCGCGACACCGGCGCCACGGGGTCCGAGCGCGGTGGGCTGCGCAGCCTCGTGGACCGGATCGTCCACCAGGTCAAGGTCGACGGCCAGCGGGGCGAGGGCATCGCGCTCCCGGTGAGCTTCGCCGTCATGGTCGTCGTCTTCGGCGGCTTCCTCGCCGCCGGCTTCCCGGTGCTGGGCGCCGTCGCCTCCATCGCCGGGGCGCTCGCATCGCTCCTCGGCTTCTCCCACCTCCTCGACCTCGACGCGACGGCGGTCAACGTCGTCACGGTGCTCGCGCTCGGTCTGTGCATCGACTACGGCCTGCTCGTCGTCAGCCGGTTCCGCGAGGAGA
Source organism: Phycicoccus sp. (assembly GCF_035325325.1). Lineage (NCBI taxonomy): Bacteria > Bacillati > Actinomycetota > Actinomycetes > Micrococcales > Intrasporangiaceae > Phycicoccus > Phycicoccus sp. Next base: position 25,526 of record NZ_DAOLAC010000023.1, on the reverse strand, counting down.
TGCGGACCCTGCTCGCCGGCCGCCCGGCGGCGGAGGCCACCCGCGACGAGGTCGCGACGGCCACCGGACGGACGCTGGACCGCGCCGGTCGCACCGTCGTGTTCTCGGCACTCACCGTGGCCATCTCGCTCGCCGGCCTGCTCCTCCTCGACATCGACTTCATCCGGGCGGTCTCGCTGGCCGGGGTGTCCGTCGTCGTCGTGGCCCTCGCCGTGGCCCTCTCGCTCGTCCCCGCGCTCTGCGTGCTCGGCGCGCGCCGGCTGCTGCGGCGCGGCACCGAGCTCGGGTCGGACACCGGCGTCTTCTCCCGGCTCGCCGAGGCGGTCCACCGGGTGCCGTGGCTCGTCATCGGGGTCGTCTCCGCCCTCCTCCTGCTGCTCGCGGCACCGGCCGGGTCGATGGTCCTCACCTCCTCCGGCGCCGAGCTGCTGCCGAAGGGCACGCCCGAGCGGACCTTCTTCGAGGACCTGCGGGCCGGCTACCCGCGGCTGGCCGGGGCCCAGGTGCTCGTCGTCGCGAAGGCCCCGGCGAGCGACGTGGAGGCCTGGGCCGCGACCGCCGCCGACCGGCCCGGCGTCACTGCCGTCGACCCCGTGCGCGCCCTCCACCGTGGGGTCGCCACCGTCGGGCTGCACACGGCGGACAGCGGGACCGGAGAGGGGTCGCGGGCCCTCGTCGACTCGCTGCGCTCGGACCGTCCGCCGTTCGAGTCGTGGGTCGTGGGACAGGCCTCCGGCATCGTCGACTTCCGGGCGGCCGTCGCCGACCGGGCACCGTGGGCGGTCGGCGCGGTCGTCCTCTCGACGCTCGTCCTGCTCTTCCTCATGACCGGCTCGGTCGTCGTGCCGGTCAAGGCGCTCGTGATGAACGTCCTCTCGCTCGGCGCGAGCCTCGGGGTCACGGTCTGGATCTTCCAGGAGGGCCACCTCGAGTCCGTCCTGCGGTTCACCTCGGCCGGTGGCGTCGAGAACACCATCCCGATCCTCGTCGTGGCCTTCGGCTTCGGGCTCTCGATGGACTACGAGGTCTTCCTGCTCTCCCGCGTCGTCGAGCTGCACGAGCAGGGCCGCAGCACCCACGACGCCGTCGTCCTCGGCCTCCAGCGCTCCGGCCGGATCATCACCTCGGCGGCCCTCCTCATGGTCATCGTGTTCGCCGGGTTCGCCGCGGGCGACCTGCTCGTCATGAAGCAGATGGGCGTCGCGCTCGTCCTCGCCATCGCGATCGACGCCAGCCTCGTCCGGATGCTCCTCGTCCCGGCGACGATGGCCGTGCTCGGCCGGCGCAACTGGTGGGCGCCCGCGCCGCTGCGCCGGCTGCACACCCGCTACGGGATCACCGAGTGACCGTCCTCCGACTCGACCGCTACGAGGAGCTGCTCGACGCCTCCGGCGACCACGTCGTCGTCCGGCTCGACGTCGGCCGCGGCGTGCGGCTGCCCGCCTTCGCGGTGTCGGGGCCGGCCGGTCGTGCGGTCGTCTTCGCGCGGCGCTCCGACCACGGCGTCCCAGGTGCCGCCGCGCTCGGCGACGCCGCCGGCCTTGACACGCTGTTCGGCGAGCCGGTGGTCCGGGACTGGTTCCGGCACAGCGGCGCCCGGCACCTCAGCGCTCCGCGGCAGCACCAGCACGTCGTTGCCCGCCACCTCGAGCTCGGGGACCGCGGGGGCGACTGGGACTGGCTCGTGACGACCTCCGCGCCGCCGGTCCTCCCCGGCGAGGACCGTGTCGTCGGGCTGACCCCCGACGCCCGGGAGGAGGCGGAGGCGTTCCTCGTGGCGGAGAGCCCGCGGACCCACGGCCAGCCCTTCGCCCGGCCCGGGCAGGAGTGGGTGGCGGTGCGCGACGGCGCCGGCGCCCTGCTCGCCGTCGGCGGAGCCGAGCCCTCCGAGGCGGGCACCCCGACCCTCGCCGGTATCGCCGTCGCCCGGCGGGCCCGGCGCGCGGGCCTCGGGGCCGCGGTGACCGCCACGCTGACCCGTCGTGCCGTGGCCGCGCGCGGTGCCTGCGCCCTCGGCGTCTTCGCCGACAACCCCGCCGCGATCGGGATGTACCACCGGCTTGGCTTCACGACCGGGATGCGCTGGCGCAGCCGCTGGCTCCCCGACCCCGACGGCACCTGAGCGGCCGTCGGTCGTTCCACGGCCCGGGCTCCCCATCGCCGTGACACCGTGCCTACGCTGGACGGAGCAGCCCCCCACGAAGAGGTGAGTGATGAGCACCCTGACCAACGACTCGGTCGACATCCACTACGAGGACCACGGGGGCGACGGCCGCCCGGTCGTCCTCATCCACGGCTGGCCGCTGAGCGGGGCCTCGTGGGCCGGTCAGGTCCCGGCCCTCACGGACGCCGGGTACCGCGTCGTCACCTACGACCGGCGCGGGTTCGGGGCGTCGTCGAAGCCCGGTGAGGCGTCCGGGTACGACTACGACACCCTGACCGGTGACCTCGACGCCCTCCTGCGCGAGCTCGACCTCACCGACGTCACCCTCGTCGGTTTCTCGATGGGCGGAGGCGAGGTGGCCCGGTACGTCGGCACGCACGGCGAGGACCGGCTGCACAGCATCGCCTTCGTCGCGGCCATCCCGCCGTGCCTCAAGAAGGACGACGAGCACCCCGGCGGTGCGCTCGACGACGCGACCGTCGAGGGGATGCAGGGCCAGCTTCGAGCCGACCCGTCGGGTTTCCTCGACGGCTTCCTCACGACCTTCTTCACGGCCGGCGACGAGCTGAAGGTCACCGAGGAGCAGCGCCGGGCCGCCCTCGCCCTCGCCGCGCAGGCCGACGTGCACGCCGCCGCCGAGTGCATCCGCAGCTGGGTCGAGGACTTCACCGGCGACCTCGCGAAGGTCACTGTGCCCACGCTCGTCGTCCACGGCGACTCCGACGCCATCGTGCCCCTCGAGGTCTCGGGGCAGCGGACCGCCGCCACCGTCGACGGTGCCCGCCTGCACGTCGTCAGCGGTGGGCCGCACGGCCTCGGCGACTCGCACCCGGACGAGCTGAACCGGGTCCTGCTCGACTTCCTCGCCGACTGACCCGACCCGGAGGCCGGAGGAGCTCAGGCGGTGGGCGAGGAGGCCGGCGGCTCGGGCCTCGCGTCGACGCCGGCCTCCCTGCGCTGTTCGGGCGTGATGGGGGCCGGCGCGTCGGTCAGCGGGTCGTAGCCGCCGCCGGACTTCGGGAAGGCGATGACGTCGCGGATCGACTCGAAGCCACCGAGGAGCATGACGATGCGGTCCCAGCCGAAGGCGATGCCACCGTGCGGCGGCGCGCCGTACTGGAAGGCGTCGAGGAGGAAGCCGAACTTCTCCTGCGCCTCGTCCTCGGAGAGCCCCATGACCTTGAAGACCCGCTCCTGGACGTCGCGGCGGTGGATTCGGATCGAGCCGCCACCGATCTCGTTGCCGTTGCAGACCATGTCGTAGGCGTACGCCAGCGCCGGGCCCGGGTCGGTGTCGAAGGTGTCGAGGAACTCGGCCTTCGGCGAGGTGAACGCGTGGTGCACGGCGGTCCAGGCGCCCGACCCGACGGCCACGTCCCCGGCCGCGACCGCCTCCGAGGCCGGCTCGAAGAGCGGCGCGTCGAGCACCCAGAGGAAGCTCCACGCGTCCTCGTCGACGAGACCGCAGCGCGCGCCGACCTCGAGCCGGGCCGCGCCGAGCAGGGCCCGGGAGGAGCGCGTCTCGCCGGCGGCGAAGAAGACGCAGTCACCCGGCTGGGCCCCGACGTGCGCCGCGAGGCCGGCGAGCTCGGTCTCCGAGAGGTTCTTGGCCACCGGGCCGCCGAGGGTGCCGTCCTCCTGGACGAGGACGTAGGCGAGCCCGCGAGCGCCGCGCTGCTTGGCCCACTCCTGCCAGGCGTCGAGCTGCTTGCGCGGCTGGCTCGCCCCGCCGGGCATCACCACGGCGCCGACGTACTCGGCCTGGAAGACCCGGAACGGGGTGTCGGCGAAGAACTCCGTGCACTCGACGAGCTCCTGGCCGAAGCGCAGGTCGGGCTTGTCGGTGCCGAAGCGGCGCATGGCGTCCGCGTAGGTCATCCGCGGGAACGGGGTCTCGAGGTCGACCCCGATGAGCTGCCAGATCTCACGGACGACCGCCTCGCCCAGCTCGAGGACGTCGTCCTGCTCGACGAAGGACATCTCGATGTCGAGCTGGGTGAACTCCGGCTGCCGGTCGGCCCGGAAGTCCTCGTCGCGGTAGCAGCGCGCGATCTGGTAGTACCGCTCCATCCCGGCGACCATGAGCAGCTGCTTGAAGAGCTGCGGGCTCTGCGGCAGGGCGTACCAGGAGCCCGGCGCGAGGCGGGCCGGGACGAGGAAGTCGCGGGCGCCCTCCGGGGTGGAGCGGGTGAGGGTCGGGGTCTCGATCTCGACGAAGTCGCGGTCGCCGAGGACCCGGCGGGCGGCCTGGCTGACCTTGCTGCGCAGCCGGATGGCGTGCCCGGCGGAGTGCTTGCCCGGACGCCGCAGGTCGAGGTAGCGGTGCTTGAGGCGGGCCTCCTCACCGACGGTGACGCGTTCGTCGACCTGGAAGGGCAGCGGCGCGCTCGGGTTGAGGACCTCGATGGCCTCGGCGACGACCTCGACCTCGCCGGTCGGCAGGTCGGGGTTGACGTTGCGCTCCTCGCGGGCGGCGACGGCGCCGGTGACCTTGACGACGTACTCGCTGCGCAGGTCGTGCGCGGCACCGGTGAGCACCTCGTCGCGCGCCACGACCTGCACGACACCGCTCGCGTCCCGCAGGTCGATGAAGGCCACTCCCCCGTGATCGCGCCGCTTCGCCACCCAGCCGGTGAGGGTGACGGTCTGGCCGGTGTCGGCGGCACGCAGGGTGCCGGCCTCGTGGGTGCGGAGCACGGGGGGTCCTTCGTCTCGGGAGGGGTGCTGGTCCGGCCGGGGGCGACCGGGACCTCGGCCCCGGCGCGCCCGCACGACCGGCCCACCATCCTACGGACCCCGGGGGCCCCTCCCGCACCCGCATTCTCCGCTCTCCGCGGCGAGCCCACCCCCACGCCGGCGGGCGGCTGCCTACGATGCGCGCATGGCTGCCGCGGCCCCCGCCCCGGTCACCGACCCGGGGGCGGTCTTCCCCGAGCTCGACGCCCTGCGCCGCCGGGCGATGTCCGGCGACGTCGTCGGCACGCTCGAGGACCTCGCCGCGCTCGGCCACCACCACGGCCCGGACGAGAGCCTGGCCCGCGAGCTCCTCGCCGGGCAGCCAGCCCTCGAGGACGTGCTCGAGACCCACCTCGCCGCGCACCCCGACGACGGCGGCGCACGCACCCTCCTCGCCCACCGGTGGCTCGTCGTCGCCGAGGACGGGCTCCCCGGCCTCCGGGGTCGCGAGGTGTCCAGCGAGCATCTGGCGCACAGCCGCGACCTGCTCGGCCGGGCCGAGGAGAGCCTGCTGCGGCTGTGCGCCGAGGACCCCGAGGACCCCGAGGCCTGGGTGCTGCGGGTGCGCGCCGCCCGGCTGCGGGGCCTGCCGGTCGGTGAGGCCCACCGCCGCTACCTGCGCCTCTTCGCGGTCCGCCCGCACCACAGCCAGGGCCAGCACGAGTACCTCCGGGCCCTGGTCCCACCGACCGGCTCGTGGGAGACCGCGTTCGCGTTCGCCCGCGAGGTGGCGGCGGCCGCCGCGCCCGGCACGGTCGAGTGCACCGTCCTCGCGACGGCCCACCTGCTGCGCTGGCGGGCGGAGGAGGCGGGGCACGAGCGGGGCTACCTGCGGCGCCGCGAGGTCCTCGCCGAGCTCGAGGACGTCGCCGACCGGTTCCGTGCCGTGCCCGGTCCGGCCCGCTGGGCGTGGGTCGGGCCGCACACCGAGCTGGCCGTGCTCTTCGCCGTCGGCGGGCTCACCGAGCGCGCCCGCTCGCACCTGCGCGCCCTCGGTCCGCTGGTGGCACCCGAGCCCTGGGCTCTGCTCGGCCGCCACCGCGACGCGCTCGAGCGCCTCCGCGCGGCCACGCTGGCCGAGGTGAGGCCCTCGTGAGCGCCCGCCGCACCGAGGTGTCGGGCATCCCCACCCTCCTCGCGCCGCGCACCGACGGACGCTGCGTCGCCGGCCTCGTCGTCCGGGTCGGCGAGGCCGACGAGACCCTCGCCCTGCGCGGCGTCACCCGGCTCGTCGAACGGATCGGGCTGCGGTCCTGCGGTGCCGCGCCGACCCCGGGGCTGGACGGCCTCGCCGACGTGCTGACCCGCTTCACGGTCGCGGGCACCCCGGACGAGGTCGGTCGGGCCCTCGGGGCGCTGAGCAGCGCCCTGCGCAACCCGCCCGCCCACCTCGTCGAGCAGGAACGGGCCGCGGCCGCCCACGACGAGCGCCGGCGCGGCGCCGGACCCACCCGGATCGCGCCGATGGTCCGCTGGGGTGCCCGCGGCCGGGGCCTGCGCTCCTACCCGCTCGTCGGGCTCCCCGCCCTCGACGGCGAGGTGGTCTCGATCTGGGCGCAGGCGGCGTTCACCCGCGACAACGCCGTCCTCTGGGTCAGCGGAGAGCTGCCGCGCGGCCCCGACCTCACCCTCCCCGAGGGCGAGCGTCAGCCCGTCCCCGCCGACATTCCGGTGCTCTCGCGCACCCCCGCCTGGTACCCCGGCGGTGGCGGGACGGTCCACGTCACCGCGCTGCTGCCCCGGTCGGCACCCACCGAGGTGCACACCCACGTGCTCGACCGCGTCCTCGACGAGGAGCTCGTCCGCACCGGGGCCGCGTCGGCCGCCCGGGCCTGGTCGACCCCGCACGACGCGGACACCGAGCTCGTCGAGGTCCTCGTCGAGGGGTCCCCCGAGCGCCGCGACGCCCTCGGCGGTGCCGTCGTCGACGCGCTCGCCCGGGTGCGCTGGGGCCGTCTCGGTGCCGCCGACCGGTCGGCCGTCGACACCGCGGTGGCGGCGGCGACCCGTGCGCCGGAGGACCCCGAACGGCTCGCCGCCGAGGCCGCCGACCTCCTGCTCGGCCGGGCCGCCCCGGCCCCGGAAGAGCACGTCGCGGCCCTCCGGTCGGTCACCGCGGACGAGGTCCGGGCCGCCGCGGAGGCCTTCCACGCCACCGCCCTCGCCCAGGTGCCGGGCGGTGGGCTCGACTGGGCGGGGTTCGCCGCGGTGCCCTCGAGCTCGTCCGCGGCCGTGCCGGGCCGCGAGTACCCGGCCCGCGAGGGGGGCCGGGCGGTGCTGCTCGTCGGTCCCGAGGGTGTCTCGCTGCGCTCGGGCACCGGGGTCGTCACCGTCCGCTTCGACCAGGTCGCCGCGATGGAGTCCTTCGCCGACGGCGGCCGGTGGCTCGTCGGCACCGACGGCTTCCGGGTGCACGTCGAGCCCACCGTGTTCGAGGTCGACGGCGGCGTCGTCGGCCACCTCGACGCCGCCGTGGACCCGGCCCGGGTGGTGCGGCTGCCGGGGCGTCCCGCCGACCAGCTGCCGAGGCCGCTCCCGTCGAGCAGCGACCCCGCACCGGCCCATCGCGGCCCCTCGGCCCGGCTCACCGGCGTCTTCCGCGGGCGCCGCCGCTGACCGACCGGTCAGTCCCCGTGCGGCGGCAGGAGGCAGACCTCGTTGCCCGAGGGGTCGGTGAGGACGCGCCACGGCAGGGTGCCCCAGTCGTGCTCGACCTCGTGACCGCCGAGCGCCACGGCTCGCGCCACGCAGTCGTCGAGGTCCTCGCCCGGCTCGAGCCGGGCGTCGAGGTGCATCCGGTTCTTCACGCCGGCCGGCTTGGCGGTGGTCTCGGGGCACAGCTCGAGCAGGGGTCCGAGCCCGCTGGGATGGCGCAGGGCGGCGGGCATCGAGGTCGACTCGGGCCGCCAGCCGCTGAGGGCCTGCCAGAAGGCGAGGTCGCGGGCGGGGTCGGCGCTGTCGAGGGGCAGCGCTGCGACCGGGCCGCCGTCGGCCCGGTACTCGGCACGCTCCTCCATGACGCAGAACGGGGTGCCCTCGGGGTCGGCGAGGACGACCCACGGCACGTCGCCCTGGCCGATGTCGAGGTGTCGCGCGCCGAGGTCGAGCGCCTGCTGCACGACCTCGGCCTGGCGCGGGCCGCCGAGCAGGTCGAGGTGGAGGCGGGGCCCGGGGGCGGCCGGCTCGGGCACCCGCGGGACGCAGAGGTCGAGGACCGGCCCGCCGGGCACCTCGAGGCGCACCTCGACGAGGTCGGGCTCGTCGGTGATGCGGCGACCGCCGAGCAGTTCCTCCCAGAACGCGCCGACCACGCGGGGGTCGAGGGCGTCGAGCGTGATGTTCTCCAGCAGCATCCGTCCGTCCTACCACCCGGCGCCGACACCGGGGACCCCTGGCGCGCCTGACTGGCCCCGCGACGCGGGTCCGTGCGACGGTGGGAGGACGTGCCCACCCGCCCTCGGAGGCCCCTCGTGACCCGCAGACCCTCGCGTCGGACCGCGCTGCGCACCGCGGCCGCCGGCGTCGTCGGTGGGCTCGTCGTCGGGGCGGCGGCGGGCTACGCCGGCCGCCCACGGAGCGCGTCCGACGCCGAGGGCCCCACCGACGCGGTCCCGGCCGAGCGGCACAGCGTCTCGGTCCGCGACGGCGTCGCAGCCCTCCTGGACCCGGCGCTCGAGCCCACGCTCGCCGCGTCCCGCGCGCTCCTCGACGGCGCGAGCGCGGTCGTCGTCTGCGGGCCGGCGGACCTCGCGGCCGGCGCGCCCCTCGCGACCGCGGCCGGCGTCCCGCTCCTCCTCGACGGCCCCGGCCTCGCGGCCGAGCTCGACCGGCTCGGCGCGCGTACCGTCCTCGTGCCCGAGTCGACCCGGCTGCCGGTGCCGGCGCACCTCGGCGACCGACAGCCCCTGGTCGCCGACGCGACCTCGATCGCCCGCACGCCGGGGCTGCCGGCCCGCCTGAGCACCGGCGGTCTCGTCGTGGCGGCCGCGCCGGGCGCCACCGTTCCCACCGCCCTCGAACCGCTCCTCGAGGTCCTCGGCGCCCGGCGGGTCGCGTTGCGCGGCACGGACCCCCGCCGCACCGCCGCGGACGCCACCGCCCTGCGCGAGGACGCCGCGGCGGCCGTTCTCGGGGTCGGCGCGCTCGGGGAGCACTTCGCGCAGCGGGTCCGCACGGTGCGCCACGCCCCCGAGCTGCCCGGGGGCGGCTGGCTGCCGTTCCCCGGCCGACGGATGGTCGCCCTCTACGGCCACCCGCGGTCCGCGGCCCTCGGCATGCTCGGCGAGCAGTCGCCCGCGGCGTCGGCGCGCCGGGTCCGCGGGCTCGCCGGGCAGTACGCACGCCTGCTCGACGAGCCGGTGGTGCCGGCCTTCGAGATCATCGCCACCGTCGCCACCGGTTCGGCCGGCGCCGACGGCACCTACTCGCAGCACACCGCGCGATCGGTCCTCGAGCCGTGGCTGGACGCGGCGCAGGCGGCCGGCGTCTACGTCGTCCTCGACCTCCAGCCCGGCCGCGCCGACTTCCTCACCCAGGCCCGGGCCTACGAGGCCCTGCTGCGCCGGCCCCACGTCGGGCTGGCCCTCGACCCCGAGTGGCGGCTCGGACCCGGCGAGAAGCCGCTGCACCGGATCGGTCACGTCGGCGTCGAGGAGGTGAACGGGGGCGGGGGGGTGGCCCGCCGCGCTCGGGCGGGACCCCGCCCTCCCGCCGAGGGGGCTGCCCCCCCACCCTTCCCCCCCCAACTGGGCCCGGGCCCCCGCCCGCCTCGACACCACCCTCGACGAGGTGCAGTGGCTCGTCCACGCCGACGGGCAGGGCGGCCAGGGCGCGAAGCAGGCCACCTGGGACGCGGTCCGCCGCGACCTGCCGGCGGGGGTCTGGCTCGGGTGGAAGAACTTCGTCGACGAGGACGCGCCGATGCTCACCCCGGCCCAGACCGTCGACCGGGTGCGCCCGACCCCCTGGTTCGTCAGCTACCAGTGACGTCGGCGCCCTCGGCCCCGACGTAGAGCCAGCGCCCGGCGCGCCGTTCGAAGCGACTGCGCTCGTGCACCTCGCCCCGCTGCCGGGTGTGGCCCTCGCCCGCGACCCACGCGGCCCGGAACTCGACGACACCGGTGTCGTCACCGGGGCCACCGTCGACGACGTCGACCACCTCGAGGCCGACCCAGCGCACCCACGGCTCGGGCTCGACGTGCTCGGGCCGGGTGCGCGGGTGCCAGGTGCGGAAGAGGTGCTGGCCGTCGGCGAGGGAGTACGCGGTGTAGCGCGAGCGCATGACCGCCTCGGCGGTCTCGGCCGGGCGGCCGCTCTCGATCAGCCGGCCGCAGCACTCGGCGAAGGTGGCTCCGGGCACGAGACCGCCACACGGACACCGCGACTCGCGGTCGAGGACTTCGTCGGACACACCGGACACCTTGAGCCAGGCCGAGCTGCCGCGGCCCGCACCGAAGGTCTCCGCCACCGGTCGATCCTCCCATGCCCCGATCATCACCACGGCTCTCCCCTACCCCGTCGGTGCCCGGCCCACACGCGGGGAGCGCTCAGCGGGCGCCGCGTCCGGGACTGCGGACCGGCCACGGGGCGTCGGCCGGACGCAGGCCGGTCCACCCGCGGGCACGCATCGCCTCCGCCGCGAGGACGGCGATGACGAGGGTCGGGTTGTGCAGCCGGCCCTCGAGGACTCCGGCGACGAGGTCGTCGAGCGGGACGCGGCGCTGCGGCATCCCGAGCTCCTCCCCGGTGCGCTCGTGCCGCTCGCCGTGGGGGACCTCGGCGAGGTCGCGGGCGAGGAAGATCCGCAGCCCCTCGGTCGAGCCGCCCGGTGAGGCCCAGTGGTCGACGAGCGTCGCCCACCGGCCGGCCGTGAGGTCGGCCTCCTCGTGCAGCTCACGGGCCGCGGTGAGGTGCGGCGGCTCGTCGTCGACGTCGAGCAGGCCGGCCGGGATCTCCCAGTCGAAGGCGCCGACCGGGTGCCGGTACTGCTGGATGACCACCGCGCGGTCCTCCTCGTCGAGGGCGAGCACGCCGACGGCGCCGGTGTGGTCGACGTAGTCGCGGGTGACGACCCCCGCCTCGCCGAGGTCCACCCGGTCGGTGCGGACGTCCCAGACCCGGCCCTCGAAGACGAGCCTGGAGTCGAGGACGGGCCGGGACTCGAGCCGGTCGTGGAACAGCTCAGGCACGCGCGTCGGCCGGCTCCGCGACCCGCGGCCGCTCGACCTCGACGAGCCGCGCGGCGCGCTGCTCCTCGATGGCCGCCCCGATGAGTCCCGCGAAGAGCGGGTGCGCCCGGGTGGGTCGCGACTTGAACTCGGGGTGCGCCTGGGTCGAGACGTAGTAGGGGTGCACCTCGCGCGGCAGCTCGACGAACTCGACGAGTCCGAGCTCGGGGTGGGTGCCGCTGATCACGAGGCCGGCCTCGACGAGCCGGGCGCGGTAGCCCTCGTTCACCTCGTAGCGGTGGCGGTGACGCTCGTCGGCGCTCGTCGCGCCGTAGACCTCGGCGACGACCGAGCCGGCGAGCAGGTCGGCGCGCTGGCTGCCGAGCCGCATCGTGCCACCGAGGTCGCCCGCCCCCTCGACGAAGGCCTTCTGCTCCTCCATCGTCGCGATGACCGGCGCCGGGGTGTCGGGGTCGAACTCGGTCGAGCTGGCGCCCTCGATGCCGGCGACGTCCCGGGCGTACTCGATGACCATGCACTGCAGGCCGAGGCAGATGCCGAGGGTCGGCACCTTGTGGGTGCGGGCCCAGCGCAGGGCCCCCACCTTGCCCTCGATGCCGCGGACCCCGAAGCCGCCGGGCACGAGGACGGCGTCGACCCCGCCCAGCGCGCGCTGCGCGCCGGCGTCGGTCTCGCACTCGTCGGAGGCGACCCACCGGATGCGCACCCGGGCGTCGTGGTGGAACCCGCCGGCGCGCAGCGCCTCGGTGACCGAGAGGTAGGCGTCGGGCAGGTCGACGTACTTCCCGACGAGCGCCACCTCGACCTCGTGCTCGGGCCGGTGCACCCGCTCGAGGAGAAGGTCCCAGTCGGTCCAGTCGACGTCGCGGAAGACGAGCCCGAGCCGGCGCACGACGTAGGCGTCGAGGCCCTCGCGGTGGAGCACCTTCGGGATGTCGTAGATGCTCGGGGCGTCGACGGCGGCGGCGCAGGCCTCGTTGTCGACGTCGCACATCAGGCTGATCTTGCGCTTGATCGAGTCGGGGATCTCGCGGTCGGCGCGCAGGACGAGCGCGTCCGGCTGGATGCCCACCTGGCGCAGGGCGGCGACCGAGTGCTGGGTCGGCTTGGTCTTCAGCTCGCCGCTCGGGGCGAGGTACGGGACGAGCGAGACGTGGAGGAAGAAGACGTTGTCGCGGCCGAGGTCGTGGCGCACCTGGCGGGCCGCCTCGAGGAAGGGCAGCGACTCGATGTCGCCGACCGTGCCGCCGATCTCGGTGATGATGACGTCCGGCGCGTCGGCGTCGGAGACGCCGGGCGAGCCGGCCGCCTGGGCCCGCATCCGCTCCTTGAGCTCGTTCGTGATGTGCGGGATGACCTGGACGGTGTCACCGAGGTACTCCCCGCGGCGTTCCTTCTGGATGACCCGGTTGTAGACCTGGCCGGTCGTCACGTTCGCGCTGCCGCGCAGGTTGACGTCGAGGAAGCGTTCGTAGTGCCCGATGTCGAGGTCGGTCTCGGCGCCGTCGTCGGTGACGAAGACCTCGCCGTGCTGGAACGGGCTCATCGTGCCGGGATCGACGTTGAGGTACGGGTCGAGCTTCTGCATCGTCACCCGCAGCCCCCGCGCCCGGAGCAGGTGTCCGAGGCTGGAGGCGGTGAGCCCCTTGCCGAGAGAGGAGGCGACGCCTCCGGTCACGAAGATCTGTTTCGTCTGGAGCACCACGGGCTTCAACGATACGTCATCCGGCGCCCACCTCGCGGTAGGCCTCCAGCGCGGCGGTGAGGGCGTCGGCCTCCGACGGCAGCTGCGCCGCCCGCTCGACCGCCTTGGAGCGCAGGTCGTCCCGGACGCCGCCGTGCGTCACGACGTCACGGACGGCCCGGGAGAGCGACGTGGCGTCGTCGACCGGGACCAGCACGGCGGCGTCGCCGACGACCGCCGCGGTGCCCCCGGCATCGGTGGCGACGATGGCTGCGCCGGCGTGCAGCGCCTCCTGCAGCCCCACCGGCTGCCCCTCCCAGAGGGCGCTCGAGACGACGACGTCGGCGGCGGCGAGCAGGTCCGGGACGTCGTCGCGCCGCCCGAGCAGCCGCACCGGCAGGTGCTCGACGTCGATGCGGCGCTGCAGCTCGGCGCGCTGCGGGCCGTCCCCGGCGACGACGGTGACGAGGTCGAGGTCGGTCAGCTCGCGGTGGGCGTCGAGGAGGCGGTGCAGCCCCTTCTGCGGGGCGAGCCGCGCGACGACGACCCCGAGGCAGGTGCGGGAGTCGAGCCCGAGCTCGGCGTGCACGGCGTAGCGGTCGCGCCGGGCCGGCTCGAACGGCGGGGCGGGGACGACGGCCAACCCGGTGCGCCGGGCACCGAGCCGGCGCATCCGCTCGACGAGGTCCGCGGAGACCCCGAGGACGAGGGCGGATCCCCGGGCCACGACACGCTCGAGCGCTGCGTAGACCGCTGCCGTGAGCCGGGCGGTGGGGGCCGCGTTGTGCAGCGTCGTGACGACCGGCACCCCGGTGCGGGAGGCTGCGAGGACGGCGAGCGCCCCGGCCCGCAGGCCGTGGGCGTGGACGACGTCGGCCCCCCGGACCGGTCCGGCGAGGGTCCGGACGGCGGCCGTGTCGCGGACGGGGTGGGGGCGGTCGGTGACCTCGAGCTCGACGACGGCCGCGTGGTCGGCGAGGGCGAACCGGTCGGCGACCTCGCGGGGGCAGGCGACGACGACCCGGTGCCCCTCCTGGGCGAGCAGCCGCACCAGGCCCCGCACGTGCGCCCCGACCCCTCCGGCACTCGTGCCCATGACGAACAGCACCTTCATCCGGCATCCCCTCCCCGGCGCCGGGCCCGCCCCCGGTCGCGGATCTCCCCCATCATCCTCCGGTCACCGTAGAAGACCGCGAGCGCGCCGGTGAGGAGCGCGCCGAGCCCCGCGGCGACCCCCCAGAGGACCGCCTCGAGCAGGCCGTCGTAGGTGCGCCCGCGGGTCACGAGGTCGCCGACGACGACGGCGAGCGCCAGGGCCACGACGAGGGCGCCCGTGGTGCGGCCCAGACCCCGGCTCACCTCCGGACCCCAGGCCCGGCGGACGAGGACGACGAGGAGCACGGCGGAGAGCGTCATCCCGAGGGTCGAGGAGACCCCGAGCCAGCGCAGCGTCGTGCTCGCCCCGCGGTCCTGGCCGACGACGACGAGCGGCACGAGCGCGGCGACGGCCCAGCCGAGCGAGACCGCGAGCGCCGCGTCGAGCGGACGCCCGCGGACGTAGAGGGCCCGGGTGAGCAGCGCGGTGAGGCCGAAGCCGACGACGCCGGGCGCGTACGCCGTCAGCGCCGGGGCGAGGGCGGCGAGCGCCTCGGGGCTCGAGCCGGCGGTCCCCCGGCGGGCGTCGAGGAGGGTGAAGAACCCGCCGACGGCCGGCGCGGCGGCGAGGAGCACCCCGGCGGCGAGCCCGGTGAGGACGAGGACGGCCCGGACCGAGCGGGCGAGGGTGCGCGAGGAGTCGTCGCCGGCGCCGGTGCGCAGGGCGAGGGCGGGGAAGGCGCTCGTCGCGACCGGGACGGCGAGGACGGCGTACGGGAGGAGGTAGACGGCCTGGACGTACTGGTACACGGTGAACGCGCCACCGGTGCCGGAGTGCCGGGCCAGCCAGATGGTGACGACGACGGCCGTCTGCTGGGCGGCGAGCGCGAGGACCCCCGCCCCGGCGAGGGCGCCGATCCGTTGCGCGTCGTCGCGCTCGAGCCGCAGCGCCGGCCGCCACCGCCATCCCGTCGCGAGGGCCGGCCCGAGGAGCGGCAGCGAGAGCACGACGACCCCGAGGGTCGTGCCCCAGCCGAGCACGGCGATGGCGCCGTCGCCGACCCGGGCCGGCGAGGTCTCCCCGCCGGTGAGGTGCCCGTACCAGAGGTAGGAGGTGAGGACGACGACGGATGACAGGAGCGGGGCCAGGGCGGCCGCGAGGAACCGACGGTGCGCCTGGAGCAGCCCGGCGAGGATGATGCCGACGCCGTACAGGGGCACCTGGATGCTGAAGATGCGCAGCAGGGTCGTCGCGACGTCGTGACTGCCCGCCTCGTCGGCGCGCACGAGGCTGTCGGCGAGCACCGGTGCGACCACCCAGAGCAGGGCGGCGAGCGGGACGAGGACGACGAGCGCCCAGGTGAGCAGGACGGACGCGAGGCGGTCCGCGTGCTCGCGCTCTCCCGACCCGAGCCGGTGCGCGATGAGCGGGACCGCCACCGCGGCGAGGACCCCGCCGGCCGCGACCTCGTAGAGGACGTTGGGCAGGGCGTTGACGCTCTGGTAGACGTCGCCGACGCCCCCGGCGCGCACCGAGTCGGCGAAGACGAGGATGCGCGCGAACCCCGCGGCCCGCGCGACGATGGTCACGAGCGAGATGAGCCCGGCCGCCCCGGCGACACCGAGGGCTGCGCGCTGGCGGGTCATCGCGCCGGCCGGCCCCACGCGTCGAGCTCGCGCAGCCCCGGCGTGGACTCGATGACGGCGGTGAAGCTGACCTTCTCGGAGGCGAGCGTGGCCGCGACGAGCACGGCCAGGGCCAGGAGCCGTCCCCGGCGCCCGGCCCGCTGGACGAGTGCGGTGCCGACGAGCGCGCCGGCGGCGTTCGCGCCGGTGTCGCCGAGCATGGCCCGTCCGGCGAGGTCGGGGGCCAGCGTGCCGAGGGAGGCCCCGAGGGCGGCCGCCGCGCTCGTGGCCGACGCCGGTGACCCGCGGCCGGCGAGGAGCGGCAGGGCGGCGAGGCCGGTGGCCTTGAGCGCGCGGCCGGGACGCAGGTCGAGGAGGTTGACGAGGTTCGCGGCGCCGGCCACGACGGCGCCCCCGACGAGCGTGTCCACGGGCCGCAGGTCGCCCCGTCGGCGGTCCGCGGAGGCGGCCGCGAGCAGCCCGGTGAGCCCGAGGCCGGCGATCTTCACCGCCCCGGTCGTCAGCTCGCCCCGGGCCGCGGCCCCGAGGTGGCCGCGCAGCCCCTTCGAGGAGCCGTCGCCGGCGAGGTCGTCGAGGGCGCCGAACGCGCCGGAGCCGAGTGCGGCCAGGGCCCCCGCGGGGCCCGCGACGGTGGCCCCGGCCAGACCACCGGCCACACCGCCCGCCACCCAGGCCGGCCCCTCGAGCAAGGTGACCGGGGCGCCGGCGTGGTTCGTGCGGGTCCACCGCGGCGAGCGGACCCGGGCGGTGAGCAGCCGGTACGCTCCGGCCGCCGCGAGGCCCGCGGCGACCCCGGCCACCACCGGCCGGCCGGCGCTCACTGCCCCGGCAGCGGCGCGTAGGCCGCGTCGGTGCCCGGGCCGAGGCCGTACTGCCCGACCCCGCCGCCGTCCTGCTGGAGCAGCGCGAAGACGACGCTGCCCACCCCGAGGGGCGAGCCGGCGTCGTCGACCGACGAGACCTCCTTGGTCGCGGCGGAGGTGTCGCGCAGCACCGTGAGGACCGCCGTGCCGTCCCGGCTGGTCGTGAGGTCGTCGGCGACGACGACACCACGGGACCGGGTGTCGAGGGCCCGGCTCAACCCGACCCAGCGCTCGGCCACGGTGGTGCGGGTCGCCTGGTCGCCGTCGACGACCGAGCCGGACACGACGACGACGAGGTCGGCCCGGGCGAACTCGGGGGCGTCGAGGGAGAGCAGCCCGGCGTCGGCGAGCGTCTCGAGACCGGTGCGCGCCGTGGCGTCGTCCGGGCCGCTGTCGCCGGCCGGGGCGGTCCGCGCCAGGAGGGTGGCGAGGAGGATGTCGCGCGGCTCGGCGGAGCCGTTGGGCACCTCGACGCCGGCGTCCTTGGTCACCTGCGCCACGGCCGCGTCGCGGGCGTCGGCGGTCTTGCGGTCCGTGCTCACCCACTCCTCGCCGACGGTCGTCGTCGAGGCGAGCCGGGCCCCGGCGGTGCGCAGGCCGGTGGCGACCGCCTCGCCGACGGCCGCCTCCGCACCGGGCAGGACGACGAGCGCGACGCGGCGGTCGGTGAGGGTGCCGCCGAGGACCCGGCCGGACACGGCCTCGAGGTAGGAGTCGCGGGCCTCCACGCCGGTCTTGGCCGCGGCCAGCTGGCTGTTGAGGTCGGCCTTGTCCTGGCGCAGGCCGGCGACCTCGTTCTGGAGGGTCGAGCCGATCTCCCCCTTGAGGGGACCGGCGCCGAGCACGATCCCCACGGCCAGGGCCAGGAAGATCGAGACGATCGAGACGATGTGGTAGCGGAAGTCGATCACCCGAACACTCCTCCGAGGGTGGTCCACAGGTCGTCGACCTTCGCGGCGAGGACCTGGAGCAGTGCGCGTCCACCGGCGGTGGACCACAGGGCGGCCCCGAGGGCGAAGACGCCGACGAGCAGCATGAGCACGACGCTGAGCGAGGAGATCCGCGCCCGGTAGAGGCGGCTGACCCCCTTGGCGTCGACGAGCTTGCCGCCGACGCGCAGCCGGGTGAGGAAGGTGCTCGCCATCCCGGACCGGCCCTTGTCGAGGAACTCCACGAGCGTCACGTGGGTCCCGACGGCGACGATGAGCGTCGCGCCCTTGTCGTCGGCGAGCAGCATCGCGACGTCCTCGCTCGTCCCCGTGGCCGGGAAGACGACCGGCTCGATGCCGAGCTCACGCACCCGCTCGACGCCCGGGGCCCGGCCGTCACGGTAGGCGTGGACGACGATCTCGGCGCCGCAGCGCAGCGCACCGTCGGACACCGAGTCCATGTCGCCGACGATGAGGTGCGGGGTGTGCCGGGCCTCGATGAGCGCGTCGGCCCCGCCGTCGACACCGATGAGCACCGGCTTGTACTCGCGGATGTAGGAGCGGAGGGTCTCGAGGTCCTCCTTGTAGTGGTAGCCGCGCACGACGATGAGGACGTGCCGGCCGTCGAGGTCGGTGCGGATGTCCGGGACCCCGACCCCGTCGAAGAGCAGCTCGCGCTCCTTGCGCAGGTAGTCCATCGTGTTCTCGGCGAAGGCCTCGATCTCGGTCGAGAGGCCGGCGCGGGCCGTCGTCATCGCGTCCTGGACGGCCTCGGCGTCGAGGAGGGTGCCGGTCCCGACGGGAGTGCCGCCGGCGAGCAGCCGGCCCTCCTCGAGCGCGAGGGGGGCGCCGTCCTTGAGGGCCATGACGTCCGGGCCGGCGGCGTCGAGCAGCGGGATGCCGGCCGCCACGATGATCTCCGGCCCGAGGTTCGGGTAGCGCCCCGAGATGGAGGCCGCGGCGTTGACGACCGCGACCGGCCGGCAGGCGACGAGGGCCTCGGCGCTCACCCGGTCGATGTCCTGGTGGTCGATGACCGCGACGTCGCCGGGCTTGAGGCGCTTGGTGAGGTTCTTGGTCCTCCGGTCGACGCGGGCGGGGCCGGAGCACCCCCCGGCGGGGTCCCGGTCGCGACGATGGCTCAGGCGGATGGACATCTGCACCATCGTGCCACGCCTGCTCAGGCGCGAGCGCGCGCCAGCAGGTCGCGCGCGTGCTCGAGAGCGGCGTCGGTGCCGGAGCCGCCGAGCATCCGGGCCAGCTCGGCGACCCGGTCCTCGCCGGCGACCTCGTGGACCATGCTGCGGGTCACGTGCCCGTCGACCGACTTCTCGACGACGAGGTGGCGGTCGGCGTGGGCTGCGACCTGCGCGAGGTGGGTGACGACGACGACCTGGGCGTGTCGGGCCAGGGCGGCGAGACGGGCGCCGACGTCGAGGGCCGCACGCCCACCCACCCCGGCGTCGACCTCGTCGAAGACGAACGTGGGCACCGACGCGCCGGCATCGGCGGTGGCGACCTCGAGGGCGAGCATGACCCGGGAGAGCTCGCCGCCCGACGCGGCCCTGGTGACCGAGCGCGGTGGCGTGCCAGGCCCGGCGGCGAGCCGGACCTCGACGGCGTCGCGGCCGTCGGCGCCGAAGCGTCCGGCGTCCTCGACTGCGACGTGCACCGTGGCCGACCCCATCGCGAGGTGCGCGAGCTCGTCGGTGATCCGCGCCCCGAGGGCGTCGGCGACGCGACGGCGGAGGTCGCTCAGCGCCTCGGCCGCCTCGGCCCGGCGGGCGGTCAGCGCGGCGGCCTGCTCCTCGAGGCCGCCGATGCGGTCGCCGGTGCCCTCGAGCTCGGCGACCCGGACGGCGGCCGCGCTCCCCCACGCGAGCACGTCGTCGACCCCGGGTCCGTAGAGCCGGGTGAGCTCGGTGAGCGCGGCGCGGCGCTGCTCGACCTGGTCGAGGCGGGCGGGGTCGACGTCGGCGTCGGCGAGGTAGGAGCCGAGGTCGGCGGCGAGGTCGGCGGCGAGGTAGCGCAGCTCGTCGACGCGCGTGCCGAGCGCCGCCAGCTCCGGGTCGTTCGCGGAGGCCTGCGCCAACCGGGCCGACGCGGAGGCCAGTGCCTCGAGGACCGCCGGGCCCTCCGCGACGCCGTCGGTGTCGCCGCTCAGCAGGTCGTGCGCGGCACCGGCGGCGGCGCGCAGCTCCTCGGCGTGCCCGAGCCGTCCGGACTCCGCCCGCAGCGCCTCGTCCTCGCCGGGCTGGGGGTCGAGGGCCTCGATGCGCTCGAGGCCGAGCCGCAGGGTCTCGGCCTCGCGGGCCCGCTCGGCCGCGGCCGTGCGGAGCGCCTCGAGCTCGGCCTGGACCGCCTGGAGCTCGGCGTGGACCTCCCGGTAGGCGCGCACCGCGTCGGCGAGCCCGGGCCCGCCGAAGGTGTCGAGGACCTCACGGTGCTCGTCGGCGCGGCGCAGCCGCCACTGGTCGGCCTGGCCGTGCACGGCGACGAGGTGCTCGGCGAGGTCGGCGAGCACTCCGACCGGAGCGGACCGCCCGCCGACGTGGGCCCGGGAGCGGCCGTCGGCCTGCACGGTGCGCACGAGGACGAGCCCGTCGCTCGTGTCGGCGCCGGCCTCGGCGGCGCGCTCGAGGGCGGGGTGGCCGTCGGGGAGGACGACGACGCCCTCGACGACGGTGCGGTCGGTGCCGGCGCGCACGAGGCCGGAGTCGCCGCGGCCGCCGAGCAGCAGTCCGAGCCCGGTGACGACCATCGTCTTGCCGGCGCCGGTCTCGCCGGTGAGCACGGTGAGCCCCGGGTGGAGGGGCAGCACGGCCTCGTCGATGACGCCGAGGTCGCGGATGCGGATCTCCTCGATCACGACCCGGCGTCCTCCGCGGCGGCGCGCTGACGGGCCGCGCCCCGCCATCCGTGGACGGGCAGGTCGAACTTGCCGACCAGCCGGTCGGTGAAGACGTCGGCGCTGAGGCGGGCCAGCCGGACCGGGAGGTCGGAGCGCTCGACCTCGACCTGGGCCCCCGGCGGGAGGGTGGTCGCGCGGCGGCCGTCGCACCACACGACGGCGGACGCGTCGGAGCCGGCGACCAGCTGCACCGCGAGGTGGGACTGCGGCCCGACGACGACCGGCCGGGAGAAGAGGGCGTGGGCACTGATCGGGACGAGGAGGAGCGCCTCGACGTCCGGCCAGACGACGGGTCCACCGGCGGAGAACGCGTAGGCCGTGGAGCCGGTGGGCGTCGCCATGACGATGCCGTCACAGCCCCACGTCGACAGCGGCCGGCCGTCGATCTCGACGGTCAGCTCGAGCATCCGCTCACGGGCGGCCTTCTCGACGCTCACCTCGTTGAGGGCCCACGAGGAGAAGACCGTGTCGCCGTTGCGCCGGGCCCGCACGTCGAGGGTCATCCGCTCCTCGACCGTGTAGTCGCGGGCGCAGATGCGCTCGACGGTGGCGTCGAGGTCCTCGCGCTCGGCCTCGGCGAGGAACCCGACGTGGCCCAGGTTGACCCCGAGCAGCGGGGCGCCGGAGCCGCGGGAGATCTCCGCACCGCGCAGGATGGTCCCGTCGCCACCGAGGACGCACACGAGCTCGCAGCCGATGTCGTGGTCGTGCTCGGCGATCGCGCCGACGCCCTCGACGGCGGCCAGCGGCGTGCCGACGAGGTCGGGCTCGGGGGCGCACACCCCGATGCCCGCGGACAGCAGGCGGGTCGCGACGCCCGCCGCGAGCTCCTGGGCGTCGGGCCGGGACGCGTGCGTCACGAGCAGGACGCGGCGGGACGGTCTGCTCATCGGGCTCCTCCCGGGGTCGCGTGGGTCACCTCGCGCACGAGGGCGCCGGCCTGCTGTGCGTTCATTGTGTCGGACGGGTCCGACCGCGCCCACAGGAGGTACTCCGCGTTCCCGGTGCTGCCGGCGATGGGGCTGGCCGCGACCCCGTGGGTGTGCAGCCCGACGCCGAGGAACGCGCCGAGCACCGCCTCCACGGCCGTGGCCCGGTCCTCGGCCGAGGTGACCAGGCCGCCGCGGCCCAGCCTGGCCCGGCCCACCTCGAACTGCGGCTTGACGAGGACGACGAGGTCGCCGCCCGGGGCGAGCAGGCCGGCCAGCTCGGTGGCCACGAGGGTCAGCGAGATGAAGGACAGGTCGGCGACGACGAGGTCGGCCGGTCCCCCGACGTCGGCGGCCGCGAGCCCGCGGATGCTCGTGCCCGCGCGGTCCTCGACCCGCGGGTCGGCCGCGAGGGCGGGCACGAGCTGGTCGTGCCCCACGTCGACGGCGACGACGTGGGCCGCGCCGTGCGCGAGGAGGACCTCGGTGAACCCACCGGTCGACGCGCCGACGTCGATGCACCGCCGCCCCTCGACGACGAGGCCCTGTGGTCCCCACGTCGAGAGGGCGGCGAGGAGCTTGTGCGCGGCCCGGCCGACCCACCGTGGTGCGGCCGCGTCCACCTCGAGCGGTGTGTCCGGCCCGACGGGCTGGGACGGCTTGCCGGCCGTCCTCCCGCCGACCCGCACGTGACCCCCGGCGACGAGGTCACGCGCCTCCCCCCGCGAGCGGGCCAGGCCGCGCCGGACCAGCTCGGTGTCGAGCCGTCCGATGTCAGCCGCCCAGGTCGCCGAGCCGGGAGCGCAGCGTGCGCTGCACCTCCTCGCCGGCCGCGAGCTGGCCGTCGAGGTCGTCCGTCGGCACCGCGGCGAGGTCGCCGAGCGTCGAGTCGATGACGATGTCGCCGGTCTCCGGGAGCACGGCCGCCTCGTCGGGGACGGTGTCGGTGGGGTCGAGGTGCGCGTCGCTCACGTCGTCTTCTTCGCCGTCGTCTTCTTCGCGGGGGTCTTCTTCGCGGGGGTCTTCTTCGCGGGGGTCTTCTGCGCCGTCGCCTTCTTCGCGGTCGTCTTCTTCGCGGTCGTCTTCCCGGCCGTCGCCTTCTTCGCCGCAGTCTTCCTCGCCGCAGCCTTCTTCGCCGTCGTCTTCTGGGCCGTCGCCTTCTTCGCCGGGGCCTTCTTCGCGGGTGCCGGGCGGGTCGGCGTGGCGGGGGTCAGGACCGGCGGCGGCGCGAGCACGGGCTCCGCGGTCTCGACGAGACCGGCCCCCGGGACGCGGTCTGCGCGCAGCCCCGCCGAGCGGGCGAGCTCGTCGACCCGGGCGGCCAGCCCGGCGACGCTCGTACCGAGCGACTGGACCTCGGCGAGCATCCGGCCGACGTCGACCCGCTCGAGGGCGGACTCGACCTCGCGCTGCACGAGCCCGGCCACCTGGGCCCGGTTCTGCTCGGCCGCCTTGAGGAGGTCGCCGGCCAGCTTCTCGGCCTGCTTCGAGACCTTGGCGGCCGACCCGGAGGACCCGGCGAGGGTGAGGATCTCCTGGGCCGCCTCGACGGCACGGGCGCGCGTCATCTCCCCGAGCCCGGACGCGAGCTCGACGTACGCACGGATCGAACGCTTGGCCATGGGGACCTCCTCGTCGGGCGGCCGGGGAGGCCGCGTCGGGTCCACGCTACCGGTCGGTCATCCGTGCGAGCAGCCGCCGGGCCTGCTCAGCGGCCTCCGATCGTCCGTCCTCGTCCCCGCCATCCTGGGCGGCGTGCGCCCGCCCGACCGCCTCGACCAGCTCCTCGAGCGACGGCTCACCGACCGCCGGGTCGGTGCCCAGCCAGCGCAGGTCGGGGGCGACGAAGGTGGGGCGTCGCGCCGGGGGTGCGGCGAGGAGGGCCTCCAGGCCGTCCACCCCGGTGAGCACGAGCAGGGAGTCCGTCCCCGCCCGCACCGCGCCCTCGATGTCGGTGTCGAGCCGGTCCCCCACGGCGAGGACGCGATGGGCGTCGACCTCGAGGCGCCGGGCCGCGAGGAGGTAGAGCGGCGGGTGGGGCTTGCCGGCGACCTCGTGCGGGTCGTGACCGACCGCCCGGGCGACCGCCGCGACGAGGGACCCGTTGCCCGGAGCGACGCCACGGTCGGTGGGCAGGGTGGCGTCGGTGTTGGTCGCCACCCAGCGGGCACCGGCCTCGATCGCGTACGCGGCCTCGGCGAGGTCCGCGGCGGTGACCTGCGGCCCGTACCCCTGGACGACGGCCGCGACCTCGGCGTCCGTCTCCGACCCCCGGCGCACGGCCCGGAAGCCGCTGGTCTGCAACGCCGTCGCCACGCCCGGTCCGCCGACTGCGAGCACGCACGAGCCTGCGGGAGTGCCCGCCTCGGCGAGCAGCCAGGCCGCGGCCTCGCTGCTCGTCACGACGTCGGCGGCGGTGGTCGTCAGCCCGAGCTCGGCGAGGTGGTCGGCGACCGCCGCCGGCTCGCGGGAGGCGTTGTTCGTCGCGTAGACGACGGGCCGGTCGAGGCCGGCGAGGGAGCCCACCGCGTGCTCGACGGCCGTCGGCCCGCGGTAGACGACCCCGTCGAGGTCGCAGACGACGGCCTCGTACCGCGCGGCCAGACCGCTCACGCCCGCGGCTCCGCCTCGGCGTCCGGCTCCTCGGCGGGGTCGGTGTCGTCGTCCCCGAGGTCCTCGACGAGCACGCCGTCCAGCTCCTCCAGTCGCTCCACGGCGTCGGTCTCGTTCTCCGTGTCGTGCTCGACGACCCGCAGGAACCACTCGCGGGCCTCGTCGACCCGGCCGAGGGCGAGGAGGGTGTCCGCGTAGGCGTACTGGAGCCGGTGCACCCCGGCCTTGCGGCCCCGCGTGAGCGCGGGCAGCTGGAGGGCGAGGAGGGCGGCGTCGAGCTGCCCGAGATCGCGCCGGATGCCCGAGACGACGATGGCCAGCTCGGTGCGTTCCGCGTCGCTCAGCGTGCGCGCCTCCGGGGAGCCGGCGAGCTCGAGGGCGCGGTCGAGCCGCCCGAGTCCCCTCTCGCAGTCGACCATGAGCGGGAGCAGGTGCGAGGAGCCGCTCAGCCGGCGCACCGTCCGGAACTCGGTCAGCGCACGGGCGAAGTCACCACTGCGGTAGGCCACCATCCCGAGCGCCTCGCGGGCCGCGGGCACCCGGCCGGCGCGCCGCACCGCGGTCTCGGCGTGGGCCAGCGCGGCGTCGAGCTCGTCGGCCTCGAGCATGACGGACACCATGACGAGGTGCCGTGCGACGCCGTCGGCGTTCTCCTTGCTCAGCGTGCGCAGCTGCTGGTGCACGGAGCGGTCGAGCTCCTTGCCGGTCACCTCGTCCGGGACCCGGGGCTCGGGCAGGCGGGGGCTGCGCGGGGCGAGGCGGCTGCCCCCTCGTGCCTCGGTGTCGGACCGGCGGTCCGCGCCGCCCGGGACACCGCCGCGCCGGGCAGCGCCGCGGCCGCCGGAGCCGGCGCGTGGCCCACCCCGCTCCTCGCGCCGCGGACCGGACCCGCGGCGCGGACGGTCACCGCCACCCCCGGGTCGCCCACCACGGGAGGGTCGCTGGTTGTCCTCGGCCACTGTCGGTCCTTTCGTCGCGGCGTTCGCCGCCTGGCAGTCTACGGTCGCGCCGGCGCGCCCGGACATGGGCATGAGAAAGGGCCCGTCGCGAACGACGGGCCCTTTCTGGAAAGTATGTCCGGCTGCGTCCTACTCTCCCACACCGTCACCAGTGCAGTACCATCGGCGCTGAAGGGCTTAGCTTCCGGGTTCGGAATGGAGCCGGGCGTTTCCCCTTCGCTATGACAGCCGAAACTCTATGGAGATGTCAGTCGTTCCCGACCGTATCTCGGGAACTGCACAGTGGACGCGAACACGCAAAGTCTTTTGGGTGTGTATCAAGTTGTCGGCTTATTAGTACCAGTCAGCTGCATGCATTGCTGCACTTCCACATCTGGCCTATCAACCCGGTAGTCTAGCCGGGAGCCTCTCGGGGCAAGCCCCATGGAAACCTCATCTTGAAGCGTGCTTCCCGCTTAGATGCTTTCAGCGGTTATCACTTCCGAACGTAGCTAATCAGCGGTGCCCTTGGCAGGACAACTGACACACCAGAGGTTCGTCCATCCCGGTCCTCTCGTACTAGGGACAGCCCTTCTCAAGTTTCCTACGCGCACAGAGGATAGGGACCGAACTGTCTCACGACGTTCTAAACCCAGCTCGCGTACCGCTTTAATGGGCGAACAGCCCAACCCTTGGGACCTACTCCAGCCCCAGGATGCGACGAGCCGACATCGAGGTGCCAAACCATGCCGTCGATATGGACTCTTGGGCAAGATCAGCCTGTTATCCCCGGGGTACCTTTTATCCGTTGAGCGACGGCGCTTCCACA
>NZ_DAOLAC010000022.1:0-58374 GCF_035325325.1 Phycicoccus sp. | reverse complement strand
CGAGGACGTAGGTGCCGGCCATCACGAGGAAGCCGCTGGTCCCGCCGCTCAGCCCGCCGAGCACGGCGGTCAGCGCGAGGCCGCCCCACCCGAGCCAGCGCGCCGCGCCGATCTCGTGCCCTGCCGCCATCCGTCCCACCGGTCCTCGTCGCTCGTCGTGCCCGCGCACCGTACCCGCACCGGGGGGTCGGCCGAGGCGGTTCGGGGCAACTCGCCGCCGCTCGTCCGGCCACCGCGCGGGCCGCCGTCCTGCGACGATGGTCCGATGCGGATCGAGGACGTCGCGGACGAGCTCTACGCGCTCGCGCCCGAGGACTTCACCGCCGCCCGCAACGCCCGGGCCCAGGAGGCGAAGGCCGCCGGCGAGACCGACCTCGCGGCGTCCCTGCGCACCCTGCGCAAGCCGACCGCCGGGGCCGGGCTGCTCAACCGGTTCGTCCGCGAGCGGGGCGAGGAGGTCGAGCAGGTCCTCGAGCTCGGGGCCCGCCTGCGGGCGGCGCAGGGCACCCTCGGCGCCGCCGAGCTGCGCGCCCTCGACGCCCAGCGCCGGGCCCTGACCCGCGCCGTCGCCCGGCAGGTCGCCGACCTCGCCCGCGCCGACGGCCGGAACGTCTCGCCCGCCGTGCTCGGGGCCGTCGAGGAGACGCTGCGCTCGGCCATCGTCGACGCCGCCGTCGGCGCCGCCGTCGCGTCGGGACTGCTCACCGACACGGTGAGCGCCAGCGGGCTCGAGCCGGTCGACCTCTCCCGCGTCGTCGCGCTCGGGGTGGACGGACCGGCGCCACGCCGCCCCGCCGCCGACGTCGAGCGACAGCCCGACGCGGCGGCGGTCGCCGCCGCCGAGCAGGCGCTCGCGGACGCCGAGGAGTCCCTCCGGGCCGCCCGGGACGCGGCCGAGGAGGCCCGGCAGCGCGCGGTCGGTGCGCGCCGGCGACGCGAGGAGGCCGAGGCATCGCTCGAGACTGCGCGGCGCCGGGTGGCCGAGCTCGAGCAGCTCCTCGGTGACGAGCGCGACGCCGAGGACGCCGCCCGCCGCGCCCAGCTCGCCGCCACGCGGGACGAGCGCTCGGCGACCGAGGCCGTCACCCGCGCCCGGCACCGCCTCGACGCCGCCGCCCGCCCCTGAGCCACCACCCGGCCGACCCGGCCGGTCGACCCACCCGACCCGACAGGAGCACCCATGACGGACGACCCGGCCGCGCAGGAGACGCGCGGCGTGACGGTGGAGACCCTCGCCCTGCTCGACCTCACCGGTGAGATCGAGGGACTCGAGGGGTACCGGCTCCGGATGCGCCGCATGACGATGGCGCCCGGCGCGGTCTTCGGCCCGGTCCACGACCACCGGGGTCGCCCCGGCACGGTCTACGTCCTCGAGGGGACGATCACCGACCACCGGGACGGCGTCGACACCGAGTACGGCCCGGGGCCGGGCTGGCCCGAGGACCGCTCCACCCGGCACTGGCTCGAGAACCTCGGGTCGGTCCCCGCGGTCGAGGTCTCGGTCGACCTCGTCCGGACCGACTGACGCCGGTCAGCCCACCTCGACACGGTCCGGCGCGGTCTCGGCCGGGTGCTCCTCGACGCTGCGGGAGTCGGTGAGCGACGAAGCGCCCCAGGCCGCCAGCACCCCGACGACGACCGCCAGGGCGAGGTAGGTGACGCGCTCGCCGTGGAAGAAGGACGCGACGAGGTCCGCGCTCCAGGCCCCGGGCGGCAGGGTCGTCGTCACGAGCACCGCGACGAGGGTGCCGACGACGGCGGTGCCGATGCTCGAGCCGACCTCCTGCGCCGTGTCGTTGAGCGCCGTGCCGAGGGAGGTGCGGTTGGCCGGCATCGCGTCGACGAGGGCCACCGCGCAGGTCGTCATCACGGTGCGCAGGCCGAGGGTGAGCACCACCATCGCCACCGCGATGGCGGCGTACCCGTGCTCGACGCCCCACGCCATCCCCGCGAGCGAGGTCGCGAGGAACCCGGCGCCGACGAGGCACGCCACGCGGTGACCGTACCGCCGCACCAGCCACTCCGAGACCGGGGTCGCCAGGAGCATCGTGACGATGAGGGGGAGGTTGGCCAGGCCGGCGCGGACGGGGCTCCAT
Source organism: Phycicoccus sp. (assembly GCF_035325325.1). Lineage (NCBI taxonomy): Bacteria > Bacillati > Actinomycetota > Actinomycetes > Micrococcales > Intrasporangiaceae > Phycicoccus > Phycicoccus sp. Next base: position 56,278 of record NZ_DAOLAC010000022.1, on the reverse strand, counting down.
CCCCACGCGTACTGGAAGTGGAGGATGAGGCCGAACATCACCCCGGCCATCGCGATCGATGTCCCGACCTGGGCCATCGCGGCGCCGCGGACGGTCCCCCGCGAGAAGAGCGCGAGGTCGAGCATCGGTGCGGCGGTTCGCCGTTCGCGCCGGATGAACGCCAGCAGCGCGCCCACGGCCCCGACCACCGACGCCACGGTCGGCACCGACAGCCATCCGTGCTCGACCCCGCTCGTCAGGGCGTAGCACGCCAGGCCGATGGCGGCGACGCTCAGCACGGCGCCGGGCAGGTCGGGCGCGTCGTCGGTGAGGTCCTCGCGGCGGTCGGCCGGGACACCGAGGCGCACGCCGACCCACGCGAGGAGGGCGATGGGGGCGTTGACGAGGAGCAGCCATTCCCACCGGACGTGGGCCAGCGCGGTGCCGCCGAGCAGGGGACCGAGGACGAAGCCGGACATGCCGACGACGATCATCACCGTCATCGCCCGCATCCGCAGGGCCTGGTCGTCGAAGAGGCGGAAGACCAGCGAGTTGGTGATCGGCGCCATCGCGGCGGCGGCGACCCCGAGGGCTGCACGGACGGCGATGAGCTCGCCGGTCGTCGACACCGCGGCGACGGTGAGGCTCACGAGGCCGAAGACGGCAAGCCCGACGAGGAGCACGCGTCGACGGCCGAGCCGGTCGGCCAGCGAGCCCGCGGTGAGCAGCAGCCCGCCGAAGGTCAGCGAGTAGGCGCCGGTGACCCACTGGAGGGCGGTCGTGCCGCTGCCGAGGTCGCGCCCGATGGTCGGCAGCGCGATGGTCAGCAGGGTGTTGTCGACCATCTCGACGAAGAACGCGAGGCAGAGGGCCGCGAGCGGCACCCAGGCCGCCCGGAGGGAGGGGTAGGTGCGCGCCGGGGCCGCCGGGGTGGTGGTCGTCATGGCGGCCTCCTCGCTATCGAACGACGTTCGGTTCTCGAACACAGTTCGATACGATAGAACGATGTTCGGTCCGACGCAAGCCCCTCCCCCGCCGGTGTGGTCTGATGGGGCCGTGCCCCCTCAGCGACGCGACCCCCGGGACGCCCGCGGCCCCGCCGTCCGCCGCGGCCGTCCGCCACGCGCCGGAGGCCCCCGCGCCGGCGGCGCGCGCGAGCGGCGACGGGCATCCCACTCGCTCGAGTCGGTGCTCACCGAGACCGTCGCGCTGCTCGATGCGCACGGCGAGGCCGGGCTGAACTTCCGGGCGCTGGCCGGGCGGCTGGGTGGCGGTGTGGGCAGCATCTACTGGTACGTCTCGAGCAAGGACGAGCTGCTCGACCGCGCCTCGGACCACGTCCTGGCCGGGGTGCTCACGGCCGTGGCCGACGTCGGGGGCGGCGACCCGATCGAGGACCTGCGCACCATCGCGGTCACGCTCTTCGACGCCATCGCCGACCGGCCCTGGCTCGGCGCGTACTTCATGCGCGACACCGAGGTCCAGCCCAACGCGCTGCGGCTCTTCGAGAAGCTCGGGCAGCAGGTGCTGCGACTCGACCTCACCCGGCGCCAGCAGTTCCACGCCGTGTCGGCGGTCGTCGGGTTCGTCGTCGGCACCGCGGCCGACATGGGCCAGGAGCCCCCGCCCGAGGTGCTGTCCGGGGAGGTCGACCGGGCGGAGTACCTCGCCGCTGCCGTCGCGCAGTGGCGGGCCCTCGACCCGGCCGAGTTCCCCTTCGTCCACCGCATCGCGGACGAGTTCGAGGGCCACGACGACGCCGAGCAGTTCCGGGCCGGGCTCGACCTCCTGCTCGCCGGGCTCCGGCTCCAGGCCGGCGGCTGACCGAGCGCCCCTCGAGGACCGGCGACCGCCGCCCGGATCCGGGTCCGGTTGCCGGCGGTGGAGGTTGTGGGGAGGATCGAACGGGTAGCGCACCGGGGACCGACGACGCCCACGCCGGCGCCGCGGCGAGACCGAGGAGGACCATGAGCACGGTCGACACGACACCACCGCCGGTCAGCGCCGTCCTGCGCCTCGAGGAGCTCGACGCCCTCGACGGTGCGGTCGCGGCCCTCGAGCCGGTCGGGTCCTTCTTCTCCGGCGGGGGTCTCGGCCGCGTCCTGCGCGGCGACTGGCTCGGGCACGCCCTGCACCCGGTGCTCACCGACGTCGTCATCGGGACCTGGACCTCGGCCTCGTTGCTGGACGTCGTCGGCGGCGAGGAGTCGCGCGACGCGGCCCGCACGCTCGTCGGCGTCGGACTCGCCGCGGTCGGCCCGACGGCGTGGACCGGATGGGCGGAGTGGGCCGGCGCGGGCCGGCGCGAGCAGCGGGTCGGCGTCGTCCACGCCGTGAGCAACGGGCTGGCCATCGGGTTGTACGCGGCCTCGTACGTGTCCCGTCGCCGCGGGCGGCACTCGGCCGGAGCAAGGCTCGCACTCGCCGGCTTCGCCGTCTCCGGGGCGGCCGCCTACCTCGGCGGGCACCTGGCGGCGGCCCGGGACGTCGGCAGCCACCATCCCGCGTTCGACGACTGAGGGCGAGCGCCGCGTCTCAGGTGCCGGTGAGCTGGGCGACGACCGGCGCCATCCGGTCGGCCGCCCCGGCCCCGACGACGACGTAGGAGTAGCCGATCTCCTCGCGCCGGCGTCGGAGCTCCTCGACGGCCGCGACCGGGTCGGCCGGTAGGACGAGGAGGGAGTCCGCGTCGCGCAGGGCCTGCGGGTCGGTCTCGGTCGCCGAGGCCATGAACGGCGCGACGTCGTCACCGACGACCGGCACGTGCAGTGCGAGCTCGACGTCGCGGACGCGCAGCACCTCCCGGGCCCGGGCGGCCATGCCCTCGCGGGTGTCGCCGAGGCGGGCGGCGAAGGTCAGCGTGTCGGCGACCTCGAGCCCGACGGCGGTCGCCCTCGGGCCGCGGACGGCCATGACGACGGGGGTGTGCACGTCGGTGCCGTCCATCGCGCGCAGCTCGTCGACGGTGTCGCGCACCCGGTCGAGCCGCTCGGCCGGTGACGGCACCGCCATCCCCCGCTCGCGCAGCTCGTCCTCGATGCCCGGCCGTCCGGTGCCGATGCCCATCTCGAACCTCCCCTCGGTGAGCTCGGTGAGGGAGTGGGCCTCCCAGGCGGTGGCCCACGGCGGGCGGAAGGGGCTGGCGTAGACCCAGGTCCCGACGCGGAGGTCGGCGACGGCTGCGGCGTGCGCGAGCAGCGGCGCCGGGGCCGGCTGCCAGAGCGGGACGTCGGGGACGAGGAGGGTCGAGAACCCCTGGCCGGCCAGTCGGCGGGCCTGCTCGGTCCACGAGCGGACGTCGGTGAGCAGCGGGGCCACCACGCCGAACCGGAAGGGCCGCGTCATGAGGCGTCCCCGCCCGTGGCGCGCAGGACCGGGTAGCGCAGGTGGAGGACGCGGTCACCCTGGATGACCGTCGTCGGGTCGCCGAGCAGGTGCTGTGCGTCGACCGAGCCGAAGTACCGCTTCCCCGAGCCGAACACGACGGGAACGATGTCGATGGCCACCTCGTCGACGAGCCCGAGGCGCAGCGCCTCGCCGCCGACCTCGCCCGCGCACACGGCGACCACGCGGTCGCCGGCCCGGCGCTTCGCCTCCTCGACCGCCGCCGTCACGTCGTCGAAGAACGGGACGTCGGCCTCGGGGTGCCATCCCTCGGGCCTGGGCCGGTGCGAGACGACGAGGAGGTGCTCGCCGGCCGGCGGGTCGGCCTCCCACCCGTTGGTCAGGTCGAAGAGGTGCCGGCCCTGGATGGTCGCGCCGATGCGGTTCCAGAAGGAGCTGACGTACTCGTGGGACCGCTCGCTGACGCGGAACGGCCCGTGCGCCTCGCCCTCCCCCTCGGTCTCGATCGGCCGGTCGCCGTTGAAGTACCAGTCGAAGAGCGGCCCCAGCTCGTCGTGCTCGTCGGCGATGAAGCCGTCCAGCGATGCCACTGCGTGCATGATCACGGTTGCCATGCCACGACAGACTGGCACCGACCGCACGACTCATCGGTCGAGCGGACGATCGGTCTTCCGGACCTGCGTGGATCGCGGTTCAATGCGCGGATGGACCTCTCCGCCTTCGGCACCCGGGCGAGCGCCGGGTCACTGCGGGCCGACGACGGCGTCGTGCTCGAGCACACGTGGACCGAGGCCGGGGTCGTGGCCGGTCCCGCGACGAACGGCGCCCAGGTGCTGCACCTCTCGGTCGCGCTCTGCGTCCTCAACGACACCTACCGCGAGGCGGCGCGGCTGGGCATCGACGTGTCCGGCGTGGCCGTCGAGGTCGACGGCGCCTTCGACGACACGTGGCGCTCGACCGGCATCCACTACGAGGTCGAGCTGGACTCGGCTGCCCCGGACCAGGATCGGCAGCACCTGCTCGAGGTCGTCGACGAGGTCGCCGAAGTCCCACGAGCCATCCGCGCCGGCGCCGAGGTCACCCGCCGGGCGTGACCGCTCGGCCGGCACAGCACCGGAAGCCCGCAGGTCGCACCCGAAGGGTTCCGGTGTCATGGGAGGGTTTCCCGCCTCAGGCGGGAAACCCGGGGTCCGTGAGGCCGGCCTCGGCCAGGAGCCGCGACACCGAGCCCGGCACGTCGGTCGGGTCGAAGTGGACGCCGCGCATCCCGGCCGCCACGGCACCGGCGACGTTGCGCGGCTGGTCGTCGAGGAAGACGACCGACGACGCCTCCTCCCGGGCCAGCCCGAGCTCCTTGAGCGCGTGCTCGAAGGCCTCCGGCTGCGGCTTGAGGAACCCGACGTGCGAGAGGTCGATGACGGGGTCGAAGCGCCGGACCACGCTCATCCGCTCGATCCACTCCGGCGGGTGGAAGGCGGCGAGGTCGTTGGTCAGCACCGCCGTCCGCAGCCCGGCCGCCTGCAACGCGTCGAGCAGGGCCACCACCTCCGGCCGTACGACGACCGACTCGTCCTGCTCGTAGAGGGAGCGCATGAACTCGTGCGTCGGGTCGTCGGCGTCCGGGAAGTACCGCGACGCCTGCCGGTGCCAGTACTCGCGCTCGGTGATCTCGCCGGTCATCGACCGCGCCCACAGGGGGTCGGAGGCCACGTCGAACGGACCGCGCCAGTCGTACCCGTGCAGCTCGAACGGCGTCCGGATGACCACCCCACCGAAGTCGAACAGGACCACCTCAGTCATGCGGCGCCTCGTGGCCGATCATCCGCTCGACGCGGGTGATGTCGCCGGACCACCCACACCCGCCGCAGCGCGTGTGGAAGGTGCGCCGCTCGCCCTCCCAGTACTCGACGGCCATCGAGCCCGGGCCGTCGAGCCCTGAGCCGCACGACGGGCAGAAGGCCGGCGCGTCCGTCACGTGCGCGATCCGGTCGGGGTCCCACCAGTGCGTGCCGGTGAGGCGCCGGTCCGCGACCGGCGCCTCGACCTCGACGTGGTTGCTCCACTGCGGGTCGCGGCGGTACCGCGGCGCCGGGACGGTGCTCGCCGCCCGCGGGGCGCCGTCGTGCGAGCGACCCTCGCCGCTGCGGCCGCCACCGGTCACCGCTCGCCCGACGCCGCGAGCCGCTTGCGCCGGGCCACCTCGGCCGCCGAGTTCTCGATCATCTCGTCGGCGCGGGCCATCGACCAGGTCGTGTCGCCGCGCAGCGCCGCCGCCTCGAGGTAGAGCTTCTTCAGGGAGTCCATCGCCGGCGAGTACCGCGACGAGCCGCCGGAGATCCAGGACAGGGCGAACTCGGTGTAGTCGACGCCGAACTTGTCCTTCTCGCAGGGCAGCCCGACCCGATCGTGCTTCTCCCGGGTGAACCCGACCGTGGGGTCCCTGCCCTCGGCGACGAGCGCCATCTGCTCACGGAACATCTTGCGCAGCATGATGACGCCGATGTCGGACTTGCCGAGGTGCTCGGCCGTCCGGTCGTTGATGTCGCCCTGCGTCACCCACGCCATGATGTCCTGGCCCTCGATGTAGTCGACGATGTGCTCGCCGCGCTCGTCGAGCCACTCGAACTCGTAGTCGACCGGGTACACCTGCTCCGGGAAGGTCTCCATCCCCGGCGGCTGGTGGCTGGAGTAGAACGCGACCCAGGTGTGGGTGTCGTCGATCGGCACCCGGATCTGCATCTGCTCGATGCCCGCGCCGCCGACCCGCATGCAGTACGGGAAGACGAGCGGGTGGCCGACGGCCCAGTCGTCGTTGTCCTCCGAGTTGCCCTCCAGCACACGACGCTTGAGGATGCCCCACTCCATCTCGTCGAACGCGACCTTGAGGTGCTTCTTCTGGAACCCGGGCGGGGCGAGGAAACCCTGCTGCTCGCCGAGGAACTTGAAGTAGCGCCCGTGCAGCCACTCGACGTGGTGCGGGTCGACCGAGTTCTCCATGATCTGGAGCCAGTTGCACGGGAGCACCGTCCAGCCGCAGTCCTTGAACCCGGCGTCGACGTAGACGTCGAAGCGCGGCAGCTCGGGCGCCGGCTGGGGCCCGACGTACGCCCAGACCATCCCGCCCATCGCCTCGGCCCTCCCGGCGAAGGCCGTGACTCGTGAGGCGAAGGTGGACTCGGCCGGCTCGGCCGGCTGGTCGAGGCACCGCCCGCCCTCGTCGAAGAGCCAGCCGTGGTACCCGCACCGCAGGCCCTCCTCCTCGACGACGCCGTAGACCATCGAGGCGCGCCGGTGCGGGCAGTGCTCCTGCATGATCCCGTAGCGCCCGCTGGGCTGCTTCCACAGCGCGAAGTTCTCCCCGAGCAGCCGCACCTTCTTGATCGGCCACTCGTCGAGCTCGCGGACGAACGCCACGGGGTACCAGTACCTCCGCAGCAGCTCGCCCATCGGGGTGCCGGGGCCGACCTGGGTCAGCTGCTCGTTGAGCTCCTGCTTGAGCATCGGGGACTCTCCTCGGGTGGGGGTGGTGCGGTGGGCGCCGGCGTCAGAGCCGGGTGACCTTGCCGGTGTTGCCGTCGACGCGGATCAGGTCGCCGTTCGCGATGGCCGTCGTCGCCTGCCCGGTGCCGGTGACGGCGGGGACGCCGTACTCGCGGCAGACGATGGCGGCGTGCGACATGAGGCCGCCGATGTCGGTGACCGTCGCCTTGATCTTCGAGAAGACCGGCGCCCACGACGGCGCGGTGATCGGCGCGACGAGGATCTCGCCCTCCTGGACGTCGCCGATGTCCTCGGCACTGAACACGATGCGGGCCGGGCCCTCGGCGACCCCGGGCGAGGCGGCCATGCCGGTGATCGCACCGCTCTCGTCGTCCGGGCTGAGCCAGAGGTCGATCGAGTCGGTGGTGATGCCCCAGAGCATGATCGTGAACGGCTCGGTGACGACCTTCGGTGGCGGGCCGAGGGCCTTCGGCTGCTTGCTGGCCTCCAGGGCCTGGACGATGCGACGCCGGTCGGCCACCTTCGCCGGCCAGTAGTGCGGCCCGGCCGGCTCCGCGCCGACGGCCCACGCCGAGTAGAGGTCGAACAGGAGGGTGTCCATCTCCTCCCGGCGCACGAAGTAGACGTCGTCGGCCCGGCTGAAGAAGCCCTCCTTGACGAGCATCTCGCCGAGCTCGCGCGACTTCTTCCAGAACACCGACATCGACCAGTGCTCGATGTAGAAGTTGTGGTTCTCGACGTACGGGAACACCGTGCGGGCCAGGCCGAGCTTGCCGTTGAAGGCCTCGCGGTCCTCGTCGGAGGCCAGCAGCTCGGAGTACTCCTCGACGATGCGGTCGCGCTCGGCCCGGATCTCGTCGATGGGTCGCGAGATGTCCTGGCCGGCCTGCAGCTTCGAGACGTACTCGGCGATGAACCCGTACGGCACGGAGCGGTCCTGGCGCCACGTCTTGTCGTAGTAGTAGAAGCCGGTGCCGGAGCTGAAGTTGAACCACGGTTCCTCGACCTCGGTCCACGCGGCGAGCCACTGCCGGCCGGCGTCCGTGTCGAGGGCGGCGTGCACCGCGTCGACGTCGTCCGGGGTGGCGAAGGCATCGGCCACGCCGAGGTCGATCGCCTTCTGGGCGAGCTTCTTCAGCTCCTCGTTGGGCCGGAAGAGGTCGACCTCGATCCCGGCGACCATCTTGGCGATGGCGAGGTCCGGGATGGACGGGAAGGCCTGCTTGCAGAAGCCGAAGAAGTCGAGGTAGGCGGCGTAGCCGAGGTTGAGGAACTCGAAGTGGTACTGCCAGATCTTCTGGGCGAGGTCCTGGAAGCGGTGGTACTGCTCCTGGAGGTCCCAGCCGCTGCCGACGCCCCGGCCGGAGCGCACGACGGTCTCGAGGTCCTCGGTCTCCGGGAGCGGCGAGAAGTCGATGGCCTCGAGCGCCGCGATGTTCTCCTTGACCTTGCCGAGCCAGTTCGCGTAGAGGTCGTCCCAGTTCATGAAGTAGTGCCCGGCACGTTCCATGAACTGCGGTACCCGGGCGCCCACCGTCGCCTCGTCGTCGATCGTGTTCGGCGAGAAGTACGGGTAGCCGTTGTGGATCCGGAAGTCGATGCCGTTGGCCGGCGGCACGAGGTAGTGGCGCGAGTTGTACTGCGAGAGCGAGGCGATGGCGAACATCAGGTGGTCCGCGTCCCAGGGCGACATCGCCCAGCCCCAGTGCATCGAGTCCATGAACCAGAAGCGGCTGTCCTCGTAGTCCTTGCGCCCCTCGGAGAAGAGCACCGAGTAGGGGTACAGCTCCTCCCACCCCTCGGCCCCCGCGGGGGTCTCGAGCTCGAAGGGGCTCGGGAAGCGGTTCTCGGTCATCGGCTGGCTCCTTTGCCGTGCCTGGGTCGCCGTGGTGGCGTCCGGTCCTGCGGGGGTGGTGCGGTCCTGCTACTGCTTGTGGATCGGGGCGATGAGCGTCGAGACGATCGAGGCCATCGGGTCGTAGTGCCCGTGGGCGACGGACTCGCGCGGCTTCTTCGACCACACGGTCTCCGGGCGGGCCTGGAGGAGGATGATGTTCTCGCCGTCGGGCAGCTCGCGGTCGAGGGCCCACTCGACGTCCTGCGGCCTTCCGTAGTGCTTCTCGGCACGGCGGGCCATCATCGCCACCGCGCAGATCTCCTCGTCCGACAGGCACGGGACCTTCCGTCGCTCGTCCTCGACGGGGTAGGGCTCGACGCCGTTCTCGCCGCGCCGGTACTCGACGTGCTTGTCCGAGATGGTCCGCTCGACGACGCACCGGAGCACCTTGTCGACGACGAAGTTGTCCGGCGTGACCTCGCCGGAGACGACGGCCTCGCCGAGGCCCCACGACGCGTCGATGGCCACCTGCGAGCGGTCGCCCGTCGTCGGGTTGAGGGTGAAGGCGACACCCGAGGACCGCGGGTCGACCATCTTCTGCACCCCGACCGACATCGAGACGCCGTGGTCCTCGTACCCCATCGCGCGGCGGTAGGCGATCGCGCGGTCGGTGAAGACCGAGGACCAGCACCGGCGCACGTGCTCGAGGACCGAGTCGGCGCCGCGGACCCACAGGTAGGTGTCCTGCTGGCCGGCGAAGGAAGCGTCCGGCTGGTCCTCCGCGGTCGCGGACGAGCGGATGGCCACCCCCACCGCGTCGCTGCCGCAGCGGGCCGAGAACGCGGCGTACGCGGAGCGGATGGCCTCCTCGACCGGCGCGGGAATCGGGTGCGACTCCATCGCCGAGCGGATCTCGGCCGAGACCGCCCGCAGCTTGTGCGGGTCGTCGGCGTCGGTCGTGCTCAACGCCCCCCGGACGACGGCCGCCAGCTCGGGGTCCCCCCGCAGCAGCTCGTACGCGTCCGTCGTCACCGCGAACCCGGGAGGCACCGGCAGGCCCGCGGCGATCATCGAGCCGAGCGAGGAGTTCTTGCCGCCGAGCCGGGGCCGGTCCTCCTCCCGGAAGTCCTCGAACCACACGACGTAGGGGGATGCGTCAGCCACCCTGGCCTCCTTCGGTCGGTGCGGCACCTCGTCGTGCCGCACCCAGGCGTCCTCCGCGACGACGGGACAGCTCCGGCACATCGGCGGCCTCCACGCTCAGGCCCCGGCGCCGGGCGGGACCCAGCGCTCGTCGAGCTGCCAGGTGGGCAGCGAGGCGATCTGCGGGACGTGGATCTCCTGGACCCGGTTGCGGTACGAGACCATCGCCTCGGTCCCGCCCTCGAAGACCTTCACCCGGACGTGCTCGGTGTTGTACGGCTCGCCGGGGTCGTAGCCGAGGGCGGCGATGGCGAACGCCCGGATCGGGCCGGAGTGCGTCGCGACCATCATCCGCGCGCCGGGGTGCTCCTCGGCGAGCCGCTGGATGCCGGTCCAGAAGCGCCGGACGCACATGACCGGTGGCTCGAAGTGCATCATCGGGATCTGCAACCAGTGCTGGATGGGGTCGCCGCCGCCCTGCTGGGTCCGCCAGAACCGGTCGATCTCGACCAGCCACATCGGACGGTCCCCGAGCGCGGTCCGCTCGAACTCCTCGAGCGTCGTGTAGTACTTGCGGAAGGCGGCGGTGACGTCGCGCAGGCCGTCGGGCGTGGCGACCCCGAAGTTGCGGAACTCCTCCATCGGCTCGGGCTCGAAGACCTTGACGTCCTTCTCGAACATCGCCAGGCCGTCCTGCAGGCCGCGGTCGATGTTCTGCGCGGTCTCGCGGGCCCGGTTGGTGTCGGCGTGCCGGACGACGACGCTCTCGCCCGGGGAGACCCGCTTGGCGATGGTGTGGCCGTAGGTGTGCGCCTGCCAGTTGCCGAGCGGGGTGAGCCCCGACTCGGTCGAGTAGCCCTGGGTCTCGCCGTGCCGGATGAGGTAGACGTCGGCGACGACCCGCTTGCGGGCCTGCGGCGGCGCCGAGATCTCCTTGGTCCGGTTGTCCTCGGACATCGCCCGCTGGACGCCCATCCCCACGCGCTCGTGGAGCGGCGGGAGCGCCTGGGGGCCGCTCCTGGGTTCACCCTGTCGCTCACGGAACCGCCTGAGGTACAACGGGGTCGACTCGGCGTGGTCGTCGCGTTCGGTCGGGTCCGCCGGCCTCGGTGCGACCCTGGCCTGCCGGTCGAGGTAGGTCGCGAGGTACCGCGGCGGGTCGACCCGCTGGGTGTTGGGCAGCCCCGGGCGGGGCGTCTCGTCGCTCATGAGTGCACCGTGAGGAAGTCCTGGTCGACGACGCCCTCGTAGTAGAAGACGGCGCGACCCATCTGGGCCTCGGTCCACGTGACCGGCTCGCGGTCCGGGTCGGCCCAGTAGCCGCCCGTGTAGACCTCGTTGCGGTTGCCCGCCGGGTCGAAGAAGTACAGGCCCCAGCCGCGGGTGGCGCCGTGCCGCGTCGGGCCGGCGTCGATCCGGACCCCGTGGTAGGCGCAGAGGTCTGCCGCGCGGCGCAGGTCGTTCCAGTCGTCGACCCAGTAGGCGACGTGGTGGAACGCGCCGTCCGGGCCGGTGATGAACGCAATGTCGTGCGCCGTGTGCGTCCGCTCGAGGAAGGTCGCGAGCTGGTGGCCGTCGTCGGCGACGATCTGCTCGGTGAGCCGGAACCCGAGCACCTCCGTCCAGAACCGCGTCGTCTCGTCGACGTCCTCGCACATGAGGAAGACGTGGTCCAGCCGCGGCGGGTGCATCCCGGACAGGCCCTGCGGCTCGGGCGGCGGGTTGTGCAGCGGGAGCGCGTTGCCGATCTGCTCCATCGCGTGGACGAGCTCGGTCGTGTGGCCGCTCGGTGCCGTGAAGCGCACCGTCTCACCGGAGCCCGGCCCGAGCTCGCCGGCGGCGAACCGCTTCGTCGCGATGCCGTAGCCCTCGATCGCGGTCGTCAGCCCGTCGAGGTCGGCGGCCTCCTGGACCTTGAACCCGATGACCTCCACGCCGTAGGTCGGCGCGTAGCGGAGGATCAGCGAGTGGTGCTGCTGCTCGTCCCAGCCCTTGAGGTAGACGGCCTGGTCCTCGACGGCGGTCTCGATGAGCCCCATGACCTCGGTGTAGTAGGCCGTCGACAGCTCGAGGTCGGGGCAGCGCACCTCGACGTGGCTGAGTCGCAGGATCCCCATCGATCCGCCTCTCCGGGTTGGTGGTTCGGGCTCAGGTGTGGACGGAGACGAAGCGGTCGTTCACTTCGCCCTCGTAGTAGAAGACGGCCTGGCCGATGTTGTCCTCGGTCCAGGTGATGGTCGGGAAGTCGGGGTCCGGGCGGTAGCCGCCGGTGAAGACCTCGTTCCGGGTGCCCATCGGGTCGAAGAAGTAGATGGTGTTGCCGCGCGTCACGCCGTGCCGCGTCGGGCCGACGTCGATCTGGATCGCGTTGTAGGCGAGGATGTCCGCGCTGCGGCGCACGTGGTCCCAGTCGTCGAGCCAGAAGGCGAAGTGGTGCAGCGCGCCGTTGGTGCCGTTGACGACGGCGAGGTCGTGCGGGGAGTGGCTGCGCTCCATCCAGACGCCGATCTGGTGGCCGTCGCCGCCGACGAGCTGCTCGGTCATCCGGAAGCCGAGGACGTCCATGTAGAACTTCGCCGCCTCGCCGACCTCCTCGGCGTTGATGAGCAGGTGGTCCATCCGGGGCGGGGCGATGCCGAGCAGGTCGACCGGGATCTCCGGGTTGAGCTTGCCGGTGCGGCCGCCGACCTTCTCGACGTCGAAGACGAGCTCCATCTCGTGCCCGGACGGGGTCTCGAACCGGATCGACTCCCCCTGGCCGACCTCCTCGCCGTGGGAGATGCGCTGGACGTGGAAGCCGTAGGTCTCGACCTTGCGCTCCATCTCGGCGAGGTCGTCCTCGTGGTCGACCTTGAAGGCGAAGCGGTCCATCCCGACCCGCGGGTCGTAGCGGACGGCGAGGGAGTGGTGGTCCTCCTCGTCCCAGCACTTGAAGAAGGCCCGGTCGGGGGTCTCCTCGGTGAGGTCCATCCCCATGACGCCGGTGTAGTAGGCCTTGGCGAGGTCGAGGTCCGGCACCGTGATGTCGACGTGGCTGAGCCGGAGGATTCCCATGCCGGAAAGGTCGCACGGCCCGTGCACCGCTGGGAACGCCTGTCCCGCCCTGCGGGAAGGCTGCCCGGAGGCCGTGCGGGGGCCGTCCTCCGCACGTGGCATCCTCGCGGAAGGCTTCCCGCATGGCGGGATGATCCTGTCCCGTCGGGCGGCATGCTGCCTAGGGTCGAGCGCGTGATGACCGAGCCGGACGAGGACGTCCAGCCGCAGCCCGCGGACGGCGCCCGGCGCGCCGAGGGCATGCGCGCGGCGATGGCCGACTACGTCCGCAGCGTGCACCGGGCGTACGCCTCCGGGGCCGCCGGCCAGCCCCCCGCGGTCCGCGGCCGGCTGCGGCTCTACGACCCCGGCCTGACCGTCCTCGCGGCCGGTGCCCGCAACCTCCACGTCGTCGCGACGACCGACCGCCTCGCCCCGCCGAGCGGCCAGGAGGTGGCCCTCGAGGACGAGGTCGAGGGCATCCGCTGGACCCTGCGCTTCTTCGACCCCGTCGTCCTGCCCGAGCTGGGCCTCGTCGACGAGAGCGACGGCCCCGCGTACCTCCCGGTGCGGCGGGTGCTCGGCGTGAGCACCGCGATCTACCACCTCGTCGTCCAGCCGGGCGCCTCGCTGAGCGGGCACCAGGCCTCGCACGCCGGGGCCGGCCTCGCGATGGACCACCTCGCCGACGTCCGCGACTTCGAGTCGATCCGCTCCCGGGCCAGGGGCGCCGAGGCCCTGGTCGACGAGCTCGAGGGCGCCGCGGCGGGCGGCCTGGTCCGGGCCCAGGCGCTGCTCGCCGTCGAGGTCGCGCAGCAGGTGGCCCCGTGGGACGACCGCGTCGCGGTCCTCGCCGCGCAGGTGCGCCCCGACCCCGTCGAGCTGCGCCGCACCCTCCTCGACGTCGTCCGGGGGACCAGCCGGGGGGCCGGCCGTGGGTGAGTCGCTGTCGAGCGTGCGCAACGCGGTGCGGGTCCTCAAGGCCTTCAGCTCGCGCCGCCGCGACTACGGCGTCACCGAGCTGGCCCGCGCCCTCGGGATGACGACCAGCACCGTCCACCGGCTGCTGCGCACCCTCCAGTCCGAGCACCTCGTCGAGCAGGACCCGGAGACCGGGCGCTACCGGCTCGGGCTCGCCGTCTACGACCTCGTCGCAGCCTCCTCGCCCGGCTACGACCTCTCCGAGGCCGTGCTGCCCCCGATGACGATGCTGCGCAACCGCACCGGCGAGACGACGCAGCTCGCCGTCCTCGACGGCCGCGAGGTCGTCTACGTCGAGCGGCTCCAGAGCATGCACTCGCTGCGGATGTTCCTCGACGTCGGCCGGCGCAACTGGGCGCACTCGACGAGCACCGGCAAGGTGCTGCTGGCCCACCTCGAGCCGAGCGTCCTCGACCGCACCCTCGAGGGCTGGGAGCCGCCGTCGCGCACACCCTTCACGGTGACCGACCTCGCCGTCCTGCGCCGCCAGCTCGCGCAGATCCGCCACCAAGGCTGGGCGCACAACGTCGACGAGTCCGAGATCGGCGCGACCTCGATCGGCGCGCCGGTGCGTGACGTCTCCGGTCAGGTCGTCGCCGCGCTGTCGGTCGTCGGCCCGAGCCCGCGGATGGACCAGGACCTCGCCGCCATCCGGCAGGCCGTGGTCGAGGCGGCGGCCGTCGCGAGCCGCCGTCTCGGGCACCGCGGCCGGGGGGTCGACCATGCCTCCTGAGACGACCACCCCCGGGGAGCTCCACGAGCGGGTCGCCCAGCGGCTGCACGACGCCATGACCTCGGTGACCCCGGTGCGGCCGGTCGTCGAGGACCACCCGGAGCTCGACGTCGACGACGCCTACCGCATCCAGCAGGGCCTCGTCCGGCGCATCCTCGACGCCGACGGCGGCCACCCGGTCGGCTACAAGCTCGGGCTCACCTCGAGGCCGATGCAGGAGATGCTCGGCGTCGACCAGCCCGACTACGCGCCGGTGCTCTCCTCGATGGTGTACCCCGACGGCCAGGACATCGACCTCTCCCGGTACATCGCCCCGAAGGTCGAGGCCGAGATCGCCCTCGTGCTCGACGCGCCCCTGCGCGGGCCGGGGGTCACGCCGATGCAGGCCTGGCGGGCGCTGGGCGGGGCCGTCGCGGCCATCGAGATGGTCGACTCGCGCATCGCCGACTGGCGGATCGGGCTCGTCGACACCATCGCCGACCTCGCCTCCTCCGGCGCGACGGTGCTCGGCACCCGCGTCGTCCCGCTCGACGGCTGGGAGCCGCGGCTCACCGGGATGGTGGTCTCCCGCAACGGCGCAACCGCCGACACCGGCGCCGGCGCGGCTGCCCTCGGCGACCCGGTCGCCGCGGTCGCCTGGCTCGCCAACACCCTCGCCCCCTACGACGTGACGCTCGAGGCCGGCTGGTTCGTCATGACCGGCGCCCTCCACCGCGCGTTCGAGGTCGCCCCGGGCGACGTCGTCCGGGCCGACTTCGACCGGCTGGGCACGGTCACCGCCCGCTTCACCACGTCCGCCTGAGAGGAGACCGGATGCGTTGCGCCATCGTCGGGTCCGGCAACATCGGGACCGACCTCATGGTCAAGCTGATGCGCGCCCCGGGGCTCGAGCTCGGGGCGGTCGTCGGGATCGACCCCGACTCCGACGGCCTGCGCACCGCCCGCGAGGCCGGGCTCGAGACGAGCCACGAGGGCGCCGACTGGCTGATCGCCCACGCCGACGACTTCGACGTCGTCTTCGAGGCGACCTCGGCCTGGGTCATGCGCCGCAACGCCCCGCGCTACGAGGAGGCGGGGCTGCGCGTCGTCGACCTCACCCCGGCCAAGCTCGGCCCGCTCGTCGTGCCGCCGGTCAACGGGCACGAGCACCGGGGCGCGCAGAACGTCAACCTCATCACCTGCGGTGGGCAGGCGACGGTGCCGATGGTCGCCGCCGTCAACGCGGTCTGTCCGGTGCCGTACGCCGAGATCGTCTCGTCGGTGTCGTCGCGCTCGGCCGGCCCGGGCACCCGGCAGAACATCGACGAGTTCACGAAGACCACCTCGGACGCACTGGTCACGGTCGGCGGCGCAGCGCGCGGCAAGGCGATCATGGTGCTCAACCCGGCCGACCCGCCGATCCTCATGCGCAACACCGTGTTCTGCGCGCTCCCCGACGGCTACGACGAGGCGGCCGTCACCGCGTCGGTCACCGAGATGGTGGCCCGGGTCGCCGAGTACGTGCCCGGCTACCGGCTGAAGAACGAGCCGGTCTTCGAGCGCGAGCACTACCGCGCCCCCGGCGGCGACGTCGGCGCGCGGGTCGTCATCCTGCTCGAGGTCGAGGGCGCCGGCGACTGGTTCCCGCCCTACGCGGGCAACCTCGACATCATGACCGCCTCGGCCGTCCGGGTCGGCACGGCGATGGCCGAGCACAGGGCAGGAGCCCCCGCATGACCGACACCGCAGTCACCCCGGAGGCCCCGGAGCGGGCCTTCCGGCTCACCGACTCCACGCTGCGCGACGGCTCGCACGCCGTCTACCACCAGTTCACCGCCGACCACGTCCGCGCCGTCGTCGGCGCCCTCGACCGGGCCGGCGTCCCCGTCATCGAGGTGAGCCACGGCGACGGGCTCGGCGGCTCCTCCTTCAACTACGGCTTCTCGCACACGCCGGAGACCGACCTGGTACGGGTCGCCGTCGAGACCGCGCAACGGGCCCGGATCGCGTGCCTGTTCGTCCCGGGCATCGGGGTCAAGGACGACCTGCGCCGGGCCGCCGACATCGGCGCCAAGGTCGCCCGCATCGCCACGCACTGCACCGAGGCCGACATCGCCGAGCAGCACGTCGCCCTCGCCAAGGAGCTCGGGATGGAGGCGGTCGGCTTCCTCATGATGTCGCACATGATCCCGCCGGACGAGCTCGTCGAGCAGGCCAAGCGGATGGAGTCGTACGGCGCCGACTGCGTGTACATCGTCGACTCCGCCGGGGCCATGACGATGGACGGGTTCAAGGCCCGCGTGGGCGCCGTCAAGGCTGCCGTCGACGTCCAGGTCGGGGTGCACGCCCACAACAACCTCAGTCTCGCGGTGGCGAACTCGCTGGCCGCCTTCGGTGAGGGCGCCGACCAGATCGACGGCTGCACCACGGGGCTCGGCGCGGGCGCCGGCAACTGCCCGACCGAGGTGCTCGTCGCCACCTGCGAGAAGAGCGGCATCGAGACGGGCGTCGACACCTTCACGATGATGGACGCCGCCCAGGACGTCGTGCGACCGATCCACCCGGGGATGGGCGTCATCGACCGCGACGGGCTGACCCTCGGGTACGCCGGCGTCTACGGCTCCTTCCTCCTCCACGCCCGACGGGCGTCCGAGCGGTACGGCGTCGACGTGCGCGACATCCTCATCGAGCTCGGCCGGCGCGGGATGGTCGGCGGCCAGGAGGACATGATCATCGACGTCGCGCTCCAGCTGAAGCGCGAGGGCGCGGTCGCGCGATGAGCGACGACAGCGACCTGCCCCGCCGGCTCGCCGACGCCATCGCCACGCGCACGGCGATCAGCCCGGACGCCGACGACCTGCCGGTCGAGCGCGCCTACGAGCTCCAGGACGAGCTGATCGGGCTGCTCGGGAAGCGTCCGGTCGCCGCGAAGCTCGGGCTGACCAGCGTCGCCAAGCAGCAGCAGATGAACGTCGCCGAGCCGGCGTACGGGTGGCTGCTCGAGGGGTCCCAGGTCGAGGTCGGCACCGAGCTGCCGTGCGGCGAGCTGATCCAGCCACGGTGCGAGCCCGAGATCGCCTTCCTCGTCGGCCGCGACCTCGAGGGGCCGGACGTGTCCGCATCCGAAGTCCTCGCCGCCACGGACGCGGTGATGCCGGCGATCGACGTCCTCGACTCGCGCTACGCCGGCTACTCCTTCACCCTGCCGGCCGTCGTCGCGGACAACATCTCGTCGGCGCGCTACGCCCTCGGCCGCCCGACGCCGGTCACCGGCCTCGACCTGCGACTCCTCGGCTGCCTCCTCGAGGTCGACGGCCGGCTCGTCGCCACCGCCGCCGGGGCCGCCGTCCTCGACCACCCCGCCGCCGCCGTGGCGTGGTTCGTCCGGTCGCTCGCCCACCGCGGGCGGCGTCTCGAGGCCGGGACCGTCGTCCTCTCCGGCGCCCTCACCGCCGCCGTGCCGGTCCGGCCGGGCAGCGTCGTCCGGGTCACCGTCGACCGGCTCGGCTCCGTCGAGCTCCGGTGCGGGCCGTGACCGCCGACCGGGCGTCGGTCGAGGCGATGGCCGCCGAGCTGCACCGTGCCCGGCTCGAACGCACGACCGTGCCGACCTTCACCGCGCGCCCCGGCGGCCTCGACACGGCCACCGCCTACGCCGTCCAGGAGGCGGGAATCGCGTTGCGCGAGAGCGACGGCGAGCGGGTCGTCGGCGGCAAGCTCGGGTTCACGTCCGAGGCGATGCGCCGGGCCATGGGGGTCGACAGCCCCAACTACGGCTGGCTCACGGACGCGATGCTCGTCGACGGCGACGAGGTCGACCTCGACGGCCTCATCCACCCCAAGGTCGAGCCGGAGATCGCGTTCGTCCTGGGCCGCGACCTCGTCGGTCCCGGCCTCACCGCCGCCGACGTCCTCGCCGCGACGCGCGCCGTCGCCCCCTGCCTGGAGGTCGTCGACTCGCGGTACGAGGGCTTCCGCTTCCGGGCCGAGGACAACATCGCCGACGACTCCTCCGCGGGACGCGTCGTCCTCGGCGAGCCGGTCGACCTCGCCGACCTCGCAGGGGCCGACCTGCGGCTCGTCGGGTGCGTCGTCACCGTCGACGGGGCCATGGCGCACACCGCGGCCGGCGCCGCCGCCCACGACGACCCTGCCGCGGCCGTCGCGTGGATGGCCAACGCCTGCGGTCGCCGCCTGCCCGCCGGGGCGGTCGTCATCTCCGGGGGCCTCACCCCGCCCGTCGACCTCCTCGAGGGCACCACCGTCGTCGTCGAGCTCGACCGCCTCGGCACCACGCGCGCGCACGCCGTCCGTCCGTCCACCGTCCCCTCCGAGCACCGGGAGCAGCCGTGCCGATCGTGAGCATCTCGTTGATGAAGGGTCGTCCGCCCGAGGCCATCCAGGCGATGACCCGAGCCGTGTCGCACGCCATCGCCGACGCCATCGACGCCCCGATCGAGACCGTTCGCGTCATGGTCCACGAGATGGACGACCACCAGTACGCGGTCGGTGGCGTCCCCATCGCCGAGGTCAAGGCCGAACGCGCCCGCCGGGCGGACGGGTGAAGGTCTCCGCCGGACGTCTCGAGGACCTCCCCGCCGACCACGCCGTGGCCGTCGGCGACGGGAGCGTCGTCGTCGTGCGCTCCGGCGGCACGGCGTGCGCGTTCCGCAACCGGTGCCTGCACAAGGAGAACCCGCTGGCCGGTGGCCGGGTGCACGAGGGCACGGTGCTCTCGTGCCCGCACCACTTCTGGCAGTACGACCTGCCGAGCGGCCGCCACCTCGGGGGTCGTGGCGTGCTGCCCTCCTATCCCGTCGAGGTCACCGCCGACGGCGAGGTGCTGCTCGAGGTTCCCGACCCGCCGCCGGCGACGTCGATGCGCGAGCGCCTTCTGGCGCACGCCCGGAGCTGGGAGCGTGGCTCGTGAGCGAAGGCATCGACGCCGTCGTCTGGGACATGGGCGGCATCTTCCGCCGGTACTTCACCGAGGTGCTCGTCGACGTCGGCCGCGAGCGCGGCTGGCCGGTGGGCCGGATGGCGCTGGGCCCCACCGGTTCCGTGCCCGACCCGGACTACGACGCGATGGACGCCGGCGAGATCTCCGAGGGCGAGTACTACGCCCGGGTCGTCGACCGGCTGCACGACGAGGACATCGACTTCGACCCGAAGCGCGACCCCGACTGGGCCGACGAGGACCGGCGCGAGGTGTGGTCCCTCGTCCACGACATCGCGGACTCGCCACTGCGGCAGGCCGTCCTGACCAACGACGCGTCGAACTGGCTCGGTCCGGACTGGTGGGAGACCTGGCCGGAGCGCCACTTCTTCGACGCCGTCGTCGACGTCGCGACGATCGGGGTGCGCAAGCCGGCCGCAGGCGCGTTCGAGCACGTGCTGCGGCTGCTCGACGCCGATCCCGCGCGGACCGTCTTCGTCGACGACATGCGGGTCAACTGCCGTGGTGCGGAGGCGGTCGGGATCGCCGCGCACCACCTCGACATCCGCGACGCCGACGGTTCGGTGGTGGCGTTGCGGGCCCGGCTCGGGCTCGACGCCGTCCCGACGCCATGACCGAGCACCCCCACCCCGAGGAGATCCCGTGCAGCGCAGCACCGACCGCATCCTGACGACGCACTGCGGCAGCCTGGCCCGCCCGCGGCCACTGCTGGAGATCATGCGCGAGAAGGAGCACGGGCGGCCCTACGACCACGCCGCCTTCGCCGGGGCGGTGACGGATGCGGTGTGCGGCACCGTCGCCCACCAGGCCGAGGTCGGGCTCGACGTCGTCAACGACGGCGAGATGGGCAAGGCGAGCTTCTTCACGTACGTCGTCGAGCGGTTGACCGGCTACTCGGCCGACGACGGCGAGCCGGTCATGCCGCCCTCCTGGCTGCGCGAGACCGAGGCCTTCCCCGACTTCTACGAGCGCTACTTCACGAAGTACGAGGACACCGTCGTGCCGCTGCGGGCGATGGCCTGCACCGGCCCGGTCACCTACCGCGGCCACGCGCAGGTGGCGGCGGACGTCGCGAACATCAGGGCCGCGCTCGCCGAGGTCGAGGTGACCGAGGCGTTCCTGCCCTCGACGAGCCCGCGCGGCTTCGGGGTCAACCGCTACTACGACACCGACCGCGACTACCTCGAGGCCGTGGCCGAGGCCCTGCGCGAGGAGTACCTCGCGATCGTCGACTCCGGACTGCTCCTCCAGATCGACGACCCGTGGCTCATCGAGATCCTCACCGGTGGACCGGGGTCGGACCCCGAGCAGCGCCGCCGCGAGGCCGAGGAGCACATCGAGATCGTCAACCACTCGATCCGCGGCATCCCGGCCGACCGGATCCGGCTGCACACGTGCTTCGGCCTCAACGCCGGCCCGCGCGTGCACGACCTCGACCTCGCCGTCATCGCCCCGTACATGCTGCGGATCGACGCGGGGGCCTACTCGTTCGAGGCGGCCAACCCCCGGCACGCCCACGAGTGGCGGATCTGGGAGGAGCTGCCGCTGCCCGACGACAAGGTCCTCGTCCCCGGCCTCATCGGGCACGCGTCGCCGTACGTCGAGCACCCGCGGCTCGTCGCCGACCAGATCGGCCGCTACGCCTCGGTCGTCGGTCCCGAGCGGGTCATCGCCGGCACCGACTGCGGCTTCTCGTCACGTGCCTCGTTCGCGCCGGAGATCCCCGACTCCGTCGTCTGGGAGAAGTTCCGCGCCCTCGTCGCGGGCGCCCGCATCGCCGACGGGGAGGTCTACGGATGACCGAGCCGGGCGGGAGCGCCACCGAGGACGCGGTCGAGGACGCGGTCGTCGTCGGGGCCACCGGCACGGTCGGCTCGGCCCTCGTCCGGGCGCTGGCCGCGCGCGGGCTGCGGGTCGTGGCCGTGGCGCGCGACGCCGACGCCCTGGCCCGGCTCGCGGCGGACGTGGACGGGGACGTGGTCCCGTGCGCGGCCGACATCGCGACGAACGCGGCCACCGACGCCATCCGCTCGGCCCTGCGCGGGCGGGTCCGGATGGCCGTGCTCGCCGCCGGGCTGCCGGTCACCGGGTCGGTCGAGACCGTCGACCCCGACCTCCTCGCGGCCGGCGCCCAGGTGAAGATGGCGGGTGTCGTGCGGCTGCTCCACGCGGTGCGTGACGCGATGGGACCCGGGTCGCGGTTCGTCGCCGTCGCCGGGACGCTCGGGCTCGAGCCGGGGCGGGACGAGGCCGGTCCGGGCGGGGTGAACGCCGGCCTGGTCAACCTCATGAAGCAGGTCGCGCTCAACCACGGCGCCGACGGCGTCACCGTGCACACCCTCGTCCCCGGCCCGATGGACACCCCGCGGCTGCGACGCATCGCCGAGCGGATCGCCGGCGAGCGCGGCCTGACCGTCGAGGAGGTGTGGGCCGAGTACGAGGCCCGGGTGCCGCTCGGCCGGCTGCCACGGGTGGAGGAGCTCGTCTGGGCCACGACGCTGCTCCTCGCGCCCGAGGCCGACATCCTCCACGGGACGGTCCTCCACCTCGACGCCGGCGGCCTCCGCTCCCCCCACTGACCCTATGGGTCGGTGCAGTGAAGTGCAGATTTGCACTGTGGTGCAACACGGGCCTACCCTGACGAGGTGAACCGACCGAGCTGTGTCGTCCCCTCGCTGCGCGACCGCAAGCGCGAGCGGACCCGGCGCGACCTCGCGCTCGCGGCCTACACGATCGTCCGCGACGAGGGCGTCGACGCCGTGACGGCCGAGGCGGTCGCCGACCGCGCGGGGGTCTCGCGCCGCACCTTCTTCAACTACTTCCCGTCCGTCGAGTCGGTGCTCACCGCCAGCGTCGCCGAGTTCTTCGCCTCGCTGAGCCGGCGGCTCGAGGAGCGCCCGGCCGGTGAGCCCGTCCGCGCCTCGCTGCTCGCGGTCGTCGACGATCCCACCGACCTCGACCTCGTCGAGCGCATCGGCACCCTCGCCGCCGCCGGCGAGGCCTCCCCGCACGCGAAGGCGCTCATCCTCGGCGAGCTGCACTCGTGGCTCGACTGGTTCGAGGGATGGCTGCGTGCCCGACTCGGCCCGGGCCCGAGCGAGCTGCAGGTCGCCACGACCGCGAGCGCCGTCGTCGGCGCCGGCGAGGCCGCGCTGCGGGTCTGGGCCCGGCACGCCCTCGACGACACCGACACGAGTGCTCCGTCCTTCCACGGCGCCTTCGCCGAGGCGCTCACCTGCCTCGGCTCCCCCCTGCTGCCCGACACCGCCGGCGCCACCGTCGCCGCCGGCACCCGCTGACCCCCCGACGCCCGCACTCCCCCACCCGGAGGCCCCCATGTCCACCGCGCTCTACCGTCTCGGCCGCTGGTGCGCCGCGCACGCCTGGCGCGTCGTCGCCGCCTGGCTCGTCGTCCTCGCAGTCGCCGGCGCCCTCGCCGGCACGATCGGCCGGCCGCTCACCAACCAGGTCTCCATCCCCGGTACCGAGTTCGAGCGCGTCCTGAGCAACCTCGGCACCCAGATCCCCTCCGCCGCAGGAGGGTTCGGCCGCGTGGTGTTGAAGAGCGACACCGGGTCGTTCACCACCGAGCAGAAGGCCGCCGTCGCGCAGGCGATGAGGCAGTGGGAGGGCCTGCCGCACGTCGAGCGCGTCGTCGACCCGTTCGCCGCCCAGCAGCAGATCGACGAGTCGGCCGCGAAGCTCGCCGCCTCGAAGCAGCAGCTCGCCGAGGGCCAGGCCCAGCTCGACGCGGGCACCAAGCAGCTGGCCGACGCCAAGGCGCAGCTCGCCGGCGGCGAGGCGTTCCTCGCCCAGGCCGAGAAGGCGAACCCGGCCGACCCGAGCCTGCCCGCCCTGCGCGCGCAGGTCGAGGACGGGCGCGCCCAGGTCGCGGCCGGCGAGAAGAAGCTCGACGCCGCACGGTCCGAGCTCGCCTCCGGCAAGGCCCGGTACGCCGATGGCGCCGCCGTCTCCGCGGCCTCGTCCGGCACCCGGCTGGTCAGCGCGGACGGCCGCTACGCCGTGGTCCAGGTGCAGTTCGACGACAACGCGCAGTCGGTGCCGCCGGAGGACCGCGCCCTCATCCCCGAGAAGGGCGACCCCGTCCTCGCGGCCGCAGGGGTCACCGCGAGCTACAGCGTCGAGATCACCCAGGCGCTCGAGTTCATCGGGCCCGGCGAGATCCTCGGCCTGGCCGTCGCGCTCCTCGTCCTCGTGCTCGTCCTCGGCAGCCTCGTCGCGGCCGGGCTCCCGCTCCTCGTCGCGCTGCTCGGCGTCGGCGTCGGCCTCGGCGGCGCCGTCGCCTTCACCTCCGTCGTCGAGCTCAACACGACGACCCCGGCGCTCGCCCTCATGCTCGGCCTCGCCGTCGGGATCGACTACGCGCTGTTCATCGTCAACCGGCACCGGGCGAACATCCTCCACGGGATGCCGGTGCGCGAGTCGGTCGCCCGCGCCGTCGCGACGGCCGGCTCCGCGGTGACCTTCGCCGGCTCGACCGTCGTCATCGCCCTCGCCGCGCTCGTCCTCTCGGGCATCCCGATCCTCGCCGAGATGGGCGTCGTCGCCGCCGCCACCGTCGCCGTCTCCGTGGTCGTCGCCGTCACCGTGAGCCCGGCCGTCCTGCGGCTCATGGGGACCCGTGTCGTCTCGCGGCGCGCCTGGCGCCGTGCCGGGTTCGCGACACCGGGTGACGCCGCCACCCGCGCCGCCGGTTCCGACGACCGCCCCGAGGAGCACGGCGGCTGGTACGTCGGCGCCGTGACCCGGCACCCGTGGCTCACGCTGCTCGGCGTCGTCGGGCTCGTCGCAGTCCTCGCCGTGCCCGCCCTCGACATGCGCCTCGGGCTCCCGGACGGCGGCAGCGAGCCGAGCGGGTCGAGCGCCTACACCGCCTACACGACCGTGGCCGACGAGTTCGGCCCCGGGATGAACGGCCCGGTCGTCGCCGTCGCCGACCTCCCGCGGCACGACGGTGCCCGCACCGAGGCCGAGGTGCTCGACGCCCAGGCCGGCATCGCCACCGCACTCGCCGACGTCGACGGCGTCGTCAGCGTCGTCCCCTTCGGGGTCAGCAAGGACACGAACACCCTTGCCTTCCAGGTGGTCCCGAGCACCGGCCCGGCCGCGGAACAGACTTCGGCGACGATCGACGGCATCCGTCGCACGGCCTCGCTGCTCGAGCGGCACGACGGTGTCGACATCGGCCTCACCGGGCAGACGGTCGCGAACATCGAGATCTCCGACCGCCTCTCCAACGCGCTCCCGGCCTACCTCGCCGTCGTCGTCGGCCTCTCGCTCCTCATCCTCATGGTCGTGTTCCGCTCGGTCGTCGTGCCGCTCATCGCGACCGGCGGGTTCCTCCTGTCGGTGGCGGCCGCCTTCGGCGCCACCGTCGCGGTGCACCAGTGGGGCTGGCTCGGCGACTGGTTCGGCGTCACCCAGCCGGGACCGCTGCTCAGCTTCATGCCGATCATCCTCATCGGGGTGCTCTTCGGCCTCGCGATGGACTACCAGATGTTCCTCGTCTCCGGGATGCACGAGTCGCGGGCCCACGGCGAGGACGCCCGCGCCGCCGTGCGCAGCGGGTTCGTGCACGGCGTCAAGGTCGTCACCGCCGCCGCGGTGATCATGACCTCGGTCTTCCTCGGCTTCGCGTTCAGCCACCTCGTGATGGTCCGGCCGATCGGCTTCGGGCTCGCGGTCGGCGTCCTCATCGACGCGTTCCTCGTCCGGATGACGCTCACGCCGGCCGTCATGCACCTCCTCGGCGAGCGCGCCTGGTGGATGCCGCGGTGGCTCGACCGCCTGCTGCCCGACCTGGACGTCGAGGGACTGCGGCTGGCCGAGCACCTGGCCGCCCAGGACGCCGCCGGAACCCCCCGGGCACCCGAGGACGAGCCCTCCCTCGCGGAACCGGTGGGTCCGCCGGCCCGCTGACCTGCGGGGACGCGGTCGCCGTCGATCGCACAGAGGCGTCACCCGGGTGGCACAGGTGCGGCACAGGGGAGGACCGCATCGTTGCGGGGTCAACCAATCCCGATCCCCGAAGGTGACGACGATGCGCACCACCCCCCGAGCCCTGGAGCGGGCCAAGGTCTGGACGGCCGGCGCCGTCGCGGCTGCCGCCCTGACGACCGGCGTGGCGGGCTACCACCTCGCGACCTCGCAGACCACGACGGCCGCGTCCGGCGCGAGCACGGGCTCGAGCACCACCACGGGCACGACGAGCGGGACGACGTCCTCCGCGGGCGGTTCGTCGACCGGCTCGGCGCGCACCTCCCGCTCGTCGAGCTCGGCGAGCAGCGGCTCGTCCTCCTCGACCCCCGGCACGGTCCCCTCAGCCTTGCGGCCGTCGCAGACGACGACCCACGGCTCCTGAGGCACCGCCGTGACCACCACCGCCACCGCCCCGCTCGGCAGCACGGTCTTCGGCGCCCTCGGCACGACGGTCCGCCTGCTGACGACCGAGCCGCTCGCCCTCGCCGAGGCCGAGGCGATCGTCCGCGACCACCTCGTCGCGCTCGACCTGGCGGCCTCCCGCTTCCGCGACGACTCCGAGGTGAGCCGGCTCGCCGCGGCCGCCCGGTTCGGCCCGGCCTCGGCCACGACGTCCCCTGTCCTCGCGAGCAGCCTTCGGGCGGCCCTGCGCGCCGCCCGGCTCACCGACGGCCTCGTCGACCCGACGGTCGGCCGCGCGGTCGCCGCGAGCGGCTACGACGCCGACCTCTCCGTGGTCCGCGGCCGGGTGGCGGGCACGGGGGCGCCCGCCGAGGTCCCCGGTTGGCGCGCGGTGGAGCTCGACCCGGTGACCGACCGGGTGACCGTCCCGGCCGGATGCCTCCTCGACCTCGGGGCGACGGCCAAGGCGCACGCAGCCGACGTCCTCGCCGACCGGCTCGCGACCCGCCTCCCGGGCGGCTTCCTCGTCGACCTCGGCGGTGACATCGCCGTCGGCGGCCCACCCCCGGAGGGCGGCTGGCGGGTCGGCGTCGAGGACGCCGACGAGCACGTCGTCCAGGTCCTCGCCCTGCACCCCGGCCAGGCCGTCGCGACCAGCTCGACCCGGCTGCGCACGTGGACCGCCGCCGACGGCACGACCCGCCACCACGTCGTCGACCCGCGCACCGGTGCGACCGCCGCCGCCACTTGGGCCCAGGTGACCGTCGTCGCAGCGACCGCCCTCGAGGCCAACGCGGCCTCGACGGCCGCGGTCGTCCTCGGCCCCGATGCGCCGGCCTGGCTCGGGATGACCGGCCTGCCGGCGCGCCTCGACACCGGCACCGACGTCGTGACGACGCCCGCCTGGCCGGCCCCGGTCGCTCCCGACCCCACCCGGCCCGACCCGGAGGTGGCCCCGTGAACGCGGCCCTGTGGTTCCTCTCCCGCGCGACCGGTGTCGCGAGCATCGTCCTGCTCACCGCCGTCGTCGTCCTCGGCGTCGTCACCTCCGGCCGGCGCCGGCCGCACGGGGAGTCCGCGACGGTCGTCATGGCCGTGCACCGGTGGCTCTCCCTCGGGATGCTCTCCTTCCTCACCGTGCACATCGCGACCGCCGTCGTCGAGACCTACGTGAGCATCGACTGGATCTCGGTCCTCGTGCCCTTCACGAGCGGCTACGAGGCGTTCTGGGTCGGGCTCGGCACGCTCGCGGTCGACCTCCTCGTGGCGGTCTCCGTCACCTCCTGGCTCCGCCACCGGATCTCCGAACGGGCGTGGCGCGCAGTGCACTACGCGACCTACGCGCTGTGGCCGATGGCCCTCGTGCACGGGTTCGTCCTCGGCACGGCCAGCCAGGCCGGCCTGCGCGCGGTGACGGCGGCCTGCGGTGTGGTCGGCGTCGGCGCCGTCCTCTGGCGGCTGCTGTCGACCCACGCCGACCGCACCCGGCGGGACGCCGTCCTCGGGGGTGAGTGGTCGTGAACCTCGTCGAGCAGCTGCACGCCGCCGGGCTGACCGGCCGGGGCGGCGCCGCCTTCAGCACCGGCGTCAAGGTGCGGGCCGCGCACGACCACGGCGCCCACCTCGTCGTCAACGCCTGCGACGGCGAGATCGGGGCGGCCAAGGACGCCCACGTCGTCGAGCACCACCTCGAGGAGCTGCTCCGCGGCGCCTCCCTCGTCGCGCACGGCCGGCGGCGCAGCATCCTCTTCGCGGCCCACCGGGGCTCGCGCACCGCGGCCCTGCTCGCCGCCACCGGGGCCGACGTCCTCGAGGTGCCGGACCGGTACGTCTCGTCCGAGGAGACCTCGCTCGTCTCGGCGGCCTACGGCGGCCTGGCCCGCCCGATGACCAAGCGGCGGCCGTTCGTCATGGGCGGCCGTGACGCCGACGGGCGCAAGGTCCCCGCGACGGTCGTCCTCAACGCCGAGACGGTCTGGCGGATCGCCCAGGTCGAGGCGTACGGCCCGACGTGGTTCCGCTCCTTCGGGACCGAGGCCGAGCCCGGGCCCCGGCTCGTGACGCTGACCGGCGCCGTCGCCTGGCCCGGCGTGCTCGAGACCCAGGCCGGGGTCCCCGTCGCCGACCTCCTCGCCGCCGCCGAACCGGCTGCGGGGGCGGAGTACCTCGTCGTCGGCGGGCTCGGGGGCGTCGTCGCGCCCGCGGCCGAGACCCGGCGCCTGCGCTGGACGAGCGAGGACCTCTCCCGCGTCGGCGGCTCGCTCGGCCCCGGCATCATCGACGTCCTCGACCCCGGCCGCTGCCCGGTGCACGTCGTCACGAGCTACCTGCGCCACGCCGCCGGCGAGACCGCCGGCCAGTGCGGGCCGTGCATGTTCGGCGTCCCCGCGGTCTCGGCCGCGTGGGACCGGCTCGTCGAGACCCCGACCCGGCAGGCCGTGCACGACCTGCCCACCCACCCCGGGCTGCTGCCGAAACGCGGCCCCTGCCGCTTCCCGGACGGCGGCGGGCGCTTCCCCGCCCCCGCCCCGCGGGTCCTCGAGCCGCACCTCGCCGCGCACGTGGCGGGGACCTGCCCCACGGAGGGAGCGATGTCCCGTGCCCACCACGTCTGAGCGCCGCCGCGCGCCGGCGGCCCCGGAGCTGCGGGTCGACCGCGTCGCCTGCACCGGCCACGGCATCTGCGCCACGCTCCTCGAGGGTGCGTTCCGGCTCGACGAGTGGGGCTACCCCGTCGTCGAGGACGGCCGGGTCGGCCGGGCCGACGGCGACCGCGCGGTCACCTTCTGCCCCGCCCGTGCCCTCTACTGGTCCGACCGCGCCTGACGTCGGAGCCGAGCCGGGGCCCGGGCGTCAGCGGGCCGAGCGGCGGCGGGGCGACCAGCTCGGGTGCGAGATGAGCTCCTCGAGCAGCTGGACCGCCCGCTCGGCCGGCGCGGTCGACCCGCCGAGCTGACGGACGACGGCGGACAGGTGGCGCACCGGGGCCGGCGGTGCGAGGTCGACCCGGACCACCGACGGCGGCAGCCCCCGCGCGGCGAGGCCGGGCATCACCGAGACCCCGACGCCCGCCGCCACGAACCCGATGGCCGTGTGGTGGTCCTGGGCCTGCACGGTGAAGCGGGGACGCAGGCCGACCGCCGCGCAGGCGGCCACGAGCAGCCGGTGGCCGACCGAGCTCGGGTGGTCGTTGCTCACCCAGGTCTCGCCGCGCAGGTCGGTCAGCGCGATCTGCGACTCACCGGCCAGGGCGTGCTCGCGGGGCAGCACCGCGACGAACGGGTCGTCGGTGAGGTCGACCCGTCGCAGGCCCGGTGGCAGCGGAGTGTCCGGGGGCTCGATGACGAGGTCGAGGTCGGGGCGCGGGCCGCGGTGCTCGAGCTCGTTGAGCCGGAGCTCGAGGACGAGGTCGGGGTACTCGGCGGTCAGCCGGCGGACGAGGCTCGGCATCCACGCCGACCCGGCGCTCGCGAAGTAGCCGATGGACAACCGCCCGGAGCGCCCCTCGCGCAGGTCCGAGACGACCTGCTCGAGCCGCCCCCACTGGCTCATCGGCTCGTCGCTCTGGGCGTCGAGGACGAGCGCGGCCTCGGTCGGGACGATGCCGCGGCCGGAGCGCTGGAAGAGGGTGAGGCCGGTCTCGCGCTGGAGCGCCGCGAGGTGCTGGCTGACCGCGGACGACGTGAGGCCGAGGTTGTCGGCGGCGGCCTGCACCGAGCCGCTCGCGACGACCGAGCGGAAGACCGTGAGACGGTGGGGGTCGAGCATGACCCAACCTTAAGTCACACTGCGGGATAGTGAAGCAAAGTCGCGTTGTGCTGCATGGTTGCGAGGCGCATCATGGAGTCATGAACGCCGCATCGCTCTCCGTCCAGAAGGCTCGCGCCCTCGCGAGCAACCTCCGCACCTCCCGCACCTCCGGGCGTGGCTGGGACGGCCGGGTCGACCGTGACCTCGTCCGCGAGGCCCAGGAGATCTACGTCCTCGCCCAGACCGTCACCCCGCGTCACATCTGAGCACCCTCCGGGGGGCCAGCAGCACGCAGAACGACCCTCACGCCACGACGTGGCGGAGGGTCGTCGTCGTCTCGGGGGGTGCAGCCGCCTCCAGCTCGGCCCGCTGGGCGAGGTAGAGCTCCGCGCAGGCGAGGGCATCGGTCAGGGCCTCGTGGGCGCGGTAGACCGGCAGGCCGCGGCGGGCCCGGGCCGCCCACAGCCGCAACGCTCCCGGGTCGGACGCGGCGTCCCACCCGCCGCCGAGTGCGCGGCGCTCCAGCTCGAAGGTGTCGACGACCTCGACCGGCAGGCCCGCACCCCACAGCCGGGTGCAGGCCGCCCCGAGGAAGCCGGTCTCGACCCGGGCGAAGTGGGCGAGCAGCGCGCGGCCGGCGAGCGCCCCGAGCAGCGCCCCGAGCACCTCCTCCAGCGGGCGGCCCCCGGCGACGGCGTCGTCGGTGATGCCGTGCACGGTCGCGCTGCGGCCCACCTCGCCCCCGTCGCCGACGAGGAGGTGGCCGGCACCGGCGAGCACCACCCGGTCGCCGTCCAGCGGCACCCACCCGACCGAGAGGACCCGGTCGGTCGCCGGGTCCAGGCCGGTGGTCTCGATGTCGACCGCCAGCAGCGGCAGGTCGTGGACGGGCGTCGCGCGGTCCGGCCCCGGCACGGCGAGGAAGTCGGCGAGCGGCCCCGGTCGGGCCCGGCGCGCGGCCCGCTGCCGGCGCGCGTCGACCGAGCGGCGCAGCAGCGTCACGAGACGACGTGGGTGAGGTAGCGCCGGCCGAGCGAGTGCTGCGCGGAGCGCACGATGGCGAAGGCCTCCCGCAGGTGGTGCTTCTCGAAGCTCGACAGGTCGTCCGGGGCGACGAAGTTGTCCGTCGGCCGGCCGGCGCGCACCTGCTCGCTCTGGTGACGCAGCCGGACGTAGCCGATGAACTCGAACGCGTCGCGCAGGTCGTCGGCGAGCTCGTCGCCGAGCACGCCCGCGAGCCGGGCGGCCTCGATCCGGGCGCGGGTGTTGACCGCGGGCGAGCCGATGGCCAGGGCGTGCACGCGGGCCAGCTCGACCACCGGCAGCACCCCGCCGCGCTTGATGTCCAGGGTGTCCCGGTGCTCGCCGGCCTTCTCGAGGACGAAGCCACGGAAGAAGCCGAGCGGCGGCTCGTGGGCCCCCGCCTGCCGGGCGAGGTGGGTGAGGAAGGTGCGCGCCTCCGGGGCGGCCCGCAGGACGTGGCGCTGCAGGCGCGCGTGGAGCGACTCGTCGCCGTGGACCGGCCGCATGTCGAAGAAGATCGAGGAGTGCAGGACCGCCTCGGGGGTCGGGGCCGTGAGCCACGTGGTCAGCTCGGTGCGCCACCGGGCGAGCGGCCGTCGCCAGCGCGGGTTCGAGGCCATCATGTCGCCCTTGCACCGCGGGTAGCCGCAGCGGACAAGGCCGTCGGTCACCCGTTCGGCGAGTGCCTCGAACCACGCGAGCCCGGCCGCGTCGACGGCGTCGTCGATGATGACCGCGGTGTCCTGGTCGGTGGCGAGCGCCTGCTCGAGCCGGGCCCGCGAGCCGAGCGCCACCCAGCAGTACGGGACCGGGGGCGGGCCGAGCTCGGCCTCCGCGAGGGCGATGACCCGGCGCTCGACCGCGTCGCCGACGGCCGTGACGACCCGGCCGATGTCGTCGGCCGACGCGTCCTGGCCGACGAGCGCCTCGACGACCCGGGGCAGGCGGGAGGCCGCCCGCGCGACGCCCTCGACGTCCGGCTGCTTGGCGACGTCGCCGGCGAGGTAGACCGGGTTGGCCTCCTCGAGCCGGAGCAGGTCGGTCGTCGTGACGATGCCCGCGGGACGGCCGGTGGCGTCGACGACGGGCAGGTGGTGGATGCGCCGGCTCGTCATCTCCAGCAGCGCCTCGAAGGCGAGCGACTCGACGGACGCGGTGACGGGGTCGCCGGTCATCACCGCGCTGACCGGCCCCGCGGGGTCGGTTCCGGTCGCGAGGACGCGGGTGCGCAGGTCGCGGTCGGTGAGGATGCCGGCCAGCCGGTCGCCGTCCATGACGAGCAGCGACGAGACCCGCTGCTCGGCCATCGCGACGGCGGCCTCCCGGATGCTCGCGGTCGTCGGGACGGCGACGAGCTCGCGCGTGACGAGCTCGCGCACGGGGGTGGTGAGGATGGCGCTGCCGGTCGCGGAGACCCGCAGCTCGGCCACGGCTCCGCGCATCCGGCTGCGGCGCTGGGCGTCGTAGAACGCGTCGAACGCCGGATGGGCCCGGCACAGTGCGTGGAAGTCCTCCTCGGGCAGCAGGAGGGCGAGCGAGTCCTCGATGGTGGTGACCGAGAAGGTGGAGGGGTTGCCGCGGGTCAGGGTGATCGAGCCGAAGGAGCTGCCCGCCGCACCCCGGTCGACGAGCGTGCCCTGCTCGTCGTGCACGTCGGCGGCCCCGGAGCGCAGGACGTAGAGGTGGTGGTTGTCCTGGCCGCGCGCGATGATCTCGGTGCCCCGGCGGAAGTACTCGACCGACATCCGTGCCGGCAGGGACTCGAGCGCGGCGGCGGGCAGCCCCGCGAACGGCTCGTGGCGGGCCAGGAAGTCGCGGACCTCGGCCAGCTCGACTTCGAGGGGCATGCCCCCATCGTCCCAGCGTGCGCACGAGGCCCACAACAGCAGTCTGACCTGCTGGAATGGCAGGACACGGGTGCCGGCTCGGCACCCCGGAGAAGGGTGGGCACGATGAGCGAGAACCCGACGCAGACCCCGGACGAGGGTCCGGCCGACAGCGGCGCCGAGCCCGGCGTCCCCGGCGAGCACGACGGCGGCGCCGACGGCGGCGCGGGTCCCGAGGGTCGCGCCGACAGCGGCGCGGACGAGTCCGGCACCCCGGGCGAGCACGACGGCGGCGCCGACGGCGGGGCCGACGGGGCCTGATGGCCGACCCCGGACGCGCCGAGCCCTCGACCCCCTCCCTTCGGGAGGGCGGCCGGGGGCTCGGCGCGTTCGTCGCCGACCCGACGCGGTTCGCCGACGCGGTGTGGGGCCGGGCGCCACTGCTGACCCGCGCGGCCGACCTGCCACCGGCGCGGCACGGGTTCGACGCCGCGGCGGTCGACGAGCTCCTCTCCCGGCGCGGGCTGCGCACCCCGTTCCTGCGGATGGCCCGCGACGGCGCGACGGTCCCGGCGCACGACCTGACGCTGGGCGGCGGCGTCGGCGCCTCGATCGGCGACCAGGTGAGCGAGGACCGCGTGCTGCGGCTCTTCGCCGAGGGTGCCACGATCGTCCTCCAGGCGCTGCACCGCACCTGGGCCCCGGTGTCCGAGAGCGCTCGTCGCCTCGCCGCCGACCTCGGCCACCCCGTGCAGGCCAACGCCTACGTCACCCCGCCGCAGAACCGCGGGTTCGACGACCACTACGACGTCCACGACGTCTTCGTCGTCCAGGTGCAGGGCGAGAAGCACTGGCGGGTGCGTCCGCCCGTGCTGGAGGCGCCGCTGCGCACCGAGCCGTGGACCGACCGGCGCGAGGCCGTCCGGGTCGCCGCGGAGCAGGAGCCGGTCGTCGACGCCGTGCTCCGGCCCGGGGACTGCCTCTACCTGCCGCGCGGGTGGCTGCACTCCGCGACCGCCCTCGGCGGCACGAGCATCCACCTGACCTTCGGCGTCCACGTGTGGACCCGGCGCACGCTCGTCGACGACCTGCTCGCCGCTGCCGGGCCCCACCTCGACGAGGTGCCGACGCTGCGCGAGGCGCTGCCCGTCGGGGTCGACGTGCTGGATGCCGAGACGGTCGCCACTGCTCGGGAAGAACTGCGCGAGAACCTCATCCGGGCGATCGACGCCGTCACCGACGAGGAGCTGGCGGCCGCGCTGGCCGGGCGGGCCCGGGCGGCCGAGCGCGCCGAGCCCCTCGACGTCCTCGCCCAGCGCGACGCCGCGGAGGCCGAGGTCGGCCCTCGGTGGCGGCTGCGCCGTGGCCTCGCGGCCCGCTGGGAGGGCGACGTGCTCGTCACCCGTGTCGGCCGCGTCGAGGCGGGCGCGGACCGCGAGGCGGTGGCCGGGCTGCTCGCGGGGACGCGTGGGCCCGACGACCTCGCGCCGGCCCTGCGGCGCCGGCTGGCCCTCGCCGGCGTCCTCGTCCCGGCTACGCCGACCCCCTGACGACGAGCCGGGTCGGGAGGACGGTGTCGGCGGGCACCTCGCGTCCGGCGATGCGCTCGAGCAGCACCTCGGCCATCACCCGGCCCATCCGGCTCACCGGCTGGCGCACGGTGGTCAGCTCGGGGTCGGTGTGCCGGCAGACCGGGGCGTCGTCGAAACCGACGAGGGCGACGTCGCGCGGCACGGCGAGCCCGGCGTCACGCAGCGCGCGCAGGGCACCGACGGCCATCAGGTCGGACGCGGCGAAGACGCCGTCCGGCGGCGGTCCGCCGGCGAGCAGCTCGGCCATCGCCCGGCGCCCGCTCTCCTCGGAGTAGTCGCCCCAGGCGACCTCGGGCCGCGCCAGCCCGGCGGCCTCCGCGGCGTCGAGCGCCCCGACGAGGCGGTCCCGCCCGGAGGACATGTCCTGCGGGCCGGCGAGGACGGCCAGGCGCCGCCGCCCGCCCGCGACGAGGTGGTCGACGGCCGCCCGCCCGCCCGCGAGGTTGTCGGCGTCGACGACGTACGCCGGCCGCCGCGTCGCCGGGCTGCCCCCGCAGACGGTCGGGACCCCCCGCGCCTCGAGGAGGTCGGGCAGTGGGTCCTCGGCGTGCAGGGAGAGGAGGAGGACGCCGTCGACGTGCCGGTCGGTGAGGTAGGTCGCGGCCCGGCCCGCGGCCGGCTGCTCACCGGCCATGGTCAGGACGAGCTGCACCCCGCTGGCCGCGAGGGCCTCGCCGATCCCCCGGACGATCGCCGCGAAGTACGGCTCGTTGAAGACCCGCTCCCCCGGCTCGGAGACGACGAGGGCGACCGTGCCGGTGCGCCGGGTCACGAGCGAGCGCGCCGCGTGGTTCGGGACGTAGCCGAGGGCCTCGACGGCGGCCTGCACCGCCGTGCGAGCGGCCGGGCTGACGTGCGGGGAGTCGTTGAGCACCCGCGACGCGGTGCCGCGGCCGACACCGGCGAGGGCCGCGACGTCGGCGAGGGTGGGGGGCCGCCCGGCTCCCATGCCGTGGCCGGGTTCCCTGATGGCGGCCACGGCACGGGTGCCGGACGGGTGCGGAGGGGCCGCGGGCACGGTCGGGGGACCCGCCGTGGGAGCGCTCCCATCCGTCACGGCACCAGTATTGCCACGCGCGGGCCGGCGGCGCAGGAGGTCGTCGTCAGTCGTGTCCGAACCGTGACCCCGGTGGCTCGTCGGGCCCGCGGCCGGGCGCGTCCTCAGCCGGTGACGACCTCGCCACCGGCCTGCTGCCAGGCGCCGATCCCACCGGCCAGGTCGTAGGCACCGGTGAAGCCGGCCTGCGCCATCGCGTCGAGGGCGGCCGCGCTGCGGCTGCCCGAGCGGCAGTACACCGCGTACGCACCGGCGGGGTCGAGGGCCGCGAGCTGGGTGCCGAAGGCCGCGCCCTCGATGTCGACGTTCACCGCACCCGGCAGGTGGCCCGCGGCGAACTCGGCCGGGGTGCGCACGTCGAGCACCGTCGTGCCAGGGCGGCGCAGGGCGGCCGCGAAGCCGGCGGCGTCGAGGTGGGAGCCGGCGGCGGGCGCGGCGGTGGCCGCGGCGCCGGCCGTGGCGCTGACGTCGGCGCCGCCGTCGCCGCACGCGGCGAGCGAGCCGGTGGCGAGGAGGGAGAGGGCGAGCGCCGCGAGGAGTCGGCGGAGAGGCATGGGTGCTCCCGAGGGGGTCGAGGTCGTGGCCGCGCGGGCGGTGCGGCGCAGCCATCGTATACCCCCCTAGGTATAGGTTCGTCCGGGCTGTCATCCTCCCCGTGAACCGCACCGGTCCTTCGTGGGACCGGCTGGCGACAGCGCACACCACATCCGCGACTTTGTGGATGTCGGCCACACCGGTGCGCGACCACACCGTCCCTAGGGTCCACGACCATGACCGACGCCAGCGCCCCGTCCACCCCGGTCGACCTCGACGGTCGCACCGCCCTCGTCACCGGCGCCGCGAGCGGCATCGGCGCTGCGGTGGCGCGGGCCCTCGCCGGCGCCGGCGCACGGGTCCACGCCGTCGACCGCGACGCCGAGGGCCTGGCCCGCGTGGCGGCCGACGGCATCGAGCCCCTCGTCGCCGACCTCACCGACCTCGACGCCCTCGCGTCGCTGCCGACCGCCGTCGACGTCCTCGTCAACAACGCCGGGATCCAGCACGTCAGCCCGGTCGAGGACTTCCCGCTCGAGCGGTTCGACCTGATCCTCGACCTGATGCTCGCGGCGCCCTTCCGGCTGGTGCGCCAGTCGCTGCCGCACATGTACGCGCGTGGCTGGGGCCGGGTGGTCAACGTCTCGAGCGTGCACGGGCTGCGGGCGAGCGCCTACAAGGCGGCGTACGTGTCGGCCAAGCACGGGCTCGAGGGGCTCTCCAAGGTGGTCGCGCTCGAGGGCGGGCCGAGGGGCGTCACGTCGAACTGCGTCAACCCGGCGTACGTGCGCACGCCGCTCGTCGAGAAGCAGGTCGCCGACCAGGCCCGCTCGCACGGCATCCCCGAGGACGAGGTCCTCGAGACGGTGATGCTCGAGCCGGTCGCCGTCAAGCGCCTCGTCGAGCCGGAGGAGGTCGCCGCCCTCGCGCTCTTCCTCTGCGGGCCGGCGTCGGCGTCGGTCAACGGCACCTCGTTCGTCATGGACGGCGGGTGGACGGCGCACTGAGCGCCGGCGGCCCGGCCATGGTCCCTAGGATCGGCGGGATGGTGGACGAGGCGCAGCGGGAGGGCACCGGCGACGGCGCCCTCGGCCTGCTCGCGCTGCTGGCCGACGACGCGTCCGTCGCCGAGGTCGCGGCCGCACCAGCCCCACCCGAGGCGCGCGAGCTGGCCGTCCGGGTGGCGGCCGCCCGCGAGGTGCACCAGCGCCGGGAGGCCGGGCTCTCCGCGCTGCTCGAGACCGCCCGCGCGCTGGCCAGCGAGAGCGACACCGGCCAGGTGCTCGACGCCATCGTCCGGCGGGCCCGGGCGCTCATCGGCACAGACCTCACCTACCTGACCCTCTACGACCCCGAGGCCGGCGACACCTACATGCGGGCCACCGACGGCTCGATCTCGGCGGCCTTCCAGTCGGTGCGCCTCGAGCTCGGGGCCGGGCTCGGCGGGCTCGTCGCCTCGACCCGGAAGCCCTACTGGACGGCCGACTACTGGAACGACGACCGCTTCCGGCACACGACCGACATCGACGGCGCGGTGTCCGAGGAGGGCATCATCGCCATCTGCGGCACGCCGCTGCTCGTCGAGAACGACTTCGTCGGAGTCCTGTTCGCCGCCAACCGCACCCCGCGGCCGTTCACCCGCGAGGAGGTGGGCCTGCTCGGCAACCTCGCGACGCTCGCCGCCGTGACGCTCGTCCAGACGCGGGCGCTCGCCGACGCCGAGTCGGCGCTGGCCGCCCTCTCCGAGGCCCACGAGACGGTGCGCCAGTACGCCGACGGCATCGAGAAGGCGGCGGCCGCCCACGACCGGTTCGCCTCCCTCGTGCTCGGCGGTGGCGGGGTCGACGACCTCACGCACGCGCTGGCCGACCTGCTCGGCGGCTGGGCGGCCCTCGTCGACGAGGACGGCTCGGTGCGCAGCGCGTCCCCGGGAGCCGTCGTGCCCCAGTCCTTCCCCGACCTCGGCGCCGGCCGGCTGGTCACCGCCGGCGGCGTGCACGGCCTCGCCGTCGCCACCGCGGACGAGCACCTCGCGACGCTCTTCGTCGGCGGCACGGGTGACCTCGCGGACGCCGACCGGCGCACCGTCGAGCGGGCCGGTGTCGTCACCGCCCTCGTCCTCCTCTTCGAGCGCCAGGCCGCCGACACCCGGCAGGCGGCCCGCAACCGGGTGGTCTCCGAGCTCGTCGCCGCCCGGGGACCGGAGGAGGACCGGGTGCAGCTGGTCCGCTCGGCCGGCACCGACACCGACGCGCCGTTCTGCCTCCTCGTCCTGCGCGGCGACGCCTCGACCTCCACCCGCGCGCTGGCCCTCTCGGCGTCCGCCGCGACCGGGGACGGGGCGCTCGTCGGCGTGCACGAGGGCGACGTCGTCGCGCTGGTCCCCGGCGACGACCCGGGCGCCCTCGCGGCGTCCGTCGCCGCGCGGGTCGGGCGCCGCGGCGAGGTGACGGTGTCGGGCGTCGGTCCGCTGCGCGGGGTCGCCGGCATCCCGGAGGCGCACGTCGAGGCGGCCCGCACCGTCGCGGCCCTCGTCGCCCTCGGCCGGCGCGGGGAGGGCGCCGCCGCCACCCAGCTCGGGTTCGCCGGCCTCATCGTCGGCTCGGACCCGGACGTCGCCTCGTACGTCACCCGCGAGCTCGGGCCGCTGCTCGGCTACGACGCCCGCCGCGGCACCGACCTCGTCGGAACGCTCGCCGCCTGGTTCGACGCCGGTCGCTCGCCGCGGCACGCCGCCGGCCGGCTGCACGTCCACGTCAACACCGTCGCCCAGCGGCTCGAGCGCATCGGGGCGCTGCTCGGCGACGGCTGGCAGGAGCCCGAGCGCTCGCTCGAGCTGCAGCTCGCCCTCCGGATGCGCGCCCTCCTCCCCACCGACTGACCCTTCGCGCCGCCCCCCTCCCTGCCCCCGCTCCTTTCGCGAACGTGTGTGAAGAACGTCGGCATGCCGGCGTTCTTCACACACGTTCGGGGCAGGAGGCGGGCGGTCAGGGGGCCGACGACCCGCGGGCGACGAGGTAGAGCGGCAGCCCGAGGACGACGACGAGGAGGCAGAGGCCGGCCCAGACCTCCGGGCGCTCGATGCTCAGGCCGCCGACTCTCGCGACGACCGGATGGCCGCCGGCCTCGTGCTCACGGGCGTCGCGCAGCACCCAGGCGCCGATCGCCGCGAGCAGCGCGGCGACGGCGAGCGCCGTGAGGGCCGGGGCCGTCGACGAGGGCACGCCCCCAGTATCCGCCGCGTCAGCGGGCGGCGGGGAGCATCCGCTCGACGGCGTCGACGACGGCGCCGACCCCCGGCTCCTCGAGGACCACCGAGTAGTGGTTCGCGTCGACCTCGGTCGTCCGCAGGGCCGCCGGCAGGTCGAGCGCGGCGATCCGTTGCGGGTCGTAGAGACCCTGCGGCTCGTCCATCAGCCCGCGGTGCGCCCACACGAGCTCGACCGGCAACCCGTGCTCGAGGACCGCCCGTCGCGCGCCCGCGTGCGTCTCGGGGTCGGCGAGGACGTCCGCGCCGTCGGCCCGCACCGCGTCGAGGACGCACGAGCTGCGCCAGCCGCCCCCGTCGCCGGCTCCGCCGTCCGCCGGCACCAGGTCGTGCAGGACGTACCGGCGGGCGGCATCCCCGGCGGGACCCCGCAGCACCGGACCGAGCGCCGGGTGCGCGTCCCAGAAGGCGAGGTACTCCTCCGGCGAGCCGAAGCGCATCGAGAGCCGCTGCATCGCCGGCCCGATGGTCGCCGTCAGCGCCGCGTCGATGTCGAGCTCGGGCGGCGGCGGGAAGGCCAGGCCGCCGTCGACGAGGACGACGCCGGAGAACCGCTCCGGATGCCGGGCCGCCGCGAGCGCCGCGACGAAGCCACCCATCGAGTGGCCGACGAGGACGGGCGTCACCGCGAACGCGGACGCGATGCCGACGAGGTCCTCGGCGTGGGCGGCGAGGCCGTACGGGGCCCCGGCTCCGGCGCTGCTCGCCCGGCCCCGCAGGTCGGGTGCGAGCACCCGCAGCGACCCCGGTCCGTGCCGCCGCACGAGCTCGTCGGCGACCCGGGTCCAGGACAACCCGTTCGCCGTGATGCCGTGGACGAGCAGCACGGTCGGGGCGTCGTCGGCGACCGGCCCGCCGGAGAGGTCGTGCACGCCGATCTCCCCCTCGGGGACCTCGAGGGAGAACGTGGGTTCGGTGCTCACGGACGGACCGCCTTCCGGACGACTCGTCCTCCGATCCCGGCGAGGCCCGCCGGGGCGAAGTAGACGACGAGGACGAAGAAGATACCGAGGACGAACAGCGGTTGGCCGAGAACCGACCGGAGGCCGTCGGGCAGCGACTCGAACAGGCCGGAGCCGCTCGCCTCGGTGAGCCGGGCGTCGGCGTAGTGGTAGAGGAACCCGCCGAGCAGCGCGCCCCACGTGCTCCCGGCACCGCCGAGCACGACCATGACGAGCAGCGACAGCGTGAACTCCGAGGTCGTGAGGTGCGGCCCCGACCCCCCGAGCACGAGCGCGTGCACCACGCCCCCGAGGGCGCCGAGGAAGCTCCCCACGACGATGGCCAGCAGCTTGACCCGGTAGGTGCCGATGCCGAGGACCGCTGCGCGCGACTCGTTCTCGCGCACCGCGGCCATCGCGTGGCCGGCCCGCGAGGCGACGAGCAGCCGCACGACGACGACCGCGACGACGACGAAGCCGAGGGCGAGCCAGTACCGGTACGGAGCGTTCTGCACCCCGACCAGGGCGTCCGGCACGGCGGCCCGCGGCAGCGCCTTCCCCTCCTCGCCGCCGGTGATGCCGCCCGGGTCGCGCAGGACGACGATCGAGGCGGCCTGCGCGAAGGCGAGCGTGACCATCGCGAAGGCGATGCCGCCCACCCGCAGCGCGACCGCCCCGACGACGAGGGCCAGCAGCGTGCTCCCGCCGAGCGCCACGACCACGGAGACCCCGAGCGGGAGCGACCACGCCGACAGGGAGACGGTCAGCAGGTAGGACCCCGCCGCGACGAAGAGCGCGTGCCCGAAGCTGAGCAGCCCGGTGCGGCCGAACAGCACGTCGTAGGAGAGGGCGAACCCGGCGAAGACGAGGCAGGTGGCGAGCAGCTGCATCGACCCGGGCCCGTTGACCCGCCCGGGCAGCACGCCGGGCAGCTCCACCGGCAGGTACGGCAGGTAGGCGAGCACGGCGAGGAGGACGAACGGCGGCACGACCCGCAGCAGCGACCGGCGGCCCGGGCTCGACGTCATGCGGCTCATGCGGCTCATGCGGTGGCTCCCTTCAGCGACGAGGGCCGCAGGAGGAGGACGAGGGCGAGGAGGAGGACGACCGACAGGTCGCCGATGCCGCTCGCCGCGTAGTAGTTGGCGAGCTGCTGGACCAGCCCGACGGCGAGCGCGGCGACGGCGGTGCCGGTCAGCGACCCCATCCCGCCGATGACGACGACGATGAACGCGTAGATGAGCAGCGAGCCGCCCTGCCCGGGTGAGACGGTGCCGGCGTACTGCGAGTACAGGACCCCGGCGAGCGCCGCGACCGCCCCGCCGAGCGCGAACACGACGGTGAAGGTCCGCTGCACGTCGATTCCGAGCGCCTCGACCATCGTGCGGTTCTCGACGCCGGCCCGGATGACGAGCCCGAGGCGCGTGTACCGCAGCAGTGCGACGAGGCCGGCGAACAGGGCCAGCGCCACCGCGACGTAGACGAACCGGTCGACCGGCAGCCGTGCCCCGAGCAGCTCGACCGTGCCGGCCATCCACGCGGGCTTCTCGACGGGGTGCGGGTCGGCGCCCCAGATGCCCTGGGTCGCAGCGACGGCGGCGAGCGAGAGACCGACGGTGACGAGCACCTGCTGGATGTGGTGCCGGTACAGCGGTCGGATGAGGACGACCTCGACGACGACACCGACGACGGCACCGACGAGGACGGCCACGACCGCGGCGACGAGCAGCCGCACCCCGACCCCGAGCGAGTTCGGGAGCGCGTCCATCGTCAGCCACGCCGCGTAGCCGCCGGCCGTCACGAAGGCGCCGTGGGCGAAGTTGAGCACGCCCATCAGTCCGTAGACGAGCGACAGCCCGCTCGCGGCGAGGAAGTAGAGGGCCCCGAGGCCGAGCCCGGTGACGAGGATGAGGACGAGGTCGCTCACGCGGCGCCCTCCCGTCGCATCGAGACGCCGAGCAGCTCGGTGGTCAGGGCCGGGTCGTCGACGAGCGCCCGCGCCTCGCCGCGGTGCACGACCCGACCGGCGTCGAGGACGACGACGGTGTCGGCGATCCGCCGGACGAGCGGAAGGTTCTGCTCGACGAGGAGCACCGGCGTCGTCGTGGCCACCCGCGCGAGGACGTCGGCCACCTCGGTGACGAGCTTCGGCGCCAGCCCCTTGGTCGGCTCGTCGACGAGCAGGAGGTCGTTCTCGCGCAGCAGGACCCGCGCGAGGGCGACCATCTGCTGCTGCCCGCCCGAGAGCGTGCCGGCGCGCTGGGCCCGGCGGTCGACGAGGTCGGGGAAGAGCTCGCGGACGATGGGGGCGTCGGCGCCGGCGTCCGGGTCGACCAGCCGGAGGTTCTCCTCGACGGTGAGGCCGCCGAACACCTCGCGGTCCTCGGGCACGTAGCCGACGCCACCCGCCACGATGCGGTGCGCCCGCTCGCCGCCGATGTCCCTTCCCCGCACCGTGATCCGGCCGGTGCGCGGCGCGAGCCCGAGGACCGCCTTGAGCGTCGTCGTCTTGCCGACGCCGTTGCGGCCGAGCAGCGCGGTGACCCCGGTGTCCGGCACCTCGAACGAGACGCCCTGGAGGACGTGTGAGCCGCCGTAGCGGACGTGCACGTCGTCGAGGACGAGGACGCTGCTCACAGCGCCTCCCCGAGGTAGGCCTGCTGGACCCGCTCGTCGGCGGTCACCTCGTCCGGGGCACCGACGGCGAGCAGCGAGCCGTGGTGCAGGACGGCGACGCGGTCGGCCAGCCCGAGGACGACGTGCATGTGGTGCTCGACCATCGCGACGGCCACGCCGGAGTCGCGGACCTCGCCGATGATCGTCGTCAGGCCGTCGACGTCCTCGGCGGAGACGCCGGCCATCGGCTCGTCGAGGAGCAGCGCCCGCGGCTCGGACGCCAGGGCCATCGCGAGCTCGAGCTTGCGGCGGCCACCGTGCGACAGGTCGCGGGCCGGCGTGCCCGCGGTCCCGCCCATCCGGACGCGCTCGAGGAGCGCCTCGACCCGCTCCCGGGCGACCGTGCCGGCGCGGCGGAACGGCGAGCCGGGCGCCGGTCCGGCCCCCTGGACGGCCAGCCGCACGTTCTCGCCGGCGCTCAGCCCGTCGAACAGGGCCGAGGTCTGGAACGAGCGGGCGAGTCCCATCCGCGAGCGCCGGGTGGCCGACGCCCGCGAGACGTCGGCGCCCCCGAGGGTGACCCGCCCGCTGCTCGGGCGGGTCACCCCGGAGAGGATGTTGACGAGCGAGGACTTGCCGGCGCCGTTCGGCCCGATGATGCCGACGAGCTCGCCGGCGCCGACGGTCAGGGAGACGTCCTCGAGGATGCGGGCGCCACCGACCCGCCAGCCGACGCCCTCGGCACCGATCACTTGAAGGGCGTGACCGGCGGCGCGACGGCGGCCGGGTCGAGCGTCTTGTCCAGCTTCGCGACGTAGCCGTCGCCCTCCTTGACGAGGGAGGCGGTGAACATCGGCTGGAGCAGCGCGTGGTCCTCGGCGCGGATCTCCATCGAGCCCTTGGGCCCCTCGAAGCTCCA
Organism: Phycicoccus sp.; assembly: GCF_035325325.1. Taxonomy (NCBI): domain Bacteria; kingdom Bacillati; phylum Actinomycetota; class Actinomycetes; order Micrococcales; family Intrasporangiaceae; genus Phycicoccus; species Phycicoccus sp. Next base: position 12,862 of record NZ_DAOLAC010000022.1, on the reverse strand, counting down.
GCCCTCGAGGGCCTTGACCATCGCGCCGGTGTCGTCGGCGCTCGCCTCGAGGGCGTGGACGATCATCTGCGCGGCGACGAAGCCGTCGTTGGTGAACAGGTCGACGGTGCCGCCCTGCTTCTTCATCCCGGCGTCGAGGGCCTGGTAGGCGGCGTTGTCGGCCGCGCCGTCGAAGAAGTGCGAGAGGAAGTCGATCTTCGTCGCCGACGCCCCGAACAGGGCGTGGGTCGGCTTGATGTCGAGGCCGGTGACGACGGTCGTCACGTCGAAGACGCCCTGCTGGGAGAGCGAGGTCCACATCTGGGTGGCGTTGGCGCCGGCCCACGCGACGAAGAGCAGGTCGGGCTTGGCGGCCTTGACCTTCGAGGCGAACGGGGTGAACTCGGTGGCGGCGGCCGGCACCTCGACCGGCGAGACGGTGGCGCCCTTGCCCCCGAGCACCGCGGTGACGGCGGCGACGTTGGCCTTGCCGAACGCGCTGTCCTGGGCGAGGACGGTGACCTTCTTGCCCTGGACGTCGCCGATCATCGTGCCGGCGGTCGCGACGTCCTGGTAGGTCTGCCGGCCGGACCGGAACGTGTACTTGTTGGCGCCGGTGACCGCGTCGACGGCGGCCGGGCCCGAGATGAAGAGGACCTTGTTGTCCTGGGCGAGCGGGGCGACCTGGAGCGCGACGCCCGACGACGTCGAGCCGGCGAGCACCTTGACGCCCTGGCCGATGAGGTCGGTCGCGGCGGAGACTGCCTTCGCCGGGTCGCCGGCGTCGTCCTGTTCGGCGATCTCGACGGTCCGACCCTTGACGGCGTTCGTGCCCTTGGTCGCGTAGTCGAGGCCGGCGGTGAAGCCCTGGCGGTACTGCTCGCCGTACGTCGCGAGCGGGCCGGTCTTGCTGTAGACGAGGCCCACCTTCAGCGGGGAGCCGGACGCGGAGGCGTCCGAGCCGCCGCCGGCCGAGCCCGGCTGGCCCGGGGACCCGCAGGCCGCGAGGGCGAGGGACAGGACGGCGCTGGCCGCCGCGAGCACGAGACGTCGGGACACGGTTCCTCCTCCGGGGGGCGCTCGCGCCATTGCCCACACGATTCCGGTGACGCCCCGTCCGCTGCGGCGACGCTAGGGCGAGAGCCCACGGCGAACCGTGGGCGCTGTCCCCACATCGGGCGCTGCGGGATGTGTCTCGGCACCACCGGGCGGCCCGGGGAACATCCGCGGACCCGGGCGCTGTTGCATGGTGGACAGATACCCCCTAGGGTATGTGCCAGTGACCGGGGAACCACACCCCGCCGACCCCAGACCCCGCCGGAGGACCCGCCGTGATCTTCACCCAGTACTACCTCGACTGCCTGTCGCAGGCTTCATACCTCGTCGCCGACGAGGGCACCGGCCAGGCTGTCGTCGTCGACCCCCGCCGCGACGTCGCCGAGTACGTCGCCGACGCCGCCGCCCGCGGCCTGACCATCGTCGGTGTCGTCAACACCCACTTCCACGCCGACTTCGTCTCCGGCCACCTCGAGCTGGCCCGCGAGACCGGCGCCTGGATCGGCTACGGCGAGGCCGCGCAGGCCGACTTCGACATCCGCCACCTCACCGACGGCGAGCGCATCTCCCTCGGCGACGTGACCCTCGAGATCATGGCCACGCCCGGGCACACCCCCGAGTCGATCTCGGTCCTCGTGTACGAGCACGCCGACGACGAGGTCGCGTACGGCGTGCTGACCGGCGACGCCCTGTTCATCGGCGACGTCGGGCGCCCCGACCTGCTCGCCTCGATCGGCGTGACCGCCGACGAGCTCGGCCGGATGCTCTACGACTCGATCCAGCACCGGCTGATGGGTCTCGACGACGCCGTCCGCGTCTTCCCGGCGCACGGCGCCGGCTCGGCCTGCGGCAAGAACCTCTCGACCGAGAAGCAGTCGACGATCGGCGAGCAGCGCCGCCTCAACTACGCCTGCCAGCCGATGACGGAGGCCGAGTTCCTCGCCGTCGTCACCGCCGGCCAGCCGAGCGCCCCCGAGTACTTCGTCTACAACGCGGTCCTCAACCGCCAGGAGCGTGGCGTCCGCGAGCTCGGGGCGAGTGTTCCGGCGCTCTCGGCCGACGAGGTCGACGCGGCGCTCGCGTCCGGCGCGGTGGTGCACGACGCCCGCGACCCGCAGGAGTTCGCGGCCGCGCACCTGACCGGCTCGGTCAACGTGCCGGTCGACGGCCGGATGGCCGAGACGGTCGGGATGGTCTTCGCGCCCGAGCAGCGGATCGTCGTCGTCGCCCCCGAGGGGGCCGAGCAGGAGGTCGCGACCCGCTTCTCCCGCATCGGCTACGACCACGTCGTCGGGTACGTCGCCGACGTCGAGGGCTACTTCCTCGCACACGCCGACCACGTGGCGCGGGCCAGCCGGCTCACCGTCACCGAGGTCGCGGAGGCCGCCGAGCGGCCCGAGGTCCAGCTCGTCGACATCCGCAACGCCGGCGAGGTCGAGGCCGGGATGGTCCCGGGTGCCCGGCACATCCCGCTCGCCGAGCTGGCACGGCGCAGTGGTGAGCTGGACGCCGACCGGCCGGTGGTCGTCTACTGCGCCGGCGGCTGGCGCAGCTCGGTCGGCACGAGCCTGCTGCGCGCCAAGGGTTTCGACGACGTCTCCGACCTGCTCGGTGGCTACGCGGCCTGGGACCAGGCGCACGCCCCGGCCTGACCTCGGCGCGTCCGCCTGACCGCTTGCTCACATCCCCGCGGCGGGACGTCCGGGCGGGAGGACGCTGGAGGCGAGGAGGCATCATGACCGACTTCGACCTCGAGACCGTTCCTGCCACCACCGTGGCCACCCTTCGCCGGACGGTGCCCGTCGGCGAGCTCCCCGAGTTCTTCGGCACCGCGTTGACCCTGGTCGCCGAGGCGGTGGCGGACGCCGGGGGACGGGTCACCGTCCCTCCGTTCGCCTGGTACCACTCGATGCCCACCGACACGGTCGACGTGTCCGCCGGGTTCGCCGTGGTCGGCGACGTGCACACGCTCGACGGTGCGGCCGGGCTCCACGAGCGGCCGGGCGGGCGGGCGGTCGTCGGGGTCCACGTGGGTCCCTACGACACGCTCTCCGTCTCCTGGCAGGCGCTCACGGCATGGACCGCCGGGCGGGGCCTGGCCCCTCGGGGCGAGTTCTGGGAGGAGTACCTCACCGAGCCCGAGGGTGACCCCGCCGGGTGGCGGACGCGCCTGGTCGCCCTGGTGGACTGAGCCCGGGGCCGGGGCCGGGCGCGGCGCGGCGCGGGGCGCGGGACGCCTCGGGCCGTGGTGCCTGTGCGCTCACTCCTCGAGGGCGTCGCCGGTCGTCACGCCCCGGACGCCCGCCATCTCGTCGAGCCGCGCGGTGAGCCGGGCGAGGTCGGTCGAGCCGGCGAGGACGAGGGTGACGTCGACGAGCGCGGCGGCGCCGTCGTCGTCGCGCCGGCGGCTGCGCAGCTCCTCGACGGAGAGCCCGGCCGTCGTCACGGCGTCGATGATGTCGCGCAGCAGCCCACGGCCGTCCTCGTAGGTGATGCGCAGGCCGAACACGTGCGGGCGGAAGCGGGCGGCGAGGCGACCGAGCGGGTGGATGCCGTACATGAGGAGGAAGTAGGCGAGCGTCGTCGCCGTCGCGAGAAGGAGGAGGCCGGTTCCGGCAGCGGCCCCGACGGCGGAGGTCATCCAGATGCTCGCGGCGGTGGTCAGGCCGCGCACGGTGTCGCGGCGCATGAAGATGACGCCGGCACCGATGAAGCCGAGCCCGCTGACGATGCCCGCCGCGACGCGCGAGGGGTCGTACGAGACCTGGCTGCCGAGCACGTCGGCGAAGCCGTACTTGCTGACGAGGACCCAGAGGGCGGAGCCGGTGCCGACGAGCGTGTAGGTGCGCAGACCGGCGGACTTCTGCTGCACCTGGCGCTCGAAGCCGATGGCGAGCGAGAGCAGCATGGCCACGGCGAGCTCGGTGACCTGAACCCAGCCCTGCCCGCTGAGGTCGAGCAGTCGGTCCGCGGTGGCCATCCCGCCAACCTAACCCGGCCGGGGTCGTGCCCGGGCCGCGCGAGGCGGCGGGGTCGGCGACCGGGACGCGGCAGGTGTCGGCGCCGCGACCATCGGGTGCCCCTCCCCAGGAAGCAACCCCGACGAGCGGTCCGGCGGCCCACCATCCGGGGGGTGCGGTTCCCGCGACTATCGGATGCCCCTCCCCAGGAAGCAACCCCGACGAGCGGTCCGGTGCGCCGGTAGCCGGTGCACCTGAGACGAGCGGCGGGTTGCCCCGGCGACTGGCGCAACCAGCCGCTCATTCCGGGTGCATCACGCTGCGGTGCAATCGGCCGCTCGTCGTGGTTGCCCCGCGAGGAGGGGCAACCGATAGCGGCACAACAGGTCCTCCTCCGAGAGCCGTGACCAGCCGCCCGTCGTGGTTGCCCCCCGAGGAGGGGCACCCGATAGCGGGCACAACAGGTCCTCCCCCGAGAGCCGAAACCAACCGCCCGTCGTGGTTGCCCCCCGAGGAGGGGCACCCGACAGCGGCACGACAGGTCCTCCCCGAGAGCCGTGACCAGCCGCCCGTCGTGGTTGCCCCCCGAGGAGGGGCACCCGATAGCGGCCCGACGACTACTCCCGCGGGACACCGCCCCTCAGCCCGGGAGGACCTCCCGCGAGATGCCGCACCCCGCGCCCAGCGCTCCGCTGGCAGGCTGGGCACCGTGCGCGCCCTCGTCTACGACGCCTTCCGCGAATCGCCGCGGGTCACCGCGCTGCCCGACCCGCAAGCGCCCCCCGGCGCCGCCGTCGTCCGGGTCACGAGCGCCGGCCTCTGCCGCAGCGACTGGCACGGCTGGATGGGCCACGACGGCGACATCGCGTCCTTCCCGCACGTCCCCGGACACGAGCTGGCCGGCGTCGTCGAGTCCGTCGGCGACGGCGTCGACCCCGGATGGCTCGGGCGCGCCGTCACCGCCCCGTTCGTCCAGGCCTGCGGCGCCTGCGACACCTGCCGCGCCGGCGACGGCCAGGTGTGCCCGCACCAGCGCCAGCCCGGCTTCACCGACCCCGGATGCTTCGCCGAGCGCGTCCTCGTCCACGCCGCACCGACCAACCTCGTCGAGCTCCCCGAGGCCGTCCCACCCACGACCGCAGCCGGACTCGGATGCCGCGTCGCCACCGCCCACCGCGCCGTCGTCGCCCGCGGACGCGTCGCCGAGGGCGACACCGTCCTCGTCATCGGCTGCGGCGGCGTCGGGCTGGCCGCCACCAGCATCGCCGTCGCTCGCGGCGCCCGGGTCTGCGCCGTCGACCCCGATCCCGCCTCCCGCGACCGCGCCACCGCCCTCGGCGCCGAGCTCACCCTCGACGCAACGCTCTCCGAGGCCGACCTCGTCGACGCCGTCGCCACCTGGTCCGGCGGCGGCGCGCGCGTCGGCATCGAGGCCGTCGGCTCCCCCGCCGCGTGCCGCACCGGCCTCCTCGCCCTCGGCCGACGCGGCCGCCACGTCCAGGTCGGGTTGCTGCCGCCGGCGGCCGGCCCGACCGACGTCCCGATGGAGCGCGTCATCGGCTGGGAGCTCGACGTCCTCGGCAGCCACGGGATGGCCGCCCGCGACTACGCAACGCTGCTCGCCGACGTCGCCGCCGGCCGCCTCGACCTCACCGCGCTCCTCGCCCCCGGCGACCCGGTCGGCCTCGCCGAGGCAGGTGACCTCCTCACCCGGATGGGCGCAGCCGGCTCGCGCGGGATGGTCCTCGTCGACCCGTCACGCTGACGAGTCGGTCCGCGGGCCCCTCGGCGGCACCAGCCCGAGCAGCAGCCCCAGGGCGCACGCGACAGCGTGGTAGTTCCCTGCCGCCACGATCACACCGACCGCCACGAGGACGCCGACCGCGGGCGGCCAGGCCCAGCGCCGCGAGGGCGACGCAAGTGCGTTCGACGCCACCGCGCACGCGAGGGCGAGGGTCGCCATCGAGTTGCCGCCGCCGACCGGTTCGACGCCCAGGACCAGGAGGTCTGCGCCGACCACAGCGACCCAGAAGGTGACCCACGTCCGTCGCCCACCCCAGTACCGCTCGGCGGCGACGACGGCGATGGCGAGGATGACGAGGTTCGAGACGGTGCCGACGAGCCCACCGTCCTGGACGACCGCGCTGGTCACGAGCCGCCACACCTGCCCGGCCCGGATCAGCCCGGCGTCACGCTCCAGAGCGGGGAGCAGCTCCGGGACGGCGAGCTGCACCAGCGACGGCACCGCGACGACGAGCCAGAGCCCCACCGCCGCCGCCGACGGTCGAGGAGGGGATGGTTCCCGTCCCGCGGCGACGGCGCGCAGTGCGGTGAGCATCGCCAGGACGACGACGGCGTAGAACGCGATCCCCACCACGGTGTCGACCATGGGCACCAGCGTGCCTCACGCTCGCCTCACACCAGGGCGCGCCCGAACTCCCGGTCACCGAGCAGCTCGAGGCGCCGCCAGAGCACGCTGCCCGGCACCGCCTGCGTCGCGTGGCAACGCACCGCCTCGAGCTGGCGGGTGCGGTTGAAGACCACCGCGGTGATCACCCCCGCCGGGTTCCCCCCGCAACCGGCCCCGGTCCCCTCCCCCAAGTTGGCCGCGACCACCTCCGGCAGGGCCCAGCCGAGCACCGGCACCCCGAGCGACTCCCCCACCGCCACCGCGGCCACCGAGGCCGCCGCGTGGTCGGCGTGCCCGGTGACCCCGGCGACGGGGTCGAACACGACGAGCCCGTCCGGCTGCACCCGCTCCACCTCGCCCGCGACGTCGGCCCGCACGACGGAGTCGGGCACCTCGGCCAGGCCGCCGTCCGGGTGCCCGCACAGCGACGCGTGCGTGATGCCGAGGGCCGCTGCGGCGGAACGCAGCTCGGCGTCACGCACCGCGGCCAGGTCGCCCGGGACGTCGCCGAGCGTCGACGCCTCGCCACGCGTCAGGCACAGCACGTGCACCTCGGCGCCGGCTCGGCCGAACGCATCCAGTAGTGCGCCGAGCCCGAAGGACTCGTCGTCCGGGTGCGCCACGACGGCGAGCACCCGCTTCCACGGGGGCAGGGTCCCGACAGGCACGGCCGACTCCCTCACTCCGGTAGGCAGATCCGCCGCTGGGCGGCGGCCCGCAGGGTCAGGGCACTGACGACCAGCACGAGCACCGTCGTCCCGCCGAGCAGCAGCCACGCGACGACGTCGTACGCCACCTGCGGGCGGGCGCCGGCCATCGCGACCGCCGCCGCCGCGGCCGCGGCCAGCGGGAAGGTGTAGGCCCAGTACGGCAGGGCGAAGGGGATGCGCCGCAGCCGGCCGACCTGCCCGATGAGGATGGCGACGAAGGCCATCGAGGAGGCGTACAGCACCCGACCCACCGGGTCCCCGACCCCGCCGGCCAGCGCGCCCCAGGACAGCATGGCCACGGCCGGCGGCGCGACGAAGATGGCCACCGTCGGCAGCAGCTTCTCGGGCAGCCCCGCATCGTGCAGCAGCACGCGCTGCAGCAGCAGCGGCAGCAGCCCGACCCAGAAGACCATCCCGACACCGAAGGCGAACCACGCGAGCTCGACCGAGCCGATCTCGCGGGCGGCCAGCGGCGTGACGACGTTGCCGACCACGGGGATGAACCACGCCGGCGTCACGGACCCGTGGAGGATGTCCGCCCGCCCGAACCAGGCGCTGATGACGGCCACCGTCGCGAGCAGGTGCCCGACCGCCCCCACCCACCACAGGACCGACGCCACCGCCGGCGCGACCGACTGCCCGGCCGTCGCGAGGACGAGCAGGGAGATGGTCACGGTGGGGGCGAAGGTCATCCGGACGGGATGGCGCAGCTCGGCCCGGGCCGCCTCCGGGAAGCGCACCCACTTGACGACATAGGCGACGCCGACGACGACGAACGCCGCCGCCGCCAGCGCGAGGAAGGTGAGCGCCGGCCACGAGGGCAGGTCCCAGACCGAGGCCGCCCGCCGCCAGGCGAGCGAGACCCCGCCGAGGCCCATCACCGAGGAGAAGAGGGTGACCGGCAGGTGCGCCAGCGACCGCTGCGAGGCGACCGCCGGCGCTGCACCGGAAACCGCCGTCGCGACCCCCGCGCTCATGACCCGGTGCGGATGGTCGACTCGACGACGTCGGCGGGCAGCTCCTTGGTGCAGAAGAACCAGTCGACGCACTCGACGCCCTCCTCGGCGCCCTCCATCCGCTCCTTGGCCGTGCCGCAGGACCCGGCCGGCGGGACGATGACGCGGTCGCCGGGGCGCCAGTCGGCCGGCGTGGCGACGTCGAACGCGTCGGCGGTCTGCAACGCCTTGACCACCCGGAGCAGCTCGTCGAAGTTCCGGCCGAGGCTCAGCGGGTAGTAGACGATCGTCCGCACGACCCCGCGCGGGTCGACGACGAAGACCGCGCGCACGGCCTTGGTCGAGTCCTCGCCGGGCATGATCATCCCGTACTTCGTCGCGACCTCCATCGACACGTCGTCGATGAGCGGGAAGGTCACCTCGACGTCCTTCATGTCGCGGAACTCGATGCGGTCCTTGATGGTTCGCAGCCAGGCGATGTGGCTGTAGAGGCCGTCGACGGACAGCCCGACGAGCGCCGTGTTGTACGCCGCGAACTCGGCCTCCAGCGAGGCGAAGGTCATGAACTCCGTCGTGCAGACGGGCGTGAAGTCCGCCGGGTGCGAGAAGAGGATGACCCACCGGCCGGCGTAGTCGCCGGGGAAGTGGATCTCGCCCTGCGTGGTCTGCGCGGTGAAGACCGGGGCGGGGTCCCCGATCCGCGGCATGGAGGTGGTGGTGGGCGTGGCGGTGGACTCGACGGTGGCGGTCACGGGTCGTGCTCCTCGTGAGGTGGTTGCTGACGCCTCGATTCTATACCCCCTGGGGTATGATGCAGGTCACACCGCGGACCCGTCGCACACGCACCGGAGGGGCGCATCCCGGCGGGAGTCGCCGGAGTCGTCGAGCACCCCCACCTGGTGGTCGCTGACCCAGACGACCCGCGGCGTCCGGCCGCGCACCGACGCACACACCCACGCGGCCGTCATCACCGCGACGTCGCTCACCTGACCGATGCGGAACAGCGACGTCGTCTCGGTCACGGCCGCTCCCTCGCCGGCCCGCAGCACGACCCGCACGTCCGGGGCGACGGCGAGCGCGTTGATGGCGACGGCGACGTTGTCGAGGTCCTCGGAGCCCATCGCCGCGACCGCGCGGGCCCGCCCGACGCCCACCCGCGCGAGCACCGCCCGGGAGCCGGCGTCCCCGACGACGACCGGGATGCGCGCGGCCCGGGCGGCCGCGAGGTTCGGCGCGCCCTCCGTCCGCTCGACGACGACCACCGGCACGCGCAGCTCGCGCAGCAGCTCGGCCACCCGCAGCCCGACCTGGCCGAGGCCGGCGACGACGACGTGGTCGCGGGCCGGCACCCGCCGGGGGCCGACGAGCGCGGCCGAGCGCGACCCGACGATCCACTCGACCAGCCCGGCGACCAGCGCGCCGGTGAAGGCGATGCCGACGAGCATGAGCAGCCCGGAGACGACGAGGTACCAGCCCGGTGCCCCGTGCGCCTCGGCCGCCGCCGGCCCGACGGTCGCGACCAACCGGGCCGACCCGTAGAAACCCGCGACGAGCCCCTCGTGGAGGACGCTGACCCCGAGCACCCACTCGAGCGCGATCGTCGCGAGCAACCCCCCGAGCCCGAGCACGAGGATGCCCTCGGAGCCGCCGTACCGCCGCGGCACCCAGCGCCCGAGCCGCGTGGCCCATCCCTCCGGCTCCGGACCACCGGGGCGCAGCTCGGCACCGTCCGGTCCCTCGACGAGCTCGTGTTCGCCATTCGGGCCGGTCACCACGGCCAGCGCCCCCGGCCGGACGCACGCCGCCGCGACCGCGGGAGCGGCGACGTCGGCCGGCGAGGTGACCGTGCACGACGGCAGGGTCTGGGCCAGGTGCCGGCCGAGCGTGCGGTCGAAGATGGTCACGACGATGCGCACCCCGGGCCGCAGGTGCTCGACGAGCAGGGCGTAGCGCAGCGCGAGGAGGTCGCCCCGGACGACGACCGCCACCCCGTCGACCGGTTCGGCGAGGGCCGCGCGCAGGGCCGCCTCGTCGGGGTCGAGCAGGTGGACCACGGCGGCCCCCTCGTCCGCGAGCAGCGAGCAGAGGAGGCGGGTCGGCTCGAGGTCGCCGACGACGAGGATGCGCGGGTGGCTCACGGTCACCTCCGGAGGCGGGCGGGCGTCTCGTGCGAGGAGGAGCAGTCCGGGCGCGGCGCCGGGCAGACCACCCGACCCGGCGCCGCAGGTCCGGCCGGACTGAGCCCGAGTGTATACCCCGCTGGGTATCGGTGACGGGTGATCCGAAACACATGGAACCCATACCCCTGCGGGTATACCGTCGAGGTGACCACCCACTCGTCGAAGGAGACGAAGCCATGGCCGATGTCGTCGTCCTCGGCGCGGGCGTCGCGGGGCACACCGCGGCCCTGCACCTGAGCCGCCTGCTGCCGAAGGGCCACACGGTGACCGTCGTGTCGCCCAACTCCCGCTGGAACTGGATCCCCAGCAACATCTGGGTCGGGGTCGGGAAGATGGGGAAGCAGGACGTCGTCTTCCCGCTCGAGCCCGTGTACCGCAAGAAGGGGATCCGGTTCGTCCAGGCCAAGGCGGTCGCCATCCGCCCGGAGGGTGACGCCGAGGGCGCCCGCGGCGCCGTCGACGTCGTGCACACCTCCCCCGCGCGCGACGGTGAGGAGGAGCGGCTGCGCTACGACTACCTGATCAACGCCACCGGCCCGCAGCTGAAGTTCGGGATGACCGAGGGCCTCGGCCCGGACGCCGGCCACACCGTCTCGGTCTGCACCGCCGACCACGCCGTGCACGCCGCCGCCGAGCTGCAGGCGGCCATCGAGCGGATGAAGGCCGGCGAGCACCAGACCCTCGTCGTCGGCATGGGCCACGGCACGTGCACCTGCGAGGGCGCGGCGTTCGAGTATGTCTTCAACGTCGACCACGAGCTGCGCGAGGCCGGCGTCCGCGACCGCGCCCGCGTCGTCTACCTGAGCAACGAGGCCGCGCTCGGCGACTTCGGCGTCGACGGGATGACGTTCGCGGAGAGGGGTTTCGAGACGACCTCCGAGCTGTGGACGGCCAGCCTGTTCCGCGAGCGCGGCGTCGAGGCCATCCTCGGCGCGCACGTGCACCGCATCGAGCCGGGCGTCATCCACTACGAGACCCTCGACGGCGAGATGCACGAGCTGGCGTTCGACTTCGGGATGCTCCTGCCGCCGTTCGGTGGTGTGCCGCTCAAGGCGTACGACCGCGACGGCGAGGACATCACGGACCGGATGTTCGCCCCGAGCGGCTTCATGAAGGTCGACGCCGACTACACGGCCAAGCCGTACGAGGAGTGGCGGGGCGACGACTGGCCGCGCACGTACCTCGCTCCGGGCTACGACAACGTCTTCGCCGTCGGCATCGCCTTCGCTCCGCCGCACCAGATCTCGCGTCCGCGCAAGAGCCCGAACGGCACGGTCATCGCGCCGTCGCCGCCGCGCACCGGCATGCCGTCCGGCGTCATGGGCAAGACGGCGGCGATGACCATCGTCGACCGGATCAAGCACGGGTCCGAGCGGCCCGCGCACGAGGCGTCGATGGCCCGGATGGGTGCGGCGTGCGTCGCGTCCGCCGGGGCCGGGATGCGCCGGGGCTCGGCGGCGGCGATGACGATGATGCCCGTCGTGCCGGACTACTCGCGCTACCCCACCCGCCGCGACACCCCCGACACCCGCGGCCAGCTCCGCCTCGCGGGGCACTGGGTGAAGCTCATGCTCCACCACCTCTTCCTCCACAAGGCCAAGGGCCGCTTCGGCTGGCACCTCATCCCGGAATGAGCACCATGGACCACACCCAGACCCCCGACCCCGTCGCCGACCTCTCGAAGGCGCCGCTGCCCACCGAGAGCACCCTGCGCAAGCGGCGCAGCCTGCCCCTCCAGGCGGTCCGGTTCGCGGCGTTCAACCTGCGGATCATGCGGATGGTCCTCAAGGGCCACCACTGACGCGGGGCTCCGGCGCCTCGTCGGGCCGCGGCCCCGTGAGACACACTGGTCCCATGGGACCGCGGCGCTGGTGGGACGAGAGGGTGCTCCCTCGGCTGACCCACCGCGCCTGCCAGGGCTCGGACGTCGACCGCTGGCGCCGGCCGGTGTGCTCGCGGGCGACCGGGGTGGTCCTCGACATCGGGTTCGGCTCGGGTCCGAACCTCGAGCACTACCCGGAGGCCGTGACGCGGGTGCTCACGGCGGAGCCGTCGGACCTCGCGTGGGAGCTGGCGGGCCCTCGGGTCTCGGCGTTCGGGCGGCCGGTGGAGCGCACGAGCCTCGACGCGGCCGACCTCTCGGGCTTGCCCGACGGCTCGGTGGACACGGTCGTCACGGCGTGGGCGCTGTGCACGGTTCCTCGGCTGGAGCAGGCGCTGGTGGAGGCGCGGCGGGTGCTGCGACCCGGTGGGGCGCTGCACTTCGTCGAGCACTCACTGGCTCCGGATGCCGGCACGGTGCGGGTGCAGCGGTTCGTCCAGCCGGTATGGGGCCGGATGGCCGGCGGCTGCCACGTCGACCGCGACCTGCCCCGCGTCATCGAGTCGGCGGGGTTCGCGGTGACGCTCGACGAGGCGCGGTACATCGCACCCGGCCCGATGCGCGCCTGGGGCTGGTTCGTCACCGGCACCGCCCGCCCGCAATAGCCGAGGACCTCCATCACGCGCTCGCCGCGGCGTACGAACGTGGCACTGCAGTGGGCGTCAGAAGTGCCCCACACCGGCTCCCTTCTGTTGTCAACCGGCGGTTTTGAGTGGTGTCTTCACAGTG
>NZ_DAOLAC010000021.1:0-60989 GCF_035325325.1 Phycicoccus sp. | reverse complement strand
CATCTGGTCGGCGGCCGCCCAGATGGAGTCGCCGGTGCGCTGGAAGCCGAACATCGAGTAGAAGACGTAGACCGGGATCATCGGCTCGCCGTGCGTCGCGTACGACGTGGCCGACGCGGTGAACGCCGCCATCGAGCCGCCCTCGTTGATGCCGAGGTGGAGGATCTGCCCGTCGGTGGCCTCGCGGTAGGCGAGCATCAGCTCGGCGTCGACCGGTGTGTAGCGCTGGCCGTGCGGGTTGTAGATCTTGATCGTCGAGAAGAACGAGTCCATCCCGAAGGTGCGTGCCTCGTCCGGGATGATCGGCACGATCCGGTTGCCGAACTCCTTGTCGCGCATGAGGTCCTTGAGCAGGCGGACGAATGCCATCGTCGTGGCGACCTGCTGCTTCCCGGAGCCCTTCTTGACCTGCGCGTACGCGGAGTCGTCGGGCAGGTGGATCGGGATGTGCTTCGAGCGGCGTTCCGGCAGACCGCCGCCCAGCTTCTGGCGGCGTTCCATCGCGTACTGGATGACCTCGTCGTCCGCGCCCGGGTGGAAGTACGGCGCGTTGTACGGGTCCTTCTCGAGCTGCTCGTCGCTGACCGGGATGTTCAGCGAGTCGCGCAGGCCCTTGAGGTCCTCGAGCGTGAACTTCTTCATCTGGTGGGTCGCGTTGCGCCCCGCGAACGAGGTGCCGAGGCCGTAGCCCTTGATCGTCTTCGCGAGGATGACGGTCGGCTGGCCGGTGTGCTCGACCGCCGCCTTGTAGGCCGCGTAGACCTTGCGGTAGTCGTGGCCGCCGCGCTTGAGCTTCCACCAGATGTCGTCGTCGGACCAGTCCGCGACGAGCCGGCGCGTGCGCGGGTCGCGCTCGAAGAAGTGCTCGCGGACGTACTTGCCGTCGTTGGCGCGGAAGGTCTGGTAGTCGCCGTCCGAGGTGCTGTTCATGAGGTGGACGAGCGCGCCGTCGCCGTCGGCGGCGAGCAGCGGGTCCCAGCCGCGGCCCCAGACGACCTTGATGACGTTCCAGCCGGCGCCCCGGAAGAACGCCTCGAGCTCCTGGATGATCTTGCCGTTGCCGCGCACCGGGCCGTCGAGCCGCTGGAGGTTGCAGTTGACGACGAAGGTGAGGTTGTCGAGCTCCTCCTGGGCCGCCAGCTGCAGCACGCCACGCGACTCCGGCTCGTCCATCTCGCCGTCGCCGAGGAAGGCCCACGTGTGCTGCTGGCTGGTGTCCTTGATGCCCCGGGCGCGCAGGTACTTGTCGAACTGCGCCTGGTAGATGGCGTTCATCGGGCCGAGGCCCATCGAGACGGTCGGGAACTCCCAGAAGTCCGGCATCAGGCGCGGGTGGGGGTAGCTGGGCAGCGCGAGCGGCGAGCCGTCGACGACGTGGCTGTGCTCCTGACGGAACCCGTCGAGCCGCTCGGCGCTGATCCGGCCCTCGAGGAAGGCGCGGGCGTACATCCCGGGGGAGGCGTGGCCCTGGAAGAAGACGTGGTCGCCGCCGCCCGGGTGGTCCTTGCCGCGGAAGAAGTGGTTCATGCCGACCTCGTAGAGCGTCGCCGCGGACGCGTAGGTCGAGATGTGGCCGCCGACGCCGATGCCCGGCTTCTGGGCACGGTGGACGACCATCGCGGCGTTCCAGCGCAGCAGCGCACGGAAGCGGCGCTCGGTGTCCTCGTCGCCGGGGAACCACGGCTCCTGCTCGGGCCCGATCGTGTTGACGTAGTCGGTCGTCGTCAGCGACGGGACGCCGACCTGCATCGAGCGGGCCCGCTCGAGGAGGCGCAGCATGAGGTAGCGCGCGCGCATCCGGCCCGGGCCGTCGATGACGGCGTCGAGGCTGGCGAGCCACTCCTCGGTCTCGCTCGGGTCGATGTCCGGCAGGTGCGTCGGGATGCCGTTGAGGATGGGGCCGACGTCTTCGTGGAGGGCCACGCGCTCGTCCTTTCAGCGGTCGCGGTCCGTGCCCCGGTCGGGGGCCGGTCCTCCCCATCTTTCACCCACGCGCGGCCGGCGACACAATCAGCCCCCGGCTACTGGACGGTACGGGCGCTCAGGACAGTCCGCTGACGCGGTCCGGGCGGGCGTAGACCGAGAAGCGGCCCTCGCGGGTGAAGGCGAGCAGGGTGACGCCCGCGTCGGCGGCGAGCTCGACGGCGAGCGAGGTCGGGGCGCCGACCGCGACGACGGCCGGGATGCCGGCCACGGCCGCCTTCTGGACGATCTCGAAGCTGGCCCGCGCACTGACGACGAGGACCGTTCCGCCCAGGGGCAGCTCACGCTCGCGGGCGAGGGCGCCGACGACCTTGTCGACGGCGTTGTGCCGCCCGACGTCCTCGCGGACGACGAGCAGCTCGCCGTCCGGCGTCGCCACACCGGCCGCGTGAACGCCCCCGGTGCGGTCGAACGCGGCCTGCCGCTCGCGCAGGGCGTCGGGCAGCGCGGCGAGGACGGCGGGGTCGAGGGCGACGGCGTCGGCGGCGACGTCGAAGCGGCTCGCGGTGCGCACGGCGTCGACCGAGGCCGAGCCGCAGACGCCGCAGGCGCTCGTCATCGTCTCCGTGCGCTCGCGGGCCGGGCGCAGCAGCGCGACGCCGGGGGAGAGGGTCGCCTCGACGACGTTGAAGGTCGGCGCGCCGTCCGGTCCGACGTCGGTGCAGTGCATCATCGTCGCGACGTCGTGCGCGGAGCCGATCATCCCCTCGGTGAGCAGGTGGCCGAGGGCGAGGTCGAAGTCGTCGCCGGGCGTGCGCATCGTCGTCGTCACGGGGTCCTCGCCGACCCGCACCTCGAGCGGCTCCTCCACGGCGACGGTGTCCGGGCGCCGGTCGACGACGTCCCGGGCGAGGTCGACCCGGGTCCGGGGCACCCGCGTCGTCACCCGACCCATGGCCGCATCCAAACACACCGACCCGGCCGACGGGCCCGGGAGCCCGCCCGTCCCGCCGGCGTCCTCCCCGGCTGGGGCAGACTGGGCGACGTGGCCGACCCGACCGACGACCCGACCAGTGCCCCCTCTCCCGTCACCCTGCGCGGCGGAGACCTGCCGTGGCGGCCGGTCGCGCCCCAGCTGCGGACCGTCCGCCTGCTGACCCTCGGCGCGGTCCTCGTCCTGCCCCTCCTCGCGACCGTCGTCGTCGCCGTCCTCGTCACGCCGTGGGTGTGGCTCGGCACCCTCGCCCTCGTCCTCGGGGGCGCCTGGGGGGCGTGGGTCGTGGGCCGTCAGGTGTCGGCCATCTCGTGGGTCGAGCTCGACGAGGAGATCGTCATCCGCAAGGGCCGGCTCTTCCGCAGCCTCGTCAGCGTGCCGTACGGGCGGTTGCAGTACGTCGACATCCAGTCCGGGCCGCTGGCCCGCGCGTTCGGCATCGCGGCGTGCGAGATCCACACCGCATCGCCGGAGAGCGGCGGGTCGCTTCCCGGCCTGCCGACCGACGAGGCCGAGGCCCTGCGCAGCCGGCTGGCGGCCCGCGGCGAGGCGCAGCGGGCGGGCCTGTGACCCTCCCCGAGGCGGCCGGTCCCGCGGCCGGTCCCGGTCCGGACCCCGGGTCCGGTGCGGACCCCGACGGCTGGCAGCGGCTGCACCCGCTCTCGCCGCTCCTGCGCGGCGGCGTCGTCCTCCTCGCGGTCCTCGGCTACCTCGTGAGCCAGCTCGTCGACACCGTCCTCGGCTCGCTCGAGTCCGACGTCGTCCCGGGCTCCCCCGGGGACTCCGGCTGGTCCTACACCGCGCACCCGTTCCTCGCCCTCGGCGCCCTGGTCCTCGTCATCGCGGCGGTCGCCGGGGTGAGCTGGGTCAGCTGGCGCTTCTCCCGCTTCCGGGTCGCGCACGGGCAGGTCGAGCTGCGCACCGGCGTGCTCTTCCGGCAGCACCGGCAGGTGCCGCTCGAGCGGGTCCAGGCGGTCGAGACGACGCGCCCGCTGCTCGCCCGGCTCGTCGGGCTGAGCCAGGTCGTCGTCCAGTCGGCCGGCGGCTCCGACTCGCACCTCACGCTCGCCTTCCTCGGCGTCGACCGGGCCGAGGAGCTCCGGGCGCACCTGCTCGACCTCGCCGGACGCTCCGACGAGCGCCCGGGGGTGGCCGGCGCGCCGGCGCCGGACGCCGGTCCCGGGCCCGCCCCGGGCCCCGTCGCGGGGGCGCGCGCGGTCGACGCCGCTCCGCTCGTCGAGGTGCCCAACGGTCGGCTGTTCGTCGCGACGATCCTCCACGGGTCGACCATCGTGCTCGGCCTGGTCCTCGTCGTCGCCGGCTTCACGGTGGGGGTCGCCGAGGCGGGCCTCAAGGTCCTCGCCGGGGCACCGGCCCTCCTGCCGGTCGTCCTCGGCCTCGGCGCGAGCCGCGTCAAGGAGCTCCTCGTCCACGGCAACTTCTCCATCGCCGGGTCCCGGACGGCCCTGCTCGTCCGGCACGGGCTGACCGACCTGCGCAGCGCGACCGTCCCGCTGCACCGCGTCCAGGCCGTCGAGGTGCTCCAGCCGCTCTGGTGGCGCCCGTGGGGGTGGTGGCGGGTCCGCGTCAACGTCGCGGGGGTGCACGACGACCACGGCGCGGACAACGAGACGGTGATGCTCCCCGTGGGTACGGCGGGGGAGGCGCTCGCGGTCCTCGCGGCCCTCGGGGCCCACCCGGAGGACCCGGTGCTCCTCGAGGCCCTGCACGGCGACGGGGGCGAGAGCGGATGGACCGGGCCGCCGCGGGCCGCGCGGTGGCTCGACCCCTGGAGCTGGCGACGCACCGGCTACGCCCTCGCCGCGCACGCCGTCTACCTGCGCACCGGACGGTTCACCCGGCGGGCCGTCGTCGTGCCGCACGCGCGCATCCAGTCGCTCGGGCTGGCCCAGGGCCCGCTCCAGGCCCGGCTCGGGCTGGCCAGTGCCCGTATCGTCTCCACCCCCGGTCCGGTCGGTCCCTCGGTGCCGCACCTCCGGCACGAGTCCGCCGAGCGTTTCCTCGCCGAGGTCGGGGCCCGGGCCCGCGAGGCGCGACGGCCCGCCGTGGCGCCTCTTGCACCCGCCCCGGCCCCGTTGGTGGACTAGGACCCTGCCCAGCACCCGATGTGAGAGGTTGTGACCGTGAACAGCCCGACGCCGCCCCCGGTGGACCCGGGGTCGACCGTGCCCGCCGCCGTCGAGCGCCTGGGGTTCGCCCCCGAGCAGGTGGTCCAGGAGTTCGGCTACGACTCCGACGTCGACGACGCCCTGCGGGTCGCCGTCGAGGACGCCTGCGGCGCCGAGCTCGAGGACGACGAGTACACCGGGGCCGCCGACGCGGTCCTCCTGTGGTTCCGCGACGAGGACGGCGACCTCGGCGACGCGCTCGTCGACATGGTGGGGGTGCTCGAGGAAGGGGGCTTCGTCGTGCTCCTCACGCCGCGCCAGGACGGCGAGGTCGACGCCAGCGAGATCGACGAGGCGGCGGTGACCGCCGGGCTGCACCTCGCCGGGACGTTCAACGCCTCCGCGGAGTGGCGGGCGCACAAGCTCGTCGCCCCGAAGGGCAACGGCCGGCGCTGACCACACACCGAGGGGGGTATGCGTCACACCCGCGTCCCGCCCAGACCGCAACTGGCAGGATGAGGACATGACCCCCGTCTCGAGCCCGCTCACCGTCGGTGACCTCGCGCCGGACTTCACGCTCCGCGACCAGAACGGTGCCGACGTCACGCTGTCCGAGCTGACGGCCGACAGGAACGTCGTCGTCGTCTTCTACCCCTGGGCGTTCTCGGGCATCTGCACCGGCGAGCTCGACGAGATCCGCGACCACCTCGAGCGGTTCGTCACCGACGACCTCCAGGTCGTGTGCGTCTCCTGCGACGCCGTCTTCAGCAACCGCGCCTGGGCCGACATCCAGGGGTACTTCTTCCCGCTGCTCTCGGACGCCTGGCCGCACGGAGCGGTGGCCCGGGCCTACGGCGTCCTCAACGAGGCCAACGGCGCGGCCCTGCGCGGCACCTTCCTCGTCGGCCGCGACGGTCGCATCGCCTGGACCCTCGTCAACGGTCCGGGGGAGGCCCGCGACTTCACGGCCATCCCCTCGGCCGTCGCGGCCATCGGCGGCTGACCCTCGGGCAGGCGCCGGACCTGCCACAATGACCGCGGTCGGTCGCGCCCCGGTGCGCTCCGCCCGGGGCCTGTAGCTCAGCTGGTAGAGCGCCGCGTTTACACCGCGTCGGTCGTCGGTTCGATCCCGGCCGGGCCCACATGAACGATGGCGCCCCGCTGGCCCTGCAGCAGGTGCTCGACGTCGTCGAGCGCCTCTACCCGCCGTCGTCCGCGCAGTCGTGGGACCGCGTGGGCCTCGTCACCGGCGACCCGGAGCAGCCGGTCCACCGCATCCACCTCGCCGTCGACCCGACCCTGGCCGTCGTCGAGGAGGCGCGGGCCCTCGGTGCCGACCTGCTGCTCACCCACCACCCGCTGCTGCTGCGGGGGGTGCACTCGGTCGCGACGACGTCCGGGAAGGGCGCGACCGTCACCGGGCTGGTCGTCGGCGACGTGGCGCTCTACGTCGCCCACACGAACGCCGACGTCGCGGCGGAGGGCGTCTGCGAGGCGCTCGCCGACGCCTGCGGGCTCGGGCACACCGACCCGCTCGTCGTGTCCGAGGACCAGCCGCTCGGGCGGGTCGGCGACCTCGCCGAGCCGCTGCTGCTGCGGGACTTCGTCGAGGACCTCGCGGTCCACCTGCCCGCCACCGCCGGCGGGGTGCGGGTCGCCGGTCCGCCGGAGGCCCTCGTCCAGCGCGTCGCGGTGCTCGGCGGCTCCGGCGACGACCTGTTCGACGCGGTGCGGGCGAGTGGGGCCGACGTCTACGTCACCGCCGACCTGCGCCACCACCCGGCGCTCGAGGCACGGGAGGAGGCGCGGGGCGGCACGCCGTACCTCGTGGACGCGGGACACTGGGCGAGCGAGTGGCTGTGGCTCGGGCGGGCCGACCGGGCGCTGCGTGCGGCCCTCGGCGAGGACGCCACTAGGGTGGAGACCCACATCAGCACAGTGCGCACCGACCCGTGGACCTTCCTCGTCGGTGCCGACCAGGGAGGTACCCCGTGAGAGCCGAGTCCGCCCGCCAGCTGCGGCTGCTCGACCTCCAGGCCATCGACACGCGCCTCGACCAGATCGCCCACGCCCGGCGCACCCTGCCCCAGCTCGCCGAGCTCGCCGACCTCGAGGGCAAGGCCCGCCTCCTCGACGACCAGCTGGTCCGTTCGCGCACCGAGCTGGGCGACGTGCAGCGCGAGGTGGCCAAGGCCGAGGCGGACGTCCAGCTCGTGCGCGAACGTGCGGCTCGCGACCGCGCGCGGCTCGACGCCGGCACGGGGACGGCCAAGGACCTGCAGGCGCTGCAGCACGAGCTGGAGTCCCTCGCCCGCCGCCAGGCCGAGCTCGAGGACGTCGAGCTCGAGGTGATGGAGCGCGCCGAGGCCGCCGAGCACGACGTCTCCGAGCTCGAGCGCGGGCGCGGCGAGCTCGGCGAGCGGATCGCCGGGCTCGAGCGGGACCGTGACGAGGCCCTCCGGCGGCTGGCCGACGAGGAGGCCACCGTCGGTGCGCCACGCGACGGCATCGTCGGTGAGGTCGGTGCCGACCTCGTCGCCCTCTACGAGAAGATCCGCGGCACCTCGGGCACGGGCGCCGCAGCGCTGCGCCAGCGCCGGTGCGGCGGGTGCCAGCTCGAGCTCAACCCGGTGGAGATCTCCCGCATCCGCTCGGCCGACGAGGACGAGGTGCTGCGCTGCGAGGAGTGCAACCGGATCCTCGTGCGCACCCCCGAGTCCGGGCTGTGAGCCGGCGGCTCACCGTCGAGGCGGACGGCGGGTCGCGGGGCAACCCCGGCGTCGCGGGGTACGGAGCGCTGGTGCGCGACACCGAGACCGGGGCCCTGCTCGCCGAACGCGCCGAGCCGCTGGGGAAGGCGTCGAACAACGTCGCCGAGTACCGTGGGCTCATCGCGGGGCTCACCGCGGCGCACGCCATCGAGCCGGGCGCCGAGGTGCTCGTGCGGATGGACTCCAAGCTGGTCGTCGAGCAGATGTCCGGGACGTGGAAGATCAAGCACGAGGACATGCGCCGGCTGGCCCTCGAGGCACGCGAGGTGGCCAACGCCATCCGGGACGCCGGCGGCTCGGTGCGCTACGAGTGGATCCCGCGGGCCGAGAACAAGGCGGCCGACGCGCTCTCGAACGACGGGATGGACGGGCTGACCGTCGACCGCACCTTCGGTGGTGCCTCGCAGGTCGACGAGGAGACGGGTCCGGCCGCGGTCGGGGACCCGGCGGCGCCGAGCACCTTCCGGAGCGGAACCCCGACCCGGGTCGTCCTCGTCCGGCACGGCATCACGGACTTCACCGCCGAGGGGCGGCTCGACGGGCGGGGTGGTCCGGACCCGTCCCTCAACGCCACCGGGCGGCAGCAGGCCGTCGCGGCGGGCCGCGCCGTGGCCGCACTGGTCCAGGGCCACCCGGCGCGGGTGCTCACCTCGTCGCTCACCCGCGCCGTCGAGACCGGGGCGGCGGTGGCGGGTGCGCTCGGCGTCGAGCCCGAGCGCGACGACGACTGGGACGAGCAGTCCTTCGGGGACTGGGACGGCCGGTCGGTGCACGACCTGCTCGACGCCGAGCGCGACGCGTTCCGGGCGCTGCGCGACGACCCCACCTTCCGTCCGCCGAGTGGTGAGTCGCACGACGACCTCGTGGCGCGCGTCGTCCCGGCCTGGGAGCGCGTCGTCGCGGCCGGCGGCACGACGGTGGTCGTCTGTCACCGCAAGCCGATCCTCGTCGTCCTGGCCCACCTGCTCGGCCTCCCGCACGACCGCGCCTGGCGTCTCGCCGCCGCGCCCGGGTCCCTGACGGCCGTCGAGGTCTGGGACGACGGCGAGGTCTCCGTCGCCTTCACGAACCGCACCTGACCTGCGGGTCAGCCGAACGCCGGCAGCCGTCCGGCGAGGTGGGACGAGTTCTCCGGAGGGTCGACCCGTCCGGTGGCGACGAGCGCTGCCGTGGTGTCGTCCCAGTCGGTGGGCAGCTCCTCGTCGAGCAGGCACGCCGCCGTCCGGCGGGTGAGCGCCAGCGCCGGTGCCGGGGGATCGCTGGTCACGAGCAGGTCGAGGTGGTGCACGGCGCTCTCGACGGCCCACGTCGCGAGCAGGTCGCCGGAGGTCAGCACGTGTCCTTGAAAGGCGTGCTGCCCGGCGGGGAGGTAGCGGACGGCCCCCCGGACGACGTCCGCGACGTCGGCGAGCTCGGCCACGCCGGACGACGGTCGGTGCCACGCGTCGGTGCGGCGGCGCTGCGCCATGAGCAGGGCGATCGGGTCGGAGTCCTTCGCGCCCTCCGCGAACGCCCGCCAGTACGAGGCGGCGTCGACGGTGGGGGACGCGTCGGTCCGCGTCGCGAGCCCGCCGAGCAGCTCCTGCCATCCGGCGAGGACGTGGGAGACGACGTCGAGGCGTGACCACCCGTGACAGCGTGACGGGCCGAGCAGCGCCAGCTCGTCGAGGTCGCGGACGGCGTCGGTGAAGGCGTCGACAGAGGCGGCGAAGGCCGCGAGACCGAGGTCGTGGGGGACGGTGAGCACGGAGCCAGCCTCGCACCGCCGGCACGGCGGGGGGCGGGTAGCGTCGGGCGGCATGTCCGTGCTCCGGCCCCTGCGCCACGAGGACCTCGCCGCCCTCGTCGTGCTGCAGCGGGAGGCGGCCGTCGTGGCGCTCGGGCACATCTTCCCGCAGGACACCCACCCGTTCCCGGTCGACGAGGTGCGGCAACCGTGGGGCCTGGAGCTCGAGGACCCCCGCGATCCGGTGCCACGCCGTCGTGGTGGATGGTGCGCTGGCCGGCTTCGCGGCGACGCGGGGTGACGAGCTGCTGCACTTCGGGACGGCCCTCGCGACCTGGGGGAGCGGTCTCGCAGGTCAGGTGCACGACGAGGTGCTGCGCGCCCTGCGCGAGGAGGGGCACGGGTCCGCGTGGCTGCGGGTGTTCGAGGAGAACCGCCGGGCCATCCGCTTCTACGAGCGGCGTGGATGGGTTGCGGCCGAGGGCCGTTCGACGTCGCTGTTCCCGCCGCACCCTGTGCTGTGCCGCTACGAACTGGAGCTGGGCTGACCGGTCCGCTCGGGTTCGCGGCGGTGCTGGGGCTCGGTGGTGCGGGTGGTGGCGTGGGGGCCGTGCCAGGTGAGGGTGCCGTCGGGGTCGAGCCTCGGTCGCCAGCGCATGGTCTGCTTGAAGCGGTGGTGGTGCCGGCAGAGTGACTCGAGCTGGGTGGGGGTGGTCTGGCCGTCGGGCCAGGCCTTCGCGTGGTCGAGGTCGCAGCGGACGGCGGGTCGGGTGCAGCCCCACATCCGGCAGGTCCCGTCCCTCGTCCTGACGAAGTCGGCGATGGCGCGGGTGGGGCGGTAGGCGTGGGTGGTGAGGGAGGCGAGGGTGCCGGTCTCGGCGTCGAGCACGGCGCGGGCGACCTCCAGGGGCAGGGTCTTGAGCAGGTTGGCCATGGTGGTGGCGTCCACCCAGCCGACGCCGGGCAGCTGGGCACCGGAGACCCAGGACCCCGGCCCGAGCGGGGCCATGGTCGAGGTGAGGTCCCCGTCGAGCTCGGGCGGTTCTTCCAGCCAGGACAGGGCTTCGCGGGAGGCGGGGTCGAGGTCGGCGTAGCGAGTCACCTCACCGGTCACCGAGTCGACGACGGTCTCGTCGTCGTCCCACTCCACCCGGAACCGTTCCCCGAGCACGGGCTCCGGCGTCGCGGCGTCCGTCACGACCGGCACCCCGAGGGTCACCTGCGCGGACACGGTCACGTTGCGCAGGACCAGGTCGGCCAGCGCGTCCGCGCGGGCCTCGGGCAGGGTGAGGTCGCCGTCGATGGACCGGTACTGCCCAGCGAGGTCCTCGACCGCCGACCACATCGCCGCGGACGTGGCGGTCGGGAGCGAGCCGAACCACTCGGTCAGCCCGTCCACCCCGGCCCGCACCTCGACGCACCGGCCACGCTTGGTCTTGGCGGCGTGCGCGGCGACCTGGTCCGCCGCGACCCGGGCGGCGACCCGCCTGGCCTCGGACATCACCCGGGTCGGGTCCATCGACCCCAGCCGCGGAGCCAGCTCGGCGTCGACCCTCAGGCACGCGTCGACGTCCAGGCCGGCGCAGGCGTCGACGACCTTCTGCGCGGTGATCGTCCCCACCGCCCCCTCGACCAGCGATGCCCGCACCTGCGGGAAGCGCTCACCCAGGTCCGCGCCGAGGACGACCTTGCGGCCGGCGACCCCCTCGGTCAACCCGGCCTCGAGACAGAACATCGTGGCCGCCATCGGGTCCACGAACCCGACCGGGTGGACCCGCTCCACCGGGCCCGGCCCGGACAGCCGCACCTCCACCCGAGCACCCAAGGACGCAGCGACCGCGACCACACCGTCGGCCGCATTCGCCAGGTGCTGCGCCTCCCCGGCGACCGCGAACGCGTCCTCCGGCGCCAACCCCAGACCACCCTCGGCCAGCTCACGACCCAGCCGCGCGCACTCCTCACGGAGTGCCGCGATGCGGCTGCTGAGCTGCCCCCTGTCCATACCCCAAGTCTACCGAGGCCCACCGACAGGCCACTCCGTCATCCACAGGCAACCCCCTGCAGCAGAACGGATTTGCCGTCAAACGCGGCTCGGCCGGACCACCTCGTAGTGCGTCCACACCGACCCCTCGGCC
Organism: Phycicoccus sp.; assembly: GCF_035325325.1. Lineage (NCBI taxonomy): Bacteria > Bacillati > Actinomycetota > Actinomycetes > Micrococcales > Intrasporangiaceae > Phycicoccus > Phycicoccus sp. Next base: position 49,311 of record NZ_DAOLAC010000021.1, on the reverse strand, counting down.
CCTCCCTGCGTGGCCACCACGCGCAGCCGCACCGGCACCCCGTCGGGTGCCATCGGGTCGCCGTCGAGGAAGGTCGGTGTGCCGGCGCCACCGACGAGGATCGGCATCGTCACGACGTGCAGCTCGTCGACGAGTCCGGCCCGCACCAGCGCTCCGTTGATCCCACCGCCGCCGTCGGCCCGCACGCACCGCACCCCCAGCTCGGCGCCGAGTCGCCGCAGCGCCGTCCCCAGCTCGACCCGCCGCTCACCGCACACGAGCCACCCGACGCCCAGCTCGCGCAGCCGGGCGAGGTACCCCGGGGGAGTGGAACGGCAGACGAGGAGCAGCAGCGCCGTCTCGTCGTCCCCGGTCCGGGTCCACTCCATCCGCCCGCGGCCGTCGACGACGACGAACCACCGCGGCGCCCGCCGGGGCAGGTGGTCGCGGTGGTCCCACGGCCCACCCGGCTCGGCCCACGGGGACACGGCACCGTCCGGCACGAACGTCCCGCTCCCCTCCAGCCTCACCGTGGGGTGGTGACGGTCCTCGACCCACGCGTCGCGCCGACGGAGCAGTCCCTCGACGTCGTCGGGCCACGCCTCCCGCCACCGGCCGCCGACGGCGGGGTCGAGGAGCCGCTGGTCGCGGCGGAGGGTGATGCGCCCGTCGACGCCCGCCAGCGTGGTGAGCACGACGCGCGGGCGCGGCGATGAGGCGGCATCCATCCGGGCACGCTAGGGACGGCCACCGACAGACCCGGACCGGCCCGCCGGTCCCGGCGGCCTGAGACGCGCGTGCCCGCCCGTGGCCCGCCGCCTACCCTCGACCCCATGACCTACGCAGGAGACGTCACCCCTCCCGAGGCATACGCCGCGGTCACCGGCCCCGGCCCCGCGCTGCTCGTCGACGTGCGCACGAGCGCCGAGTGGACCTTCGTCGGTGTCCCGGACCTCTCGGGCACCGGCCGGCAGGTGGCCTTCGTCGAGTGGAGCCGGTTCCCCGGGGGCGTCGTCAACGACACGTTCGTCGACGACCTTCGCGCGGCCGGCCTGGAACCGGGCACGCCCGTGTACTTCCTCTGCCGCTCCGGCGTGCGCTCGGTCGCGGCGGCCGAGGCGGCCACCGCGGCGGGACTCGGCCCGGCGTACAACATCACCGAGGGGTTCGAGGGGCCGGTCGACCCCGCGGGCCACCGCAGCGTCTCGGGCTGGAAGGTCGACGGGCTGCCGTGGAGGCAGCAGTGACCGACGCGTCCGGCGCACTTCCCGACGGTCTGCGCCCACGCACGCTGGCCGTCCGAGGAGGTCTGTCGCGCAGCGGGTTCGACGAGACCGCGGAGGCGATGTACCTCACCTCCGGGTTCGTCTACGAGTCCGCCGCCCAAGCCGAGGCCGCGTTCAAGGACGAGGTCGACCACTACATCTACAGCCGCTACGGCAACCCGACGGTCAGTGTCTTCGAGGAGCGCATGCGACTCCTCGAGGGCGCCGAGGCCTGCTTCGCCACCGCCTCCGGGATGGCCGCCGTCTTCACGGCGATGGCCGCCCTCTGCGGCGCCGGCGACCGCGTCGTCTCGTCACGGGCGCTCTTCGGCTCGTGCTACGTCATCCTCGACGAGATCCTGCCGCGCTGGGGAGTCGAGACCGTGTTCGTCGACGGCGCCGACCTCGACCAGTGGCGCGAGGCCCTGTCCACCCCGACGACGGCGGTGTTCTTCGAGACCCCGAGCAACCCGATGCAGGAGCTCGTCGACATCGCCGCCGTCTCCGAGCTCGCACACGCCGCCGGAGCCACCGTCGTCGTCGACAACGTCTTCGGCACACCGGTGTTCAGCCACCCGCTCGCCCACGGCGCCGACGTCGTCGTCTACTCGGCGACCAAGCACATCGACGGCCAGGGGCGCGCACTCGGCGGAGCCGTCCTCGGCCCGAAGGACTTCGTCGAGGGCCCGGTGAAGAACCTCATGCGGCACACCGGGCCGTCGATGTCCCCCTTCAACGCCTGGGTCATGGCCAAGGGCCTGGAGACCCTCGACCTGCGGGTCCGGTCGATGGCCGCCTCGGCCCTCACCATCGCCGGAACGCTCGAGGCATGGCAGCGCGAGGGACGCGGCGTCACCCGCGTCGTGTACCCGCACCTGCCGAGCCATCCCCAGCACGACCTCGCCCTGCGCCAGCTCGAGGGCGGGGGAGGCACGGTCGTCACCCTCGAGCTCGAGGGCGGCAAGGACGCCGCGTTCGCGTTCCTCGACGCCCTCCGGCTGGTCGACATCAGCAACAACCTGGGCGACGCGAAGTCGCTGACGACGCACCCGGCGACGACGACCCACCGGCGCCTCTCGCCGGAGGGCCGGGCCGCGGTCGGCATCACCGACGGCACGGTCCGCCTCTCGGTCGGTCTCGAGGACCCGGCGGACCTCGTCGAGGACCTCGACCGCGCACTGACCACCGCTCGGGCTGCCCGCTGAGGGCGCTTCGACGGCTGTTAGCGTCGCGCCCATGACCTCCCGCGACGTCGTCTCCGTCCAGCGGCTCATCCCCTCCGCCCCCGAGCCGATCTTCGACCTGCTCGCCGACCCGGAGGGTCACTCGCGGATCGACGGCGGCGGGTCGGTCCAGGGCGCCCGCAGCGGCGGCCGGCGGCTGGGGCTCGGCGACCGCTTCGGGATGGACATGCGGATCGGTGTCGCGTACTCGACCCTCAACACCGTCGTCGAGCTCGACGAGAACCGCCGCATCGCCTGGCAGACGACGACCCGCGGTCCGCTCGGCTCCTTCGTCGGTGGCCGGATCTGGCGCTACGAGCTCGAGCCGGTCGAGGGGGGCACGCTCGTCACCGAGTCGTGGGACATCTCGCAGGAGGCGGCCCTGAGCAAGCCGTTCGTGCGCCGCATGGAGGGCATGACCCGCAAGAACATGGCGGCCACCCTCGAGCGCATCGAGGAGCTCGTCACCGCCGAGGCGTGACCCGGCGCTCCTCCGCGACCCCGGCCATCGCCCAGCGCACCGCCCGGGTGCCGACCAGCCCGAGCACCCCGGCCGCTCCCGCCACCGGTGAGGACACCGGCAGCCGCAGCTCGCTGCGCACCCATCTGGGGAGCAGCGCCACGCCACCGGAGGCGATGAGCCCGTAGCCCGGCCGGGCCGTCCACGGCAGGGGCGGGTCGAGGAGCAGGAAGCGCGCGGCGTCACGGGCGGCCGGGGTGGCCCGCAGCGCCGGACGGAACGCCTCGAGCGCCGTCAGCAGGCCCTCGACGTCGGTCGGCACCGGGTCGGCGCCGAGCAGCCGGGCGACGACCGCCGACTGCTCGACGTACCGGTCGGCCTCCTCGGGGGTGAGCGGCGCCGCGGCGTAGCGCTGGAAGGCCGAGAGGAAGCTCCACGCCTCGGCGACGTGCACCCAGGCGAGGAGACCGGGGTCGGAGGCGCGGTACGGCACGCCCTCGTCGTCCCGGCCCCGGACGCGCTCGTGGATGGACCGGACCGTGGCGATGGCGGCGTCGGCGTCCTCGACCGTGCCGAAGGTCGTCGTGGCGAGGAAGTGCGACGTGCGCTGGAGCCGGCCCCAGGGGTCGCTGCGGTACCCGCTGTGCCCGGCCACCCCGGCCATCGCCGACGGGTGCAGAGACTGGAGCAGGAGCGCGGCGACCCCACCGGGGAACATGGAGGCGTCGGCGTGCACGCGCCAGACCGGGTCGTCCGGCCCGAACCGGCGCTCGCCCTCGCGACCCCAGATGACGGCGGCCGCCGCGCTCGCGTCCTCGCCGGCCACCCGGGCCCGCAGCGCGTGCCCGAGCCGCCGCTGGGCCACCCGCCCGATGTCGTCGACGACGCTCATGGTCCTCCGTCCCTCGTCGCTGTCCCTCGGTCCTACCCACCCAACGACCGCGCGCACCGGGTCCCTTCCGCGCTGTCGAAGGTTGCGGCGCCCCGCCGCCGGCTCAGGCGGCGAGGGCGAGCGTCGAGGTGACGACGACGAGGACCGCGCAGGCCAGCCCGGCGGGGACGAGCCAGCGCCACGGGACGACGACGTCGCGGGCCCGGCAGCGCTGGATCCACAGGAGGGTCGCGAGCGAGGCCCACGGCGTGACGAGCGGGCCCGCGTTGGTCCCGACGAGGAGGGCGAGCAGCCGCTGCACCGACCCGTCGGCGGCGGGCTCGAGCGCGAGGTAGGCCGGCAGGTTGTTGACGACGTTCGCGAGGCCGGCCCCGGCCCCGGACAGCGCGAGCAGCGCGCCCGCGCCGGTGCCGCCGGGCAGCGCGGTGGTGACCACCCGCGAGAGCCCGTGCTGCTGGAGCAGCTCGACGACCACCGACACGACGACGAACCCGAGCGCCATGAGCCACGGCACGGGCAGCCCGGTGAGCAGCGAGCGGCCGCGCCACCACGTCGTCGCGAGGAGGACCGCCGCGGCGACGAGCGACACCGCCCACGGGGGAGCCCCGAGGGCGAACAGCGGCCCGAGGACGACGCAGACCACCGCCGCCACCCGGAGCAGGACCGCGTCGTGGGGCTCGGCGGGTGGCGCGACGGAGTAGCGCCCCCGCAGGCTGCGGGGGTGCAGCGCGGCGACGAGCAGGAGGGGGACTACGACCGCCACGACGGCCGGGGCCCACGACGCCCGGACGTAGTCGCCGTGCCCGAGGCCCGCCCGGCCCAGGGTGTGCAGCGCGAGCAGGTTGGTGAGGTTCGAGACCGGCAGCAGGAGCGAGCCGGTGTTCGCGATCCAGAGGGTGGTCACCGCGAGCAGCCGGGGGTCGAGCCCCACCTGAGCGGCGACGGCGAGCCCGACCGGGGTGAGCAGCACCGCCGTCGTGTCGAGCGAGAGGACGACCGTCGCGACGACGGCGAGTGCCGAGAACAGCACCCACAGCACCCAGCGCCGCCCGCGTCCCATCCGCGCCACGGCGTGCCCCGCGACGTCGAAGACTCCGGCCCGCTCGGCGAGCTCGGCGGTGACCGTGATGGCGAGGAGGAAGACGACGACGGGGGCGAGCCGTCCGGCCAGCTCGACTGCTGCGGCGCCGCTCACGGGGCCTGCACGTCGAGGACCCAGGGAGCGCCGGACCGAGCCGGTTCGTGCAGTGAGACCTCGAAGCCGCGCCCGACGACCTCCGCGACGGCGCCGGCCGACCGGGCGGCGACGCCCTCGACGCACAGGTGCCGGGCGACGAGGCCCCGGGTGTGCTTGGCCAGGTGGCTGGCCCCCGGGACCCGCACCTGCACCCACCGGTCGGCGAGCTCGCGCCCGGGACGCCACGCGGCGGCGTACGCAGCCGAGCGGCAGTCGACGACGGCGCCGCGGCCCGCGGCCTCGGTGAGCGGGCCGTCGAGGGCGGGGCGCCAGCGCTGGGCCAGCGGGCCGACCCCGGGCAGGGTCACCCCCATCGCGAGCCGGTACGCGGTGATCCGGTCGGTCGGCCGGACCGCGCCGTGCAGGGCCGAGACGACGACGAGCCACCGGTTGGCGCGGCGGCGGGCGGCGGTGTCCAGCGAGGCGAGGTCGAGGGCGTCGTAGAGCACCCCGGTGTAGACCTGCGCCGCCGGGGTGGCGGGCAGGGAGTCGAGGGCGAGGTTGCGCGCGACGTCGTCGAGCAGGGCCGGCGAGACGCCCAGCACGCCCGCGGCGTCCGGGGAGGCGCTCGTCCTCGCGAGGGCTCCCGCGACCTCGCGTCGCACCCCGGCCAGCTCGGGAAAGGACCACGAGGCGGGGTCCGCCGGACCGCCGCGCGGGCGGTTCCACTTCGACTCCGACGGCGGGAGCAGGATGAGCACCGGCACAGCCTACGGACGGTTAGGGTCGAGCCCGTGCCCCGTCCCAGGGTCGTGCTGCGGCCGACCGACGCCGAGACCCCGCCGGCCCTCGAGCAGGCCCTGCGCGACCGTTTCTCCGCGGTCCGTGCCGAGCTGGGCATCGACGGGCCGTACCCCACCGACGCCCTCGCCGAGGCCGAGCGCGAGGCCGCCCGGCCACCGCGCGACGGCTACCCGGACGAGACCGACGTCCCGTACGTCACCCTCGACCCGCCCGGCTCGATGGACCTCGACCAGGCCCTCCACATCGAACGTGACGGCGACGGGCACCGGGTCCGCTACGCCATCGCCGACGTCCCCGCGTTCGTGCCGGCCGGCGGTGACCTCGACCGCGCGACCCGCGAGCGGGGGCAGACGGTCTACTGCCCCGACCTGCGGGTCCCGCTGCACCCGCCGGTCCTCTCCGAGGACGCCGCGAGCCTCCTCCCGGACGAGGTCCGGCCGGCCTTCGTCTGGGACCTGCGCCTCGACGGCGAGGGCGTCCTCACGCGCGCCGAGGTTCGCCGGGCGCTGGTCCGCAGCCGCCGGCGCCTCGACTACGCCGGCGTGCAGGCCGATGTCGACGCCGGCACCGCCGACGAGCTGCTGCTCCTCCTCCGCGAGGTCGGGCAGCGCCGCATCGCCCGGGAGCGGGCCCGCGGTGGCGCGAGCCTGCCGATGCCCGAGCAGCAGGTCCTCGAGAACGACGACGGCACCTTCACGCTCGAGTTCCGCCCGCCGCTCGCGGCGGAGGAGTGGAACGCCCAGCTCTCGCTCCTCACCGGGATGGCGGCGGCGGCGATGATGCTCGACGGCGGGGTCGGGGTGCTGCGCACGATGCCGGCCCCGACCGCGGACGCCGTCGCGCGCTTCCGGCGCGCCGCCCGCGGGCTCGGCGTCGAGTGGCCGGAGGGGCAGCCCTACGGCGAGCTCGTCCGGGGTCTCGACCGCACCGACCCCCGGCACCTGGCCCTCATCCACGAGGCGACCTCGCTCTTCCGCGGGGCCGGCTACACCGCCTTCGACGGAGCCCCGCCCGACGAGCGCGAGCACGCCGCCGTCGCCGCCCCCTACGCCCACGTCACGGCACCACTGCGCCGTCTCGTCGACCGTTTCGGCCTCGTCGTGTGCGAGGCCCTGTCGCGGGGGGCCGAGGTGCCCCCGGCCGTCCGCGCCTCCCTCCCCGACCTCGCCGCTCTGATGAGCGCCTCGGACCGCACCGCGCGGGCGGCCGAGCGCTCGTGCGCGGACGCCACCGAGGCCGCGGTGCTCCACGGCCGCGAGGGGGAGCGCTTCCCCGCGGTCGTCGTCGACCACCTCGAGAAGGGGATGGAGGTCCAGCTCGTCGACCTGCCCGTCCTCGCCAAGGCGTCGGGGGACCGGGGAGCCCTCGGCTCCACGGTCTCGGTCCGCCTCGAGTCCGCCGACGTCGCGGCCGGGCGGATCGCCTTCGCCCACGACCGCTAGACTCCACCGCGGACGAGTCGGGCGGACGGTCGCGTCGGTGGGCAACCACCGCCGAGGAAGGTCCGGGCTCCGAAGGGCAGGATGGTGGCCAACAGCCACCCGGGGCGACCCGCGGGACAGTGCCACAGAGAACAGACCGCCCGCTGCGCGAGCAGCGGGCACGGGTGAAACGGTGGTGTAAGAGACCACCAGCGGCCGGGGTGACCCGGTCGGCTCGGTAAACCCCATCCGGAGCAAGCCCAGACAGGATGCGTTCGAGGGTTGCCCGCCCGAGCATCCGGGTAGGGCGCTGGAGGTGGTCGGCAACGGCCACCCGAGATGGATGACCGTCACCGCGCGGCCGGAGACGGCGGCGCGGGACAGAACCCGGCCTACAGCTCGACTCGTCCACCACACCGGCACCCTGACCAGCAGGTTCGCCTGCTCCATCGGCCGGTCCCCGCAGGTTCGGCGGTTAGGGTGCACGGGTCCACCGACTCTCGCCGCAGGAGCATGCCCGTGCCAGGAGACCCCGCGATCGACCTCGACCTCGCGCGTGAGCGCGTCATGGCCGCGACCCGCGACCTCGACGGCTCGACCGTCCGCGACGTCCTGCTCGACGCGCTCCTGGTCTCCGGCGTCGACGCGACCGTGACGCGCGTCATCATGCCGGTCCTCAAGGACGTCGGGGACGCCTGGGAGTCCGGACGCCTCGGCGTGGTCCACGAGCACTTCGTCTCCAGCGCGTTCCGCGGCGTGCTCGGCGAGCTGCGCCTGCCCGTCCAGGGTCCGCAGGTGCGCACGGTCGTGCTCGCCTGCCCTCCGCGCGAGCTGCACGACCTGCCCCTCGAGCTCTTCGGCGCGATGCTCCACGCGCGGTGGTGGCGGGTGGTCAGCCTCGGCGCGAACTCGCCGATGACGGCCGTCGCCGAGGCGACCCGCTTCCTGCGCGCCGACGCGGTCGTCCTCGCCGGGGTGCGCCGCACCGCCTTCGAGGCCCGGCTGCCCTCGCTGACCCGGCTCGCCCGCACCCTGCCCCTCTTCGTCGCCGGCGAGGGCGCCAAGGCACTCGCCGAGCCCCCGCCGGAGGTCACGGTGCTGCCCGACGACCTCGTCGCGGCCGCCGAGCTGGTCGACGCCCGGGTCCCGGCCGTCGACGACCTCCCCCCGGTCCTCGAGCGACGGGACGACGACGCGGAGTCCGTGCTCGGCTGAGGACGGCCTAGCGTGGGGGCATGCGCATCACCCACCTCGGACACGCCTGCCTCCTGCTCGAGGTCGCCGACACCCGCCTGCTCCTCGACCCCGGCACCTTCGCCGACGACGCGCTCGCCGACGTCCGCGACCTCGACGCCGTCCTCGTCACCCACCAGCACCCGGACCACCTCGACCCCGAGCGTGTCCCGGCCCTGCTCGCGGCCAACCCCGGGGCCCGGGTCCTCTGCGACCCCGGCAGCCTCGGCGTCCTGCGCGACCTCGGCCTCGACGCGCAGGCGCACGACGGCACCACGACGGTCGGTCCCGTCACGGTGACGCCGGTGGGGGAGGTGCACGCGCTCATCCACGAGGACATCCCCCGGATCCCCAACGTCGGGGTGCGCCTCGACGCCGAGGGCGAGCCGTCGCTCTTCCATCCGGGAGACGCGCTCGACGCCGACCCCGGCCCGGTCGACGTCCTCGCCTTCCCGCTCCAGGCGCCGTGGCAGCGCAGCCGCGAGATGACGGCGTTCCTGCGGCGGCACGCGGCGCCGCACGCCGTGCCCGTCCACGACGGGCTGCTGCAGCCGCGCGGCCGGGCCCTCTACCTCGACCAGGCCGGCCGGCTCGGCAGCCCGGACACCCGCATCCACGACCTCGCGGGCGCCGGCCCCACGACGTTCCGCGCCGGGGAGTAGCCGCTCAGCCGGTGTGCCTGCCGTGCCGCCGCTGCGCCGAGCTGGCCAGCACGGCCGCGCCGATGATGCCCGCCTTGTTGCGCAGCACCGCGGGGACGATCGGGGTGCGCAGGTCGAGCAACGGGAGGAACTCGTCGGAGTCCTTCGAGACGCCACCGCCGACGACGATGAGGTCGGGCCACAGGAGGTCCTCGAGGACCCGGTAGTAACGCTGCAGCCGCTTCGCCCACTCCGGGTAGCTGAGGTCCTCGCGCGTCTTGGCCGAGCTCGCGGCCCGCGTCTCGGCGTCGACGCCGTCGATCTCGAGGTGCCCGAGCTCCGAGTTCGGCACCAGTACGCCCTCGTTGAAGATCGCGGTGCCGATGCCGGTCCCCAGGGTGGTGACGACGACGAGGCCGTCGTGCCCCTTGGCCGCGCCGAAGGTCAGCTCGCCGACCCCGGCGGCGTCCGCGTCGTTGACGACGACGACGTCGTGCTGCAGCCGCTCCTCGAGGAGGTCCTCGATGTGGCAGCCGATCCACGACTTGTCGATGTTCGCGGCCGTCTTGACGACACCGTGCTGGACGACGCCCGGGATCGTCACGCCGATGGGGGAGTCGCTGCGGACCTCGTCGAAGTGGTCGACGACCTCCTTGATCACCTCGCAGACCGCCTCGGGCGTGGACACCGCCGGCGTGTCGATCCGCAGCCGCTTCTGGGCGAACTCCCCGGCCTCGAGGTCGACCGGTGCGCCCTTGATGCCGCTGCCGCCGACGTCGATGCCGAGAGGGTGTGAGGTGCTCATGCTGCGTCTCCCAGGGTGAGGATCTCGGGTCCGTCCTCGGTGACGAGGATCGTGTGCTCGAACTGTGCCGAACGACGGCGGTCCTTGGTGACGACCGTCCACCCGTCGTCCCACATCTCCCACTCCGGGGTGCCGAGGTTGAGCATCGGCTCGACGGTGAAGGTCATCCCCGGCTCGATCACCGTCGCGTACGAGGGCGCGGCGTCGTAGTGCGGGATGATGAGGCCGCTGTGGAACGCCGAGCCGATGCCGTGGCCGGTGAAGTCGCGGACCACGCCGTAACCGAACCGCTTCGCGTACGACTCGATGACCCGCCCGATGACGTTGACCTCGCGACCGGGACGGGCCGCGCGGATGCCCCGCATCATCGCCTCGTGGGTGCGCTCGACGAGCAGCCGCGACTCCTCGTCGACGTCGCCGACGAGGTAGGTGGCGTCGGTGTCGCCGTGGACGCCGCCGACGAACGCGGTGATGTCGATGTTGACGATGTCACCGTCCTCGAGCGGCCGGTCGTCCGGGATGCCGTGGCAGACGACCTCGTTGACGGAGGTGCACAGGGACTTCGGAAAACCCTTGTAGCCCAACGTCGACGGGTAGGCGCCGTGGTCCATGAGGTACTCATGGCCCACGCGGTCGATCTCGTCGGTGGTCACCCCCGGGGCGATGACGGCCGCGGCAGCGGCCATCGCGTTCGCGGCGACCCGGCCGGCCACGCGCATCCGCTCGATGGTCTCGGCGTCCTTGACCTCCGACCCGGTGAACCGTTCGGGCTGGGGACGGTCGACGTACTCGGGGCGGGCGATCTCCGGGGGGACGGGCCGGCGCGGGGAGACCGTGCCGGGGGCCACGCTGGCGTGGGTCAGGGGCATAGGTTGGAGTCTAGGCAGACCACACCGGCGAAGGAGAACCCCGCGATGCCCTACTGGTACAACGTCGACACCGGAGCGGTCGAGACCGACGCCGACCGCAGCCAGGACGCCAACGTCCTCGGTCCCTACGACTCCGCGGAGGCCGCGGCGAACGCGCTCCAGCACGCCCGGGAGAACACCGAGCGGTGGGACGCCGAGGACCGGGAGTGGGACGAGCGCGGCGGCGGCCCGGCGCCCGACGGGGCGTGATCAGCCGCCGGTGAGGCGGTGCACCGTGAGGGCGTAGTCGCTCGTCGGCGTGAACGGCCGGCGGTCCCACGTCGCGTACCGCGCGATGAAGGAGAGCCCCGCCGCGCGCGCCCAGCGGTCGTAGTCGGCGAGCGAGACCTCGGCCGCGCCGGAGGGGAGCGACCCCGGCATCCCGAACCCGGCGACGAGGTGCCCGCCGGGGGCGAGGTGCGCCGCCAGCCGCTGGAGCACGGTGGGCAGCGAGCCGTCGGCGAGGTACGGGACGACGTTGCCGGCCATGAGGACGACGTGGAACTCCTGCTCGGTGCGCAGGTCGAGGGTCGAGAGGTCCGCGACGAGGAAGCGGGTGCGGGCGTCCTCGCGGGCGAGGGCGACGAGGTCGGGGTCGGCGTCCACGCCGACGACGTAGTGGCCGAGCCGGGTCAGCTCGCTCGCGACGCGCCCGTAGCCGCACCCGGCGTCGAGGACCCGGGACGGGGGAGGTGCGAGCTCGGTGACGAAGCGGGCCTCGCCGTGCAGGTCGCGGCCGGTGGCGGCGAGGTCGAGGAAGCGCTGCCGGTAGGCGCGCGCCGCCTCCGGGCCGGACTGGTGGGCCGACCAGCGGGTCGGGGCCCCCGGCCTCGGTGGGGGCGGGCTCGTGCTCCACATGCCGCTCGGACGCTCCTCCTGCTCGCCGGGGTTCCGCGTCACGACTCGAAGGAGTGCTCGGCGGCCGGGAAGGAGCCCTCGGCGACCTCGGCCGCGTACTCGCCCGCTGCCCGGAGGAGGTCGCTGCGCAGGTCGGCGTACTTCTTGACGAAGCGCGGCGCCCGACCACCGCGCAGGCCGGCCATGTCCTGCCAGACGAGCACCTGGGCGTCGCAGTGCGGGCCCGCCCCGATGCCGATCGTCGGGATGCGCAGCGCCGCGGTCACCTCCGCGGCGACCGGGGCCGGCACCATCTCCATGACGACGGCGAAGCAGCCGGCCGCCTCGAGGGCGAGGGCGTCGGCGAGGAGCTTCTCCGCGCCCGCGCCGCGGCCCTGGACCTTGTACCCGCCGAGCACGTGCTCGCTCTGCGGCGTGAAACCGATGTGCCCCATGACGGGGATGCCGGCGCGGACGAGCAGCTCGACCTCGGGCACCATCGGGGCGCCGCCCTCGAGCTTGACGGCGTGCGCCATCCCCTCCTTCATGAAGCGGGTCGCGGTGGCCAGCGCCTGCTGCGGGCTCGCCTGGTAGGACCCGAAGGGGAGGTCGGCGACGACCATCGCGCGGCGGGCGGAGCTCGTCACGGCCCGGACCAGGGGCACGAGGTGGTCGACCGTCACCGGCACCGTGGTCTCGAACCCGTAGACGTTGTTGCCGGCCGAGTCGCCGACGAGGAGGACGGGGATCCCGGCCTCGTCGAAGATCTCCGCGGTGTACATGTCGTAGGCGGTGAGCATGGCCCACCGCTCGCCGCGCTCCTTCATCGCGAGGAGGTGGGGGACCCGCACCCGGCGCTGGGGCGCAGCCTGGGCGCCGGTGCCGTACGGGGCGGTGCCCTCGGGGGCCGGCGTGGACGACGTCTGCTCGCTCATGGCCCGATGGTAGGACCCCGCGCGGAGGGGGTCCTTTGCCGAGATTTTACCTTTCTGGGGAAACTCCTGAAGGTCCCCTCGATCCCGCTGCGGCACAACGTATTTGCACACCATGCAAATACCCCCTCGGGCACGGGTGACGTGCGTCTCCGGGCGCAGCGGCCGAAAATCCGTCGGCCGGACCCTCGATCCTGAGTGGTTTCTGTGGTTTCGTCCACGATGCCCCGCGCTGACAGGACGAGGGGCGGACACCCATGGAGGAGATCTCGTGAAGAGACGACACGTGACCGTTGTGTCGGGGGTGGCAGCGGCGGCCCTCGCCCTGACGCTCGCCCCGAGCACGGCGCAGGCGGTTCCCGCCGGTCCGGACACCCCGGAGAAGAGCACCGCGAAGAAGCACGACAACCTGCCCAACCCGCTCGCCGAGGCCCAGGCCGAGCTGCGCCAGGACGCGATCCAGCAGCTCGTCAACGGCAAGGCCACGACCAAGACGATCAACGGCAACCGCGTGATCGAGGTCAAGAGCAAGAAGGGCGACAAGAACCGCAAGGGCAAGGGCGACGGGAAGACGAAGTACGTCAACTACCCGGTCGACCGCGAGGAGGACATCTTCACGGTCCTCGTCGACTTCGGTGACAAGGTCAACCCGGCGACCGGCGGCACCGCCGGCCCGGTGCACAACCAGATCCCCGAGCCGAACCGCAAGCAGGACAACTCGACGTACTGGCTCAAGGACTTCAACCGCCAGCACTACCTCGACATGATGTTCGGCAGCGGTGAGTCGTTCAAGGACTTCTACCTCAAGCAGTCCAACGGCCGCTTCCTCGCCAAGGGTGACGTCTCCGACTGGGTCAAGGTCCCCTACAACGAGGCCCGCTACGGCTCGAACAAGTACTCGGACGCCAGCACCTACTGGCCCTTCGTCAAGGACACCGCGCAGGCGTGGTACGACGACCAGAAGGCCCAGGGCAAGACCGACAAGCAGATCAAGAAGTACCTCGCGCAGTTCGACAAGGTCGACCGCTACGACTACGACGGCGACGGCAACTTCAACGAGCCCGACGGCTACATCGACCACTTCCAGGCCATCCACGCCGGTGAGGGCGAGGAGGCCGGCGGCGGTGCGCAGGGCGAGGACGCCATCTGGTCGCACCGCTGGTACGCCTACTCGACCGACCAGGGCAAGACCGGCCCCGAGGGCAACAAGCTCGGTGGCGTGCCGCTCGGCAACTCCGGGATGTGGATCGGTGACTACACGACCGAGCCCGAGAACGGCGGCCTCGGTGTCTTCGCCCACGAGTTCGGCCACGACCTCGGTCTGCCGGACCTCTACGACACCGCGGGTGGCGACAACGGCACCGGCTTCTGGACGCTCATGTCCGGTGGCTCGTGGCTCAACCACGGCAAGGACTCGATCGGCACGACGCCCGGCTACATGGGCGCCTGGGAGAAGCTCCAGCTCGGCTGGCTCGACCCGCAGGTCGTCCCCTACGGCCAGGACACGACGGTCAAGCTCGGCTCCGCCGACAAGGTGACCGCGAGCGAGGCGCAGGCGATCATCGTCCCGCTGCCCAAGCGCACCGTGGTGACGAAGAAGAACACGCCGCACTCCGGCCAGGGTGAGTGGTGGACCGGGCTCGGCAACGACCTGTCCTCGACCCTGACCAAGGACGTCGACCTCACCGGCGCCACGTCGGGCAAGGTCAGCGCGTTCGTCTCGGGCAACATCGAGGTCGACTACGACTACCTGTACGGCGAGGTCTCGACCGACGGCGGCTCCACCTGGACCCCGGTCGGCGACGGCATCGACGGCTCGGCCGACGGTGACACCGACAGCGCCCTGGCGTGGAAGTCCTTCGACTGGGACCTCACCCCGTACGCCGGCCAGGCGGTCAAGTTCCGCTTCCGGATGTCGACCGACGGTGGCGTGGCCAGCGAGGCCTTCATCGACGACATCACGACGACCGTGGGCGGCACCTCCACCACGGACGACGTCGAGTCGGGCGCCGGCGCCTGGACGGCCGCCGGTGGCTTCGAGATCATCAACGGCACCACCACCCGTCAGGTCCAGGACATGTACCTGGCCGAGAACCGCACCTACAGCGGGTACGACAAGACCCTCAAGACGGGTCCGTACAACTTCGGCTGGAGCAACACGCGCCCGGACTGGGTGGAGCGCTTCCCCTACCAGAACGGGATGCTCGTCTGGTTCGCCAACGGTGAGTTCGCCGACAACAACACCAGCGCCCACCCGGGCGGCGGCCTGGTCCTCCCGGTCGACGCGCGTCCCGCGCCGGTGATGTTCGCCGACGGCACCCTCCTCGGCAACCGCCGCCAGCCGTTCGACGCCACCTTCGGCCTCGAGCGCACCGACCGGGTCACGTTCCACAAGAACGGCTCGCCGTCGACGGTCCCGTCCAGCAAGGGCATCCCGACCTTCGACGACAGCAACCCGGCGAAGTACTGGTCCTCGCTCAACCCGTGGAACTCGACCAAGGTCGCGGGCTCCGGGACGACGATGACCGTCAAGAAGGCGAAGAACGGTGGCCGCACGCTGATGGTCAAGGTCGCCTTCAAGTGACCTGAGCAGCACCTGCTCCACCACGGAGGGGGCCCGGGCGAGAGCCCGGGCCCCTTCTGCGTCGCGTCACGCGGACGACACACGGATGCGGCAGGATGCTCGGCATGGACCGTCAGCAGGAGTTCGTCCTCCGCACCATCGAAGAGCGCGACATCCGGTTCGTCCGGCTGTGGTTCACCGACGTCCTCGGCACCCTGAAGTCGGTGGCCGTCGCCCCGGCCGAGCTCGAGGGAGCCTTCGCCGAGGGCATCGGGTTCGACGGCTCGGTCATCGAGGGCTTCGCCCGCGTCTACGAGTCCGACATGCTCGCCAAGCCCGACCCGGCCACCTTCCAGGTGCTCCCGTGGCGTGGCGAGAGCAACGGCACGGCCCGGATGTTCTGCGACATCACCCTCCCCGACGGCACCCCGAGCATGGCCGACCCCCGCCACGTCCTCCAGCGCTCGCTGGCCAAGGCCGCCGACATGGGCTTCACCTTCTACACCCACCCCGAGATCGAGTTCTTCCTCCTCAAGCAGGGCTGGGTGCCCGGGCAGAGCCCGACGCCGATCGACACCTCCGGCTACTTCGACCACACGCCCCACGGCTCGAGCGCCGACTTCCGCCGCGCGGCGATCACGATGCTCGAGGAGATGGGCATCTCCGTCGAGTTCAGCCACCACGAGGCGGCGCCGGGGCAGAACGAGATCGACCTGCGCTACGCCGACGCCCTGACCACCGCCGACAACATCATGACCTTCCGCACCGTGGTCAAGGAGGTGGCGCTCGAGCAGGGCATCTACGCCTCGTTCATGCCCAAGCCCTTCGCCGAGCACCCCGGCTCCGGGATGCACACGCACATGTCGCTCTTCGAGGGCGACACGAACGCCTTCCACGAGCCGGGAGCGCCCTACCAGCTCTCGAAGGTCGGGCGGCAGTTCATCGCCGGCCTGCTGCACCACGGCGCCGAGACCGCGGCCGTCACCAACCAGTGGGTCAACAGCTACAAGCGGCTCTGGGGTGGCGGCGAGGCGCCGGCGCACCTCACCTGGGGGCACAACAACCGCTCGGCGCTGGTCCGGGTGCCGATGTACAAGCCGGACAAGGGCCAGAGCACGCGGGTCGAGGTCCGCAGCATCGACACCGCGTGCAACCCCTACCTCACCTTCGCCGTCCTCCTCGCCGCCGGGCTCAAGGGCATCGAGGAGGGGTACGACCTGCCCCCGGAGACCGAGGACGACGTCTGGAGCCTCACCGACGCCGAGCGCCGGGCGATGGGCATCCAGCCGCTCCCGGCCAGCCTGTCCGAGGCCATCGAGGTGATGGAGTCCAGCGAGCTCGTCGCCGAGACCCTCGGCGAGCACACCTTCGACTTCTTCCTGCGCAACAAGCGGTCCGAGTGGGCCGACTACCGCAACCAGGTGACGGCCTTCGAGCTCGAGC
Organism: Phycicoccus sp.; assembly: GCF_035325325.1. Taxonomy (NCBI): domain Bacteria; kingdom Bacillati; phylum Actinomycetota; class Actinomycetes; order Micrococcales; family Intrasporangiaceae; genus Phycicoccus; species Phycicoccus sp. Next base: position 32,728 of record NZ_DAOLAC010000021.1, on the reverse strand, counting down.
GCTACCTGCCGGCGCTCTGACGGGCGGCCCGTGAGCTCGCGCGCCCCGGAGTCGGTCCCGGCCGGCATCGCCCGGCTGGGCTTCGCCGACCCCCGGCGGGCTGCCGGCCTGCTCGACGACCCCGTCCTCGAGGGGTTGGCCGGTGACCCCCACCGGATCGAGGCCGGCGGGCTGAGCGAGGCCCTCTCGCGCACCGCCGACCCCGACGCCGCGCTGCTCGGGCTGGTGCGCGTGCTCGAGGCGGTGGGGGAGGCCGGCCTGCGCGAGGAGGAGGGGTCGGCGCTCACGGACGACCCCCTGGCGCGCGCCCCCCCCCCCCCCCCGCCCCGCGCCCCCCGCGCCCCCGCCGACCACCTCGTGGCCCATCCCGAGCACTGGCGGGCGGTCACCGCGGCGGCGCCGGTCGCCGCCGAGCGGCGGCGCGAGCGCCTCGTCGCGGCGGTCCGGACCCCGGGGGAGCTGACGCCCGCCGACGCGCTGCGCATCGGCTACCGCGAGCAGCTGCTCGGCATCGCCGCCCTCGACCTGACCGCCGAGGACCCGCTCGAGGTGCTGCCGGCCACCGCCGAGGCGCTCGCCGACCTCGCGGCCGCGGCCCTCGAGGCCGCGCTCCGGGTCGCCGGTGAGGAGGTGGGGGAGGAGGCCGACCGCACCCGCCTCGCCGTCGTGGCGATGGGCAAGACCGGTGGGCGCGAGCTGAACTACATCTCGGACGTCGACGTCATCTTCGTCGCGGAGCCGGCCGACGGCGTGCCCGAGGAGGAGGCGATCGCCGTGGCCACCGACCTCGCCACCCGCCTCATGCGGCTCTGCTCGGCCTCGACCGGGGCGGGGTCGCTGTGGCAGGTCGACCCCGCGCTGCGCCCCGAGGGCAAGAACGGCCCGCTCGTGCGGACCGTCGCGAGCCACCGGGCGTACTACGAGCGCTGGGCCAAGACGTGGGAGTTCCAGGCCCTGCTCAAGGCCCGTCCGGTCGCCGGCGACGCCGAGGTCGGGGCGGCCTACTGCGACGCCGTGCAGCCGATGGTCTGGCAGGCCTCCAGCCGCGAGAACTTCGTCGCGGACGTGCAGGCCATGCGCCGACGCGTCGAGGAGCACATCCCCAAGGCCGAGGCGGAGCGGCAGATCAAGCTCGGTGCCGGGGGCCTGCGCGACGTCGAGTTCTCCGTCCAGCTGCTCCAGCTCGTCCACGGCCGCGCCGACGAGTCGCTGCGCACGGCGACGACGCTCGAGGGGCTCGCCGCCCTGTCCGCCGGCGGCTACGTCGGACGCGAGGACGCCGCGACGCTCGAGACCGCCTACCGCTCCCTACGGGCCCTCGAGCACCGCATCCAGCTGCAGCGGCTGCGCCGGACCCACCTCATGCCGACCGCCGAGGCCGACCTGCGCCGGCTCGGCCGGGCGATGGGGCACCGGGCGTCGCCGGCGGAGGCGGTCCAGGAGCAGTGGCGGGCCCGCCGCCGGGAGGTCCGCCGGCTGCACGAGCGCATCTTCTACCGGCCCCTGCTCTCGGCCGTCGCCCGGCTCTCGGACCAGGACGTGCGACTCACCCCCGAGGCCGCTCGGGAACGGTTGTCCGCGTTGGGCTTCCGTGACCCCGCCGGTGCCCTGCGACACCTCGAGGCATTGACCGGTGGAGTGAGCCGGCGCTCGGCCATCCAGCGCCAGCTCCTGCCGGTGATGCTCGGGTGGTTCGCCGACGAGGCCGACCCCGACGCCGGGCTGCTGGCGTTCCGCAAGATCAGTGAGGAGCTCGGCTCGACGCACTGGTACCTGCGGCTGCTGCGCGACGAGGGCTCGGCGGCGGAACGGCTCGCCCACACCCTCGCCCGCAGCCGGTACGCCGCGGCGCTGCTCGAGCAGGCGCCGGAGTGCGTCCAGTTCCTCGGCGACTCCGCCGGCCTCACCCCGCGCTCGCGCGAGGACGTGCTGCGCCGGATGCGCTCCGCGGCCGGACGCAAGGACGACGCCGAGGCGGCGGTGCTCGCCGCGCGCACGATCCGCCGCTCCGAGCTGTTCCGCATCGCCGTCGCCGACCTCGCCGGGCTCCTCGGCCCGAGCGAGCTCGGGGAGGCGATGACCGACCTCACCTCGGCCCTCCTCGAGCTGGCCCTCGAGGTGTGCGTGCGCGAGGTCGCCGGCGGCGCGGAGCCGCTGACCGACGTCGCCGTCATCGGGATGGGCCGGCTCGGGGGCCGCGAGCAGGGCTACGGCTCGGACGCCGACGTGCTCTTCGTCCACGAGCCGGTGCCGGGCGCGGAGGACGGCGCGGCGCAGGCGCAGGCGATGGAGGTCGTCAGGCGGCTCATCGCGCTCCTCGGCCGCACCGGCCCCGACCCGGTCCTCGACGTCGACGCCGCGCTGCGCCCGGAGGGCAAGAACGGCCCGCTCGTGCGCTCGCTCGCCTCCTACCGCGAGTACTACGCCCGCTGGTCCCTCGTGTGGGAGGCGCAGGCGCTGCTGCGCGCCACCCCCGTCGCGGGCGACCCGGGGCTCGGCGAACGGTTCCTCGCGCTGATCGAGCCGATCCGCTGGCCGGAGGGCGGCCTCGACGCCGGCCAGGTCCGCGAGATCCGCACGCTCAAGGCGCGGATGGAGGCCGAGCGGCTGCCGCGGGGCGCGGACCGCAAGACGCACTTCAAGCTCGGCCACGGTGGTCTCTCGGACGTCGAGTGGGTCGTCCAGCTCGTCCAGCTGAGGCATGCGGGGCGGCACCCCGAGCTGCGCACGCCCTCGACCCTCGTGGCCCTCGACGCCGCGGCCGGGCTCGGGCTGGTCGACGCCGAGCACGCGTCGGCCCTCGCCGCGTCGTGGCGGCTGGCGACGGCGATGCGGAACGCCGGCGTGCTCTTCCGGGGCAAGTCGGTCGACTCGGTGCCCACCTACGACCGCGACGCCGACGGCGTGGCCCGCATCATCGGGATGGAGTCGGGGACCGCCCAGGACCTCGCCGAGCGGTACCGACGGGTGGCCCGGCGGGCGCGGGCCGCCTTCGAGGCCGAGTTCTTCGACGACTGACTGCGGGGCCGTGGCCCGACCGTCGGCACCGCGGCACGTGGTCGTGCCGCCCGAACCTAGACTGGCGGCCATGCCCGAGAGCACGACCCGAGTCATCCCGCGGCTCGACCTGCGGGGGCGTCGCCCCGGCCTGCGTGAGCTGCGCGCCGCCCTGCCCCGGGCCGAGTTCGACGTCGAGGCCGCCCTCGCCGCCGTGCGTCCGGTCGTCGAGGACGTCCGCGACCGCGGCGCCGCCGCGCTCCACGACGCGGCCGAGCGGTTCGACGGCATCCGTCCGCCCGCGCTGCGGGTGCCGGCCGAGGTGCTCGCGTCCGCGCTCGACCACCTCGACCCCGCGGTCCGTGCCGGGCTCGAGGAGTCCATCCGCCGGGCCCGGCTCGTCCACGAGGACCAGCGGCGCACCGACGGCCGCACGGAGGTGGTCGACGGCGGCGTCGTCACCGAGCGGTGGGTCCCCGTCGACCGGGTGGGTCTCTACGTCCCCGGCGGCCGGGCCGTCTACCCGAGCAGCGTGGTGATGAACGTCGTCCCGGCGCAGGCGGCCGGCGTCGCGAGCCTGGCCGTCGCCAGCCCGCCGCAGCGCGACCACGGCGGGTGGCCGCACCCGACCGTCCTCGCCGCGTGCGCGCTGCTCGGCGTCGAGGAGGTCCACGCCGTCGGCGGGGCCCAGGCCGTCGCCGCCTTCGCCTACGGGTACGAGGAGGACGGCACGGTCTGCGAGCCGGTCTCGCTCGTCACCGGTCCCGGCAACATCTACGTCACGGCGGCCAAGCGGCTGCTCAAGGGCGTCGTCGGCATCGACGCCGAGGCGGGCCCGACCGAGATCGCGGTGCTCGCCGACGCCACCGCCGACCCCGAGCACGTCGCCGCCGACCTCGTCTCGCAGGCCGAGCACGACCCCCTCGCGGCGGCGGTGCTCGTCACCGACAGCCCCGAGCTCGCCGCCGCGGTCGAGGACGCCCTGGTCCGTCGGGTGGCGGCGACGAAGCACACCGAGCGCGTCGCCGAGGCGCTGGCCGGCCGCCAGTCGGCCGTCGTCCTCGTCGACGACGTCGAGGTCGGCCTCGACGTGGTCAACGCCTACGGGGCCGAGCACCTCGAGATCCACACGGCCGACGCGTCGACGGTCGCGGCGGGGGTGCGCAACGCCGGTGCCGTGTTCGTCGGCACGTGGGCCCCGGTGAGCCTCGGCGACTACTGCGCCGGGTCCAACCACGTGCTTCCCACCGGGGGCTGCGCGGCGCACAGCAGCGGCCTTTCGGTGCAGTCGTTCCTGCGCGGCATCCACGTCGTCGAGTACTCGCAGGACGCGCTGCGCGACGTCGGCGGCCACGTGGTCACGCTCGCGCGCGCCGAGGACCTGCCGGCGCACGGCGAGGCCGTCCTCGCCCGGGTCCCGGAGGTCGAACCCGGCGCCTGACGCGGAGGATCGGCTCCTAGACTCGCCGCATGGACCCGCGCGCGACGATCGAGGCGATGCTGCGTCCCGACCTTCGGGGTCGGACCGCCTACGGCGCGCCACAGCTGGCGGTGCCGGTCGCGCTCAACACGAACGAGAACTCCTACCCGGTGCCCGCCGTCGTCGTCGAGGCGATGACGCGCGCGGTCGCCGAGGCCGCGGCCGGCCTCAACCGGTACCCGGACCGCGAGTTCACCGCGCTGCGCACCGACCTGGCGGCCTACCTCTCGCGCGGCGGCACGCCGGTGGACGCGGCGCAGGTGTGGGCGGGCAACGGGTCGAACGAGGTGCTCCTCCACCTGCTCCAGGCGTTCGGGGGCCCCGGCCGGGTGGCGGTCGGCTTCACGCCCGCCTACTCGATGCACCCGATCATCGCGACGACGACCGGCACGACGTGGGTCGACGGGATGCGTGGCGTCGCCGGCGACGGGGCCTTCGACCTCGACGCGACCTCCGCCGTCGCCCAGGTCCGCGAGCACCGCCCCGACGTCGTCCTCCTCTGCTCGCCGAACAACCCGACCGGCACCGCCCTCGGGCTCGACGTCGTCGAGGCCGTCCACGACGCGACCACGGGGCTCGTCGTCGTCGACGAGGCCTACGCCGAGTTCGCGCGGCCCGGCACGCCCTCGGCCCTCACCCTGCTCGCCGGCCGGCCGCGGCTCGTCGTCACGCGCACGATGAGCAAGGCCTTCGCGCTCGCCGGCGGCCGCCTCGGCTACCTCGCCGCCGCCCCGGCGCTCGTCGACGCGCTGCGCCTCGTCCGGATGCCCTACCACCTCTCGACGCCGACGCAGGCGGTGGCCCGGGCCGCCCTCGCCCACGCCGACCTCATGCTCGAGACCGTCGGCGTCGTCAAGGAGCAGCGCGACCGCATCGTCGACGCGCTCACCCGGATGGGCCTGGAGCCGGTCCCGAGCGACGCCAACTTCGTCCTCTTCGGGGGCCTGGCCGACAGCCACGCGACGTGGCAGGCGCTGCTCGAGCGGGGCGTCCTCGTCCGTGACGTCGGCATTCCGCACTATCTTCGTGTCACGGCGGGGACACCCGAGGAGACCACGGCCTTCCTCGACGCCCTCGCCGCCCTCGTCCCCACCCACGCTGGAGCAGCCTCGTGAGCACCGCGCCGACCCACCGCACCGCCACGGTGCGCCGGGCCACGTCCGAGAGCACCGTCGAGGTGAGCGTCGACCTCGACGGCACCGGCCGCGGCGAGGTGAGCACCGGGGTGCCGTTCTACGACCACATGCTCCTCTCGCTCGCGAAGCACTCGCTCGTCGACCTCACGGTCTCCGCCGACGGCGACACCGACGTCGACGCCCACCACACGGTCGAGGACGTCGCGATCGTCCTCGGCCAGGCGGTCCGCGAGGCGCTCGGCGACAAGCGCGGCATCGCCCGTTTCGGCGACGCCACCGTCCCGCTCGACGAGGCCCTGGTCCAGGCCGTCGTCGACGTCGCGGGCCGTCCGTACGTCGTCCACGAGGGCGAGCCGGAGGGCCAGCAGTACGTCGTCATCGGCGGGCACTACGTCGGGTCCCTGACGCGGCACGTCCTCGAGTCCTTCGCCTTCCACGCGCAGGTCGCCCTCCACGTCCGCGTCCTCTCCGGCCGCGACCCGCACCACGTCGTCGAGGCCCAGTTCAAGGCGCTGGCCCGCGCGCTGCGCGCCGCCGTCGCCCGCGACCCGCGCGTCGAGGGCGTCCCGAGCGCGAAGGGCGCGCTCTAACCCCGTGGCCGGCGACGCGCGCTCGGGCACGGGGCACGGCCTGCTCCTCGTGCGCCGGTCACCCACGGCGGTCGGCCGGTGGCTGCGCCGCGGGCTCGTCGCGGCGACGATGGCGCCCCTCGGCCGCTGGACGGGTGTCACGGTGGCCGAGGACCTCGCCCGCAGCGCGGCGCCCTACGACGTCGGTCTCGAGGTCCTCGCCGCCCGGCCGGTGCCGCGAGGCGGCCGCCCGGCCATCGGGTTCTTCGACGTCGGCGGCCGCGCGGTCATCACCCTCCAGCCGTCCGGGGTCCGGCACGCCCAGCACTGGCTCGTCTGGCAGCCGCGGGCCGGCGTCGTCGAGACGCCGTCGCTGCCGCGGCTCGGGCTCCCGCGCCTCGCGGCGGCCGCCGGGGGAGCCGGCCGCGTCGACGACGTCGCGGGTGTCCTGCGCTCCGGCGACGGCGAGCCCCTCGACGTGCTCGTCACCGTCCTCGGGATGCTCGGCCTGCCCGGCGAGGACCTCCTCGTCCGGGGCGACTGCCCCGGCGCCAGCGACGTCGAGCCGTCCGCCCGCGGCGTCATCGCCTTCGACCGCCTCGTCGCCGACGAGGCCCAGCACCGCGCCGAGTGGGAGGCCGCGTGGGGCGGTCCGCCGCCCGACGACGCCCGGGGGGTGCGGTGAGCCCCGACGTCGTCGTCCTCGACTACGGCAGCGGGAACGTCCGCTCCGCCGTGCGCGCGCTCGAGCACGTCGGCGCGACCGTCACCCTGACCGCCGACCGCGCCGTCGCGCTCGCCGCCGACGGCCTCTTCGTGCCCGGGGTCGGCAACTTCCACGCGTGCATGGCCGGGCTCGCCGCCGCCGACGGGCCGTTCGTCATCGACCGCCGCCTCGCCGGCGGACGGCCGGTCCTCGGGGTCTGCGTCGGCATGCAGGTGATGTTCGAGGGCTCGACCGAGCCGAGCGCCGCCCCGGTCGCCGGCGTGGGGGAGTGGCCCGGCACCGTGTCGCGGCTGCGGGCGCCGGTGGTCCCCCACATGGGCTGGTCGCCGGTGGAGGTGCCGTCCGGCAGCACGCTGTTCGCGGGCATCGAGCACGAGCGGTTCTACTTCGTGCACTCGTACGCGGTGCACTCCTGGGAGCTGGCGCCCCCCGACGCCACCTTCGCCGCGGTCGCGCCGCGGGTGGTCTGGGCCGAGCACGGCGAGCGGTTCGTCGCCGCGGTCGAGAACGGCCCGCTGGCGGCGACCCAGTTCCACCCCGAGAAGTCCGGCGACGCCGGCCTGGCGCTCCTCGAGAACTGGGTCCGCTCCCTCTGACCCCACGCGTATCGGGTGACCCGATACGACCGCGCTCCACCCGGGAACCGTTCCGGGGTGAGGCGCAGCGTTATCGGGTCACCCGATACCTGCGTGACGTGAGGCGGGTGGACCGGGTGAGCGGGCTCACCGGCGTGCCCGGCAGACTGGGCTCCATTAGCGACCGGCCCCCCCTCGAGCTGCTGCCCGCCGTCGACGTCGTCGAGGGGCGCGCCGTCCAGCTCGTCCAGGGCGTCGCCGGCAGCGGCGGCGAGTTCGGCGACCCCGTCGAGGCGGCCCTGCGCTGGCAGGAGCAGGGCGCCGAGTGGCTCCACCTCGTCGACCTCGACGCCGCGTTCGGGCGTGGGACGAACGCCACGCTGCTCGCCGAGATCGTCGGGCGGCTCGACATCGACGTCGAGATGAGCGGTGGCATCCGTGACGAGGAGTCGTTGGCCCGCGCGCTCGCGACCGGCTGCCGCCGCGTCAACATCGGCACCGCCGCCCTCGAGGACCCGGCCTGGACCGCCCGCGCGATCGCCGAGCACGGCGACCGGGTAGCCATCGGCCTCGACGTCCGCGGCACGACGCTCGCCGCGCGCGGGTGGACGAGCGAGGGGGGCGACCTCTGGGAGACCCTCGAGCGGCTCGACCGCGAGGGATGCGCCCGCTACGTCGTCACCGACGTCGCCAAGGACGGGATGATGAAGGGCCCCAACGTCGGGCTGCTGCGCGAGGTCTGCGCCCGCACCGACCGCCCGGTCGTCGCGTCCGGCGGCATCTCGACCCTCGAGGACGTCGCCGCCGTGCGCGCGCTCGTCGGCGAGGGCGTCGAGGGCGCGATCGTCGGCTCCGCGCTCTACCGCGGCGCGTTCACCCTGCCGGAGGCGCTCGACGTGGCCGGTCGCCCGTGACCGCGTCGTCGGACCCGGAGCCGACCGACTCCGCCGGCACCCCGTGGCGGCGCCGCGAGCTGAGCCCCTCCGGCTTCGAGACCGACACCGGCCGGGCCGACCCCGCGCTGCGCGCCCTCCTCGCCGACCCCTGCGACGACGCCGGACTCGTGGCGGCCGTCGCCGCCGCGCGGCTCCTCGTCCCCGTCGTCGCCGAGCCCGGCGAGCTCGACGACAGCGGCGAGCACACCGTCGAGAAGAGCGTCGACATGGCCGCGGTCACGCTCGTCGCCCCCGACGGCCGACGCGCCCTGCCCGTCTTCACCGGCGCGGACAGCCTCGCCGCGTGGGACCCCGCCGCCCGGCCGGTGCCGGTCACGGCGGCGCGCGCGGCGCAGGCGGCCGTCTCCGAGGGGTGCGACGTCCTCGTCCTCGACGTCGCCGGCCCGGCGACCCGGGTCCTGCGGCCGTCGATGCTCTGGGCCCTCGCCCAGGAGCGGGCCTGGGTCGCGGCGCCCACCGACCCCTTCGTCGCCCGGTCGGTCGCGGCGGCCGTCGCCGAGGAGCCCGACGTCGTGGACCACGAGCTCGAGGAGGGGCGGCCGGCCGGCGAGGGCGTCCTCGGGGTCGTCCTCACCCTGCGCCCCGGGCTAGACCCGGATGCGGTCCGGGAGGTCGCCACCCGGGTGGGGGAGCGGCTCGCCACCGACGGCGAGCTGCGGGCCCGGGTCGACGGCCTCGCCTTCCGCATCGTCTGACCGGACGGGGCCCCTACCCGTCGACGATTTCGGGTCGGTGGGGGCTGCTGGTAGCCTTGTGCGCTGACCGACCGCCCCGCTCCGGGGTGGTGTGCAAGAGAAGCCCCGCTTCCACCCGCGTCGACCCCAGGGTCGCCGGGTTCCCGGTCCGCGACGAGATGTCGTGCGCGCCCCCGGCGTGCCGCGGCCTCCCGTGGTGGGCCGGTCGGAATCGACGGCTCCTCGGCACCCGGTGCGAGGAGCCTTCCTCGTCCCCGGCGGCCACCGATGGCAGGACGTGACGAAGGAGAAGCACATCAGCGAGCCACGCATCAACGACCGCATCCGGGTCCCCGAGGTGCGGTTGGTCGGCCCCAACGGCGAGCAGGTCGGCATCGTCCGCGTCGAGGACGCCCTCCGTCTCGCGGCGGAGGCGGACCTCGACCTCGTCGAGGTCGCGCCGATGGCCAAGCCCCCGGTCGCCAAGCTCATGGACTACGGCAAGTACAAGTACGAAGCCGCCATGAAGGCCCGTGAGGCACGCAAGAACCAGGTCAACACGGTCATCAAGGAGATCAAGCTCCGCCCGAAGATCGACCCGCACGACTACGGCACCAAGAAGGGCCACGTCGTCCGGTTCCTCAACGGCGGGGACAAGGTCAAGGTCACGATCATGTTCCGCGGTCGCGAGCAGAGCCGCCCCGAGCTCGGGTTCCGGCTCCTGCAGCGCCTCGCGGAGGACGTCCAGGAGCTGGGCACCGTCGAGTCCCAGCCGAAGCAGGACGGCCGCAACATGGTCATGGTCCTCGCGCCGACCAAGAAGAAGGCGCAGGCGATGGCCGAGCAGCGCAAGAAGCGGGACGAGGCCAAGGCCGGCCAGCCGGCCGCCGAGGCGGGCGACGAGGTCCCCACGCAGACCGCAGCCCCGGCCGAGACCGCCGCCCCGGCGGAGACCGCCGACGCGGGCTGAGGCCCGCCGCGGGCCCGGCTCCGGCCGAGCCCGCCCCCGACATCCACCACCCGACGCACCACCGACGCAAGGAGAATCGGCACCATGCCGAAGAACAAGACGCACAGCGGCACCAAGAAGCGCTTCCGGGTCACCGGCTCGGGCAAGGTCATGCGCGAGCAGGCCGGCCACGTGCACAAGTTCCACGAGAAGACCCCGCAGAAGGCCCGTCGCCTCTCCAAGGACGTCCTCGTCTCCCCGGCGGACGCCCCGAAGATCAAGAAGCTCCTCGGCAAGTGAGCCGAACCACCCCCACGAACTGACGAAGCAGAGCAAGGAGAACTCACGTGGCACGCGTGAAGCGGGCGGTCAACGCCCAGAAGAAGCGCCGGGTCGTCCTCGAGCGGGCCAGCGGCTACCGCGGTCAGCGCTCGCGGCTCTACCGCAAGGCCAAGGAGCAGGTCACCCACAGCCTCGGGTACGCCTACCGCGACCGCCGGGCGCGCAAGGGCGACTTCCGTCGCCTGTGGATCCAGCGGATCAACGCCGCGGCCCGGGCGAACGGCATGACCTACAACCGCTTCATCCAGGGCCTCAAGGCCGCCGAGGTCGAGGTCGACCGCCGCATGCTCGCCGAGCTCGCGGTCAACGACGAGGCCGCGTTCGCCGCGCTCGTCGAGCTCTCGAGGGCCAACCAGCCGGCCCGCGAGCCCGCCAAGGCCTCCGCCTGAGCGACCCCCGCGTGCTGACCAACCCCCGGTCCGACCGGGTCAAGGCGGTCCGCTCGCTCCAGAAGCGGTCGGTGCGACAGCGCACCGGCCGCTTCTGCGTCGAGGGACCGCAGGGCGTGCGCGAGGCGGTGCGGCACGCGCCCGCTCGCGTGCGCGACGTCTACCTCACCCCCGAGGCCGCGGCGCGCTACGCCGACGACATCGTCGCCCCCGCCCGCGCGGAACGGCTGTGGGTGCACGAGGTGAGCCCCGAGGTGCTCGCCGCGATGGCGGAGTCCGAGGCGCCGCAGGGGGTCCTCGCGGTCGTCGACGACGTGCCCGCGACCCTGGCGCAGGTCCTCGCCGGCCGACCGCGCCTCCTCGTCCTGCTCACGCACGTCCGCGACCCGGGCAACGCCGGCACCGTCATCCGGGGGGCCGACGCGGCCGGCGCCGACGCGGTGCTCGTCAGCGACGCCTCGGTCGACGTCCTCTCCCCGAAGGTCGTCCGGTCGACCGCGGGCTCGCTCTTCCACCTCCCCGTCGTCACCGACCTCGACGTGGCGACCACCCTCGCGAGCCTGCGCGAGCACGGGGTCCGCACGCTCGCGGCGGACGGCGCCGGCCCGAGCGACCTCACCGAGGTCGACCTCACCGCACCGCACTGCTGGGTCATGGGCAACGAGGCGTGGGGGCTGCCGGAGGAGACCACGGCGCTGTGCGACGACGTCGTCCGGGTCCCCATCCACGGCCACGCCGAGTCCCTCAACCTCGCGATGGCCGCGACGATCTGCCTCTACGCGTCGGCGGGGGTGCTTCGGCCCGGGCCCACCGCGCGGTAGCGTGCGCCCCATGCCCGAGCGGTACCTCGTCCCCGACGACCTCGCCGCGAACGGGCTGGAGTTCGTCCCCGACGGCCTCGTCGCGGCCATCGGCCCCGACCGCACGGTCCGGTTCATGAACAGCAGCGCGGCTCGCATCACCGGCCTCCCCGCGGCCGAGGTCATCGGCCGCGACGTCGTCGAGGCGCTGCCGCTGCAGGACCTCGGCGGCGACTCCTGGTGGGAGCTCACCGACCCGTGGCACGGGCTCGAGACCCGCTCGGGGCACCGCGAGCGGCTGCTCGTCCTCCCGTCCGGCCGTGAGCTGCTCGTCACCGCCCGGTACAACCGGCGCTCGCGCGGCGGCCCGGTCGTCTCGGTCGTGCTCGGCCTGCGCGACGCCGAGGGCCGGCGCCGGGCCGAGCAGGAGTCGGCCGCGCTGCTCACCTCCGTCGCCCACGAGCTGCGCTCGCCGCTCACCGGCGTCAAGGGGTTCTCCAGCACCCTCCTGCGCAACTGGGACCGCTTCACCGACGACCAGAAGCGGCTGATGCTCGAGACGATCGAGGCCGACGCCGACCGGGTGACCCGGTTGATCACCGAGCTGCTCGACACCTCCCGGATCGGCACCGGACGGCTCACCGTCCACGCCCAGCCGGTGCCGGTGCTGCCCCGCCTCGACGGCCAGGTCGAGCGCCGCGTCGCGGCCGGCGCCGAGCGCGAGCAGTTCGAGGTGCACGTCGAGGACGGCGTGGAGGTCGTGTGGGCCGACCCGGACCGCCTCGAGCAGGTGCTGACCAACCTCGTGGACAACGCCCTGCGGCACGGGCGCGGCAAGGTGCGGATCGCGGCCGAGCGCTCGCGCTGGGACGGCCCGGCGGCGGTCGACGTCGTCGTGAGCGACGACGGCGACGGCATCGCCCCGCAGCACCGCGAGCTCGTCTTCTCACGGTTCTGGCAGGCCGGGGCCAAGCACGGCACGGGCCTCGGGCTCTACCTCGTGCGGGGCCTCGTCGAGGCGCACGGGGGAGAGGTCGTCGTCGAGGACGCACCCGGAGGCGGTGCACGCCTCCGGGCCACGTTCCCCGACGTCGGCTAGCGGGTCAGCGCGCCGCGCCCTCGGTCAACGGCTCCTCGACGACGGCCTTGTCCTCGTCCGGGGCGCCCGGGACCGGGTCACCACCGCCGGCGCGGACCCGCTCCTCGATCCGCTTGCCGGTCTCCTCGTCGACGTTCCTCCAGTAGACGAACGCGCGCTCGAGGACGTCCTCGCGCACCCCGCCGAGGGCCCCGGCGACGGTCTCGACGAAGCGGTCGCGCTGGGCGTCGTCGAACACGTCCCGGACGAGCATCCCGGGCTGGGTCCAGTCGTCGTCCTCGGCGTGGAGGACGTAGGCCTGCCGGACCATCTCGCCGTCGGCCTCCCAGCCCTCGGCGACCGGCCCCTGGAAGGTCGAGTGCCCGCGGCCCATGCTGTTCGGGATGTACGTGGGGCCGCCCGTGACCTCGTAGTTCATCGCCCCGTCGAAGACGAGGTGGTTGGCCCGCTCCTCGACCTCCGGCAGGGGCCGGTTGACCGGCAGCTGGTGGGCGTTGGTCCCCACCCGGGCCCGGTGCGCGTCGGCGTACGAGAAGACGCGGGCCAGCAGCATCTTGTCCGGGGAGAACCCGATCCCCGGGACGATGTTGCTCGGCGCGAACGCGGCCTGCTCGATCTGGGCGAAGTGGTTGACCGGGTTCTCGTTGAGCTCGAAGGTGCCGACCTCGATCAGCGGGTAGTCCGAGTGCGGCCACACCTTGGTGAGGTCGAACGGGTTGAACCGGTAGTCCTTGGCGTCCGCGTAGGGCATCGCCTGGATGAACAGCGTCCAGCGCGGGTGGTCGCCACGCTCGATCGCCTCGAAGAGGTCGCGGCGGTGGAAGTCGGAGTCGGCACCGGAGATGCGCTCCGCCTCCTCGTTGGTGAGGTTCTCGACGCCCTGCTCGGTGTGGAAGTGGAACTTCACCCAGTGCTTCTCGCCGGCCTCGTTGCTCATGAGATAGGTGTGCGAGCCGTAGCCGTTCATGTGCCGCCACGAGCGGGGCAGGCCGCGGTCGCCCATGAGGTAGGTGACCTGGTGGGCCGACTCGGGGGAGTTGGTCCAGAAGTCCCACTGCATCGTGCCGTCGCGCAGGCCGGAGTCGGCCAGCCGCTTCTGGCTGCGGATGAAGTGCGGGAACTTCATCGGGTCGCGGAGGAAGAACACCGGGGTGTTGTTCCCGACGAGGTCCCAGTTGCCGTCCTCGGTGTAGAAGCGCACCGAGAACCCGCGCACGTCGCGCCAGGTGTCGGGGGAGCCGAGCTCGCCGGCCACCGTCGAGAAGCGGGCGAGGGTGCGCACGCTCGACCCCGGCCGGAAGACGGCGGCCTTCGTGTAGCGGGTGATGTCGTGGGTGACGGTGAAGGTGCCGAACGCCCCGGAGCCCTTGGCGTGCGGCTTGCGCTCGGGGATGTTCTCGCGGTTGAAGTGCGCCAGGGTGTCGAGCAGGTGCACGTCGTGGAGCATCAGCGGCCCGTTCGGCGACAGGCTGAGGCTGTGCTCGTCGCTCTCGGCGCGGGCACCGTTGGCCATCGTCGACCCGGTGGGGGTGCCGAGGTCCTCGGGGTGGGCGTACGGGTCGGTCGTCATCGCGTCTCCTTCGCTCGTGGTCCCCCGTCCCGACCACCCTCGCACCGTGTCTGGAACGAGTCAAGAGAACGGTCTTCCGCGGGGGTCCGTCGAGGGTCCGGCGCTCGGATGGCGGGAGTGCCGTCCCGATGCGAGAGTGTGCGGGTGACGACGGTGACCCTGGCGCCGTACCGGCGGGTCCTCTCCCGGCCGTCGCTGCGCCGCACCCTGGTCCTCGGGTCGGTCTCGCGGGTCGCCATGTTCGGGACGCCGGTCATCGTCGCCCTCCACGTCGTGACGACCCTCGGCCAGGGGTACGCCCGGGCGGGCCTCGTCGGCGCGTTCGTCACCATCGCCATCGCCGTCGGCGGGCCCTGGCGCGGCCGGCTCCTCGACCGGCACGGGCTGCGGGCGGTCGTCGGGCCCTCCGTCCTCGTCTCCGGCGCGTGCTGGCTCACCGCGCCGTTCGTCGGCTACTGGGCGCTCGTCGCCCTCGCGACGGTGGCCGGCATCTTCGTCGTCCCGGTCTCCTCGATCCTGCGGCAGGCGGTCGTCGCGGCGGTCCCCGCGGAGGACCGTCGCACCGCGCTCTCGCTCGACTCCGCGGTCATGGAGCTGACCTTCATGGTGGCCCCCGCGCTCGCGGTGTGGTGGGCGGCGCAGGGCTCGACGACGTGGGTCCTCTTCTCCGTGCAGGCCTTCGGGCTCGGCGCAGGCCTCCTGCTGTGGCTCGTCGACCCGCCGCTGCGGCACGACTCCGACCCGGACCACCCCCACGACGCGCACCGCTCGCGCTGGCTGCGCGGTCCGTTCCTCGGGGTGATCGCGATGGTCGTCGCGACCGCGGTCATCCTCGCCGGGTCCGACCTCGGGTTCGTCGCGACGAGCCGCGACCTCGGTGCGGTCCGGTCGCTGAGCCTCGTCATCGTGCTGTGGGGGCTCGGGTCGCTCGTCGGCGGCCTTGCGTACGGTGCGCTGTCGCGCGAGGTCCCGGCCCGCTGGCTGCTGCTCGCCCTCGCGCTCGTCACCGCGCCGATGGCGTTCGTCACGACGGTGCACCAGCTCGCCGCCCTCGCGCTGCTCGCCGGACTGCTCTGTGCGCCGACCATCACGGCGACCGTCGACGAGGCGCTCCAGCTCGTCCCGCCGGACGCCCGGGGCGAGGCGATGGGATGGCACGCCTCGGCCCTGACCGCGGGTGGTGCCGTCGGTGCACCGCTCGCCGGGTTCGTCGCCGACCACCAGGGCGGGCCCTCCGGCTTCCTCGCCGTCGCCGCCGTCGGGGCGGCGGTCGTGCTCGTCGTCGTCGCCCTGCGGCCGCGCCGGCGCCCCCCGAGCCCGGCCGAGGCGCTGCGCGAGGCCCAGTCCGCGCCCCGGTGACCCGCGCGGGTACGCTGTGCCGGGTGACCCCCGCTCCGCGCCGATTTACCGGGCCCTCGGGCCCGGGGTCGCGCGCGTCCTGAGCGCGAGCACCCCGCACCCGGCCGCCCCGGCCGGGTGCCCCACGCCCGGGGGCCGAACCCCGTCCCGCCCCCGGCGCGCCGCTCCCTAGACTCGGGCGCGCCCTCCCGAGAACCGACGTGGAAGCAGACGATGTCCGGACCCAACACCAGCTACGACCCCGTCGAGGTCGCCGCGCTCGACCCCGAGGCCGTCGACGCAGCCGTCGCGGCCGCGCTCGCCGCCGCCTCCGCGGCGACCACCCTCGAGGACCTCAAGGCCGCCCGCGGCGCGCACCAGGGGGACAAGAGCCCGCTCGCCCTCGCCAACCGCGAGATCGGCGCCCTGCCGCCGAGCGCCAAGGCCGAGGCCGGCAAGCGCGTCGGGCAGGCGCGTGGTCGGGTCGGCCAGGCCTTCGCCGCCCGGCAGGCCGAGCTCGAGGCCGAGCGCGACGAGCGCATCCTCGTCGAGGAGGCGGTCGACGTCACGCTGCCGACCGGCCGCCGCCCGCTCGGCCGGCGCCACCCCATCGAGCTGATGAGCCAGCGGATCGCCGACCTCTTCGTCGGGATGGGCTGGGAGGTTGCCGAGGGGCCCGAGGTCGAGGCGGAGTGGTTCAACTTCGACGCCCTGAACTTCGACGCCGACCACCCGGCGCGCCAGATGCAGGACACCTTCTACGTCGACCCGCCGGACGGCGGCCTCGTCCTGCGCACCCACACCTCGCCGGTGCAGGCGCGCACGCTGCTCGAGCGCGGCGTGCCGGTCTACGTCGCCGCGATCGGCCGGGTCTTCCGCACCGACGAGCTCGACGCCACGCACATGCCGGCGTTCCACCAGGTCGAGGGCCTCGCCGTCGACGAGGGCATCACGATGGCCCACCTCAAGGGCACCCTCGACCGGCTGGCCGCCGAGCTGTTCGGCGAGGGCATCACGACCCGGCTGCGCCCCTCGTTCTTCCCGTTCACCGAGCCGAGCGCCGAGATGGACCTGCGCTGCTTCGTGTGCCGCGGCGAGGACCCCGACTGCCGCACGTGCAAGGGCACCGGTTGGATCGAGTGGGGCGGGTGCGGGATGGTCAACCGCAACGTGCTGCTCGCCTGCGGCGTCGACCCCGAGCGCTACACCGGGTTCGCGTTCGGGATGGGGGTCGACCGCGCGCTGATGTTCCGCACGGGCGTCAGCGACATGCGCGACATGATCGAGGGTGACGTGCGCTTCGACGCGCAGTTCGGGATGGAGATCTGATGCGGGTACCGGTCGACTGGCTGCGCGAGTACGTCGCGGTCCCGCCGGACGCGAGCGGCCTCGACATCGCCGCGTCCCTCGTCTCGGTCGGGCTCGAGGAGGAGGGCCTGCACGGCGGTGGCGTCAGGGGCCCCCTCGTGGTCGGGCGCGTGTTGACGCTCGAGAAGGAGCCGCAGAAGAACGGGAGGACGATCAACTGGTGCTCGGTCGACGTCGGCGACGCGAACGGCACCGGCGAGCCGCAGGGGATCGTCTGCGGGGCGCACAACTTCGTCGAGGGCGACCTCGTCGTCGTCATCCTCCCGGGCGGGGTCCTCCCGACCCCGCAGGGCCCGCTCGAGGTGTCCGCGCGCAAGACCTACGGGCACGTCTCGGCCGGGATGATCTGCTCCGAGCGCGAGCTCGGGCTCGGCGACGACCACGACGGCATCATCGTGCTCACCCGGCGGTTCGCCGACGACCCCGACGCCCTCGCCCGGTGCGTCCCGGGGGCGGATGCACTCACGCTGCTCGGGCTCGACCGGGAGACGGTCGAGGTCAACGTCACCCCGGACCGCGGCTACTGCTTCTCGGTGCGCGGCGTGGCCCGCGAGTACGGGCACGCCACCGGCGCGGTGTTCACCGACCCGGTGGCCGACCTCGCGACGCGGGTTCCCCCGCCGAGCGCGAGCGGGTACCCCGTCGAGCTCGACGACGACGCACCGATCCGTGGCCGGGCCGGGTGCGACCGGTTCGCCGCCCGCGTGGTCCGCGGCCTCGACGTCACGGCGCCCACCCCGGGGTGGATGCGCACCCGCCTCACCGAGGCCGGGATGCGCCCCATCTCGCTCGCCGTCGACGTGACGAACTACGTGATGCTGGGGCTCGGCCAGCCGCTGCACGCCTACGACCTCGCGACCCTCGGCGAGCGCATCGTCGTGCGCCGGGCCCGGCGTGGGGAGCGGCTGACGACGCTCGACGACGTCGACCGCGCGCTCGACCCGGAGGACCTGCTCATCACCGACGGCGGCGAGACCCCGATCGGCCTCGCGGGGGTCATGGGGGGCGCGAGCACGGAGATCTCCGCGACGACCACCGACGTCCTCCTCGAGGCGGCGCACTTCGACCCCGTGACCGTCGCCCGGACGGCACGGCGCCACCGGCTGCCGTCGGAGGCCTCGCGTCGCTTCGAGCGCGGTGTCGACCCGCAGCTCGCGCCGGCCGCGCTCCAGCTCGCCGTCGAGCTGCTCGTCGAGTACGGCGGGGCCACGGCCGGGGACGAGGTCACCGACGCCGGGTCCGTGCTGCCGCCGCAGCCGATCACCACGGACCTGGCCTTCCCCTCCCGCATCGTCGGGGTCGAGTACGACGGCCCCACGGTCGTCGGCGTGCTCGAGGCGATCGGCTGCGAGGTCCTCGTGGACGGCACGTCGCTCGTCGCGACGCCGCCCTCCTGGCGCCCGGACCTCACGACCGCCGAGGACCTCGTCGAGGAGGTCGCCCGCATCCACGGCTACGACCGCATCCCGTCGGTGCTGCCGACGCCGCCCGGCGGGTCCGGGCTGACCCACGCCCAGCGCGTGCGCCGCACGGTCGCCGACCTCCTGGCGGCCCAGGGGCTCTTCGAGGTCTGGGGCGCACCGTTCGTCGGCGAGGACCGCTGGGCCGACCTCGGGCTCGACGTCGCGGCCGAGCGCGCGCGGACCGTGCGGATCGCCAACCCGCTCTCCGACGAGCAGCCGTGGATGCGCACGAGCCTCGTGTCGACGATGGTGGACGCCCTGCGCCGCAACGTCTCCCGCGGCGCGAAGGACGTCGGCCTCTTCGAGCTCGGCCTCGTGACGTCGAGGGCGGGGCCGCAACGCTCCGCACCGACCGAGGACGTCGGGGTGCGGCCCGACGAGGCGACCCTCGCCGCCGTCCGCGACGCCGTGCCGCCCCAGCCGCGGCACGTCGGACTGCTCCTGACCGGCGACCGCGACCGCGCCGGCTGGTGGGGCGCCGGGCGGCGGGCCGAGGTCTTCGACGTCCTCGAGCTCGTCGAGGCCCTGGCCGAGGCCCTCGCGGTGGAGGTCGTCGTCACCGCCGACGCCGTGCTGCCGTGGCACCCCGGCCGCTGCGCCCGGGTCTCGCTGGCCGACGGCACGGTCCTCGGCCACGTCGGTGAGCTGCACCCGAAGGTCGTCGCGGCCCTCGGCCTCCCGGCCCGCACGGTGGGCGGCGAGCTCGACCTCGACGCCCTGACCCGGGCCGCCGACCGCACGGTCACCGCCCGCACCCTCGCCACGTACCCGATGGCGCAGAGCGACGTCGCGCTCGTCGTCGACCGGTCGGTGCCGGCGGCGCAGGTGCGCGCGGCGCTCGTGGCGGGCGGCGGCGACCTGCTCGAGGAGGTCCGCCTCTTCGACGTCTACGAGGGCGACCAGGTCGGGGAGGGGCACCGCTCCCTCGCCTACCGGCTCACCTTCCGCAGCCCGGAGCGGACGATGACGACCGAGGAGGTGTCCGCGCTGCGTGACGCCGCGGTCGCCGAGGCCGCCCGGGCCCTCGGAGCGGTGCAGCGGGCGTGAGCGACCTGCTCGACGAGCCGGTCGACGACGACGGCGACGTGACCCCCGAGCCCGACACCGAGGAGGTGGCCGGGCGCGGGGGTCACCTCGTGGCCGTCGTCACCGGCGCGTCACGGGGCATCGGCCGGTACGTCGCCGACGCCCTCGAGGACGCCGGCTGGGTCGTCGAGCGCGGGTCGTCGGCCGTCGCCCCGGTCACCGACCGCGACGCGCTCGCGGCGTGGGTCGCCGACGTCGTCGAGCGCCAGGGCCGCATCGACCTGCTGGTCAACAACGCCGGGGTGATCGACGCCGAGGTCGACCTCTTCGCGTCCGACCCCGACGAGTGGTGGCACACCGTCGAGGTCGACGTCCTCGGCCCGTACCTCATGACCTGGCTCGTGGCACCGCACCTGCTGGCGGGCGGTGGTGGCCGGGTCGTCAACCTCAACTCGGGGGCCGGCCGGCGGGCCGGCGCCGAGGCCAGTGCGTACAACGTCAGCAAGACCGCGCTGGCGCGCATCACGGGCTCGACCCACCTCGCCGGCTGGGACCGCGGCATCCGGGCCTTCGACCTCATGCCCGGGGTGGTCCGCACCGACATGACCGAGGCGATGGAGGCGCACGCGGACCGCACCGAGTGGACCGCGCCCGAGGAGGTCATCGCGCTCGTCCTGGCGCTGGCCTCGGGCGACCTCGACGTCTTCTCCGGCCGGTTCGTCCGGGCCGGCATCGACACCCCGGAGTCGCTGCGGGCCATGGCCGACCGCGGCCTCGAGCCGGGGGAGCGGATGCTCGACCTCGTCCTGCGCGAGGACGACCCGCTCGCCTGACGACCGGACGGCGTGTGCATGGAGTTGTGAACTCCTGTATGGTCATGCACATGACGACACGGGTCGCCGTCGCGGGCGCGAGCGGGTACGCCGGAGGTGAGGTCCTCCGGCTGCTGCTCGGGCACCCGGAGCTCGAGGTCGGCGCGGTCACGGCGTCGGCGAGCGCGGGGCAGCGGCTCGGCGACGTCCACCCCCACCTCACGCCGCTCGCCGACCGGGTCCTCGAGGAGACGACCCCGCAGGTCCTCGCGGGCCACGACGCCGTCGTCCTGGCCCTCCCGCACGGCCTGTCGGCCGCCCTCGCCGCGACCCTCCCCGCCGAGGTCGTCGTCGTCGACTGCGGAGCCGACTTCCGGCTCCGCGACGCCGACGCCTGGACCGCCTTCTACGACACGCCGCACGCCGGCTCGTGGCCCTACGGGATGCCCGAGCTGCCGACGGCCGACGGGCCGCAGCGGGCGGCGCTCGCCGGCGCCACCCGCGTCGCCGTCCCGGGCTGCTACCCCACGGCGGTCTCCCTGGCCCTCGCCCCCGGGCTCGTGGCCGGCGTCGTCGAGGCCGAGGACGTCACCGTCGTCGCCGCCTCCGGCACCTCGGGGGCCGGCCGGAGCCTCAAGCCCCACCTGCTCGGGGCCGAGGTGATGGGGTCGATGTCGCCCTACGGCGTCGGCGGCGTGCACCGGCACACCCCGGAGATCGAGCAGAACCTCTCGGCCTGTGGTGCGGGGGCGGTCACGGTCTCCTTCACCCCGACCCTCGCCCCGATGCCCCGCGGCATCCTCGCCACCTGCACCGCGCGGGTCGTGCCGGGCACGACCGCCGCCCAGGTCCGGGCCGCCTGGGCCGATGCCTACGCCGACGAGCCGTTCGTCCACCTCCTGCCGGAGGGGCGCTGGCCGAGCACGGCGAGCGTCCTCGGCAGCAACTGCGTGCACCTCCAGGTCGTCCTCGACGAGCGGGTCGGGCGGGTCGTCGCCGTCGCGGCGGTCGACAACCTCACGAAGGGGACGGCCGGTGCGGCGGTCCAGTGCCTCAACCTCGCCCTCGGGCTGCCGGAGACGACCGGTCTGCCGCTCGCGGGGGTGGCGCCGTGAGTGCGATGCCGCTGCACCTCATGGAGCACCCGGAGGACGTCTCGGTCGTCCGACTGCCGAGCGGCGAGGAGCCGGCGTTCGACTGGACGACCGGTCCGCTCGCCTCGCTGACCCGCACCGCCGAGGAGACCTCGGTCATCTGCGCCACGGCGTCCGTGCCGCGCGGCGCCCGCACCGAGGGACCGTTCCGGGCGGTCGAGGTGGCCGGGCCGCTGGACTTCTCGGCCGTCGGGGTCTTCGCTGAGATCCTCGCGCCGCTCGTCGACGCCGGCATCTCGGTGCTCGGTCTCTCGACGTTCGACACCGACTGGGTCCTCGTGCCCGCCGAGCGCACCGCGGACGCCTCGCAGGCCTGGCGGCGCGCCGGCTTCGTCATCACCCCCACCTCGCTCTCCGGAGGACGCTGATGTCGGTCACCTCACCGCGCGGGTTCCGCGCCGCGGGCGTCGTCGCGGGGCTCAAGGCCTCCGGCCGGCCGGACCTCGCCCTCGTGGTCAACGACGGGCCCGACCACCACGCCGCCGCGGTCTTCACGAGCAACCGGGTGCAGGCCGCACCGGTCACCTGGTCGCGCCAGGTCGTGGCCGACGGGCGGGCCGACGCCGTCGTCCTCAACAGCGGGGGCGCGAACGCCTGCACCGGCGCGCCGGGGTTCCTCGACACCCACCGCACCGCCGAGCACGTCGCCGACGTCCTCGGCGTGGCCGCCGGCGACGTCGTCGTCTGCTCGACCGGGCTCATCGGCGAGCGCCTGCCGATGGACCGCCTGCTCGCCGGGGTCGACGCCGCCGCCGGACGGCTGGCCGGGGACGGGGGACCGGCCGCGGCCGAGGCCATCCTCACGACCGACACGGTGGCCAAGACCGCGCACGCCGACGGCGACGGCTGGTCGGTCGGCGGGATGGCCAAGGGCGCCGGGATGCTCGCGCCGGCGCTCGCGACCATGCTCGTCGTCGTGACGACCGACGCCGTCGTCGACCCGGCCCGGCTGGACGCCGTGCTCCGCGAGGCGACGCGCACGACGTTCGACCGGGTCGACTCCGACGGGTGCATGTCGACCAACGACACCGTCGTCCTCCTCGCCTCCGGGGCCTCCGGGGTCGAGGTCGGCGAGGCCGAGCTCGGTCGCGCGGTGACGGCCGTCTGCGCCGACCTCGCCCGGATGCTCGTCGCCGACGCCGAGGGCGCGCACCACGACATCGCCGTCGAGGTCCGCTCGGCCGCCTCGGAGGACGACGCGCTCGAGGTGGCCCGGGCCGTCGCCCGCAACAACCTCTTCAAGTGCGCGGTCTTCGGCAACGACCCCAACTGGGGCCGGGTGCTCGCCGCGGTCGGCACGACCGGCGCCGCCTTCGACCCGGCGGCGCTCGACGTCTCGATGAACGGGGTGCAGGTCGCTCGCGCGGGCGGCGTCGGCGAGGACCGCTCGCTCGTCGACCTCTCGGCCCGTGAGGTGCGGGTCGTCGTCGAGCTCCACGCCGGGGCGGCCACCGCGACGGTCTGGACCAACGACCTGACCCACGACTACGTCCACGAGAACTCCGCCTACTCCACCTGAGGACCGGACGATGACCCCACCGCAGCACCAGGCGCTCCGCGGCGCGATCGACGCCGCGGCGCTGCGCGTCGCGCAGTCCAAGGCGACGACGCTCGTCGAGGCCCTGCCGTGGCTCGAGCGCTTCCGCGGCGCCCTCGTCGTCGTCAAGTACGGCGGGAACGCGATGACCGACGACACCCTCAAGGCCGCGTTCGCCCAGGACGTCGTCTTCCTCCGGTACGCGGGCCTGCGCCCGGTCGTCGTCCACGGCGGCGGCCCGCAGATCAAGGGGATGCTCGACCGGCTGGGTCTCGAGTCGGAGTTCCGCGGCGGGTTGCGCGTCACGACGCCCGAGGTGATGGACGTCGTGCGGATGGTGCTCACCGGCTCGGTGGGGCGCGAGCTCGTCGGGCTGCTCAACCAGCACGGACCGGTCGCCGTCGGCCTGTCCGGCGAGGACGCCGGCCTCTTCGGGGCCCGCCGGCGCGGGGTGACCGTCGACGGCGAGGAGCACGACCTCGGACTCGTCGGCGACGTCGTCGAGGTCGACCCGGGGGCCGTCCTCGACCTGCTCGACGCCGGCCGGATCCCCGTCGTCTCGACCGTCGCCCCCGACCTCGACGAGGACGGGCAGGTGCTCAACGTCAACGCCGACACCGCCGCGGCCGCGCTCGCCGTCGCCCTCGGCGCGCGCAAGCTCGTCGTCCTCACCGACGTCGAGGGCGTCTACGCCGACTGGCCGGACCGCGGGTCGCTGCTGTCCGAGCTGCGCGTCACCGCCGCCCGCGAGCTGCTGACCCGCGTCGACGCCGGGATGATCCCCAAGCTCGAGGCGTGCATCCGGGCGGTCGAGCACGGCGTGCCGCAGGCGCACGTCGTCGACGGCCGTCAGCCGCACAGCCTGCTCCTCGAGGTGTTCACCTCCGAGGGCATCGGCACGATGGTCCTGCCGGACCGGGAGGAGGGTGAGGATGCCTGAGCCGCAGCCCGCTCCGCTCACCGACGAGTACCTCGGCCGCTACGAGTCCGCACTCGTGCAGGTCTTCGGGCGTCCGCAGCTCGTGCTCGAGCACGGCGACGGCGCGTGGGTCTGGGACGTCGACGGCCGCCGCTACCTCGACCTCGTCGGCGGCCTCGCGGTCAACGCGTTGGGGCACAACCACCCTGCGCTCGTGGCGGCCGTGTCCAAGCAGGCCGGCCAGCTCGTCCACGTCTCGAACTTCTACACGTCGGTGCCGCAGGTCGAGCTGGCCGAGCGCATCCTCGGCATCGCCGACGCACCCCGGGGCTCGGCGGTCTTCTTCTGCAACAGCGGGGCCGAGGCGGTCGAGGCCGCCGTCAAGCTGGCCCGGCGCACCGGCCGCACCGGCATCGTCGCCGCCGAGGGCGCCTTCCACGGCCGGACGACGGGGGCGCTCGCGCTGACCCACAAGCCGGCCTACCGCGCACCGTTCGAGCCGCTGCTGCCGGGCGTCGTCCACGTCCCGTGGGGCGACGTCGCGGCCCTCGAGGCGGCGGTCGGCCCGGACACCTCGGCGGTCGTCCTCGAGCCGATCCAGGGCGAGGGCGGGGTCGTCCCCGCCGCTTCCGGCTTCCTCCGGGCCGCGCGCCGGGTCACGACACAGGCCGGGGCCCTGCTGGTCCTCGACGAGATCCAGACCGGCATCGGGCGCACCGGGTCGTGGTTCGCCTGGCAGCAGGCGGGGGTCGTCCCGGACGCGATGACCCTGGCCAAGGGCCTCGGCGGCGGCATCCCGATCGGGGCCCTCGTCACCTTCGGCCCGGAGGTCTCCCGGATGCTCACCGCCGGCCAGCACGGGTCGACGTTCGGCGGCAACCCGCTGGCCTGTGCGGCCGGTCTCGCGGTCCTCGGCACCATCGAGAACGAGGGCCTGCTCGAGCACGTCCGGGTGATGGGCGAGCACCTCGAGCGGCGCGTCCTCGCGCTCGGCGACCCCCGCGTCACCGGCGTCCGGGGGGCCGGGCTCCTGCGGGCGGTCACGCTCACGGGGGACTGGGCCCCGGCCGTCGCCGCGCACGGGCGCGAGGCGGGCCTCATCCTCAACCCGGTGGCCCCGGACGCGATCCGGCTCGCGCCCCCCCTCGTCGTCACCGCCGACCAGCTCGACCTGTTCGTCGACGCCCTCCCCGGGCTGCTCGACCTCGCCACCGAGGAGACCCGATGACCCTGCGCCACTTCCTCCGCGACGACGACCTGTCGCCGGCCGAGCAGGCGGCGGTGCTCGACCGGGCGCTCGCGCTCAAGGCCGCCCCGTTCGCCGACCGGTGCCTCGAGGGCCCCCGGACGGTCTCGATCCTCTTCGACAAGCCCACCCTGCGCACCCAGGTGTCCTTCGTCGGCGCCGTGGCCGGTCTCGGCGGCTTCCCGATGGTCGTCGACGGGCGGCTCGCCGGCGTCGGCGTCCGGGAGTCGGTCGCCGACGTCGCCCGCATCCTCGGGCCCCAGTCGGCCGCCGTCGTCTGGCGGACCTTCGCCCAGTCGGCGCTCGAGGAGATGGCCGAGTTCGCGGGGGTGCCGGTCGTCAACGCCCTGACCGACGACTTCCACCCGTGCCAGGTCCTCGCCGACCTGCTGACCGTCCGCGAGGCCCTCGGCGACCTCGCCGGGCGCACCCTCGCCTACGTCGGCGACGGCGCGAACAACATGGCGCACTCGTACCTGCTGGGCTGCGCCACGGCCGGCCTGCACGTGCGCATCGGCACGCCGACCACGCACCCGCCGAAGGACGAGTACGTCGCGCGGGCCGAGGAGCTGGCGGCCGGCACCGGCGGCTCGGTGCTCGTCACCGACGACCCGCTCGCCGCGGTCCACGGCGCGGACGTCGTCGTCACCGACACCTGGGTCTCGATGGGGCAGGAGGCCGAGCTCGCCGAACGCAAGGGCGAGGGCAGCCCCTTCACGAAGTACGCGGTCGACGAGGACCTCATGGCCCATGCGGGCCCCGACGCGGTCTTCCTGCACTGCCTCCCGGCGTACCGGGGGTACGAGGTGACCGAGGAGGTCATCGACGGCCCGCGCTCGCTGGTCTGGCAGGAGGCGGAGAACCGGCTGCACGCGCAGAAGGCACTGCTCTCCTGGCTCGTCGAGCAGGCGGCGGGGGAGTCCCGATGACCGTCTCGACCTCGCGGGCCGCCCGCCAGCAGCGGATCACCGAGATCCTCCAGGCCACGCCGGTCCGCAGCCAGACCGAGCTGCTCGACCTGCTCGCCGCCGACGGCATCGAGGTGACCCAGGCGACCCTCTCCCGCGACCTCGTCGACGTCGGGGCCGAGCGGGTCCGGGTGGGCAAGTCGCTCGTCTACGCGGTGCCGGGGGAGGGCGGCGACCGCACGGTGCGCCCCGCCCCGGACGAGGAGGAGCGCACGACGCGGCTCGCCGCGCGCTGCCAGGAGCTGCTCGTCTCGGCCGAGCACTCGGCCAACCTCGTCGTCCTGCGCACCCCGCCTGGAGCGGCCAACTTCCTCGCCTCGGCCATCGACCACACCTCCGTCGAGGGGGTGCTCGGGACGATCGCCGGCGACGACACCATCATGGTCATCACGTCCGGTGCCGCCCGCAGCCGCGAGGTGGTCGACCGGCTCCTGTCGTACACCCGGAAGGACACCCCGTGACCGAGCCCGCAGGCCGGCCCGCCGTCAGCCTCTGGGGCGGACGGTTCGCCGGCGGTCCGGCCGACGCGCTGGCCGCCCTCTCGAAGTCGACGCACTTCGACTGGCGGCTGGCGCCCCACGACCTCGCCGGGTCCCGGGCCCACGCCCGCGTGCTGCACCGCGCGGGCCTCCTCGACGACGCGACGCTGGCGGCGATGCTCGACGGCCTCGAGCGGCTGCGCGCCGACGTCGAGTCCGGGGCCTTCCTGCCGGCCGACGGCGACGAGGACGTGCACACGGCGCTGGAGCGGGGGCTCATCGAGCGCGCGGGCGCGGACGTCGGCGGGCGGATCCGTGCCGGGCGCTCGCGCAACGACCAGGTCGCCACCCTCTTCCGGATGTACCTGCGCGAGCACGCGCGGGTCGTCGGTGGGCTGGTCCTCGACGTCGTCGACGCGCTCGCGGCCCAGGCCCGCAGCCACCTCGGTGTGCCGATGCCCGGACGCACACACCTGCAGCACGCCCAGCCGGTGCTGCTCTCGCACCACCTCCTGGCGCACGCCTGGGCGCTGCTGCGCGACGTCGACCGGCTGCGCGACTGGGACGCCCGGACCTCCCTGTCCCCGTACGGGTCCGGTGCTCTGGCCGGCTCCTCGCTGGGCCTCGACCCGGAGGCCGTCGCCGCCGACCTCGGCTTCGCCGGCGCGGTCGAGAACTCGATCGACGGCACGGCCTCGCGCGACTTCGTCGCCGAGCTGTCCTTCGTCCTCGCGATGACCGCCGTCGACGTCTCCCGGCTCGCCGAGGAGGTCGTCCTCTGGGCGACGAAGGAGTTCTCGTTCGTCACGCTCGACGACGCCTACTCGACCGGGTCGAGCATCATGCCGCAGAAGAAGAACCCCGACGTCGCCGAGCTCGCGCGGGGCAAGGCGGGCCGGCTCGTCGGCGACCTCGCCGGGCTGCTCACGACGCTCAAGGCGCTGCCGCTCGCCTACAACCGCGACCTCCAGGAGGACAAGGAACCGGTCTTCGACGCCGTCGACACCCTCGAGGTGCTGCTGCCGGCGTTCTCCGGGATGGTCGCCACGCTGGTCTTCCACACCGACCGGATGGCCGCGCTCGCGCCGCAGGGCTTCTCGCTCGCCACCGACGTCGCGGAGTGGCTGGTCCGCGAGGGCGTGCCGTTCCGGGTCGCCCACGAGGTCGCCGGCGCGTGCGTCCGGGCCTGCGAGGAGCGCGGCATCGAGCTGTGGGACCTCACCGACGACGACCTGCGCGACATCTCCGAGCACCTGACGCCGGGGGTGCGCGAGGTCCTCTCCGTCGAGGGGTCGCTCGCCTCGCGGTCGGGCAAGGGCGGCACCGCACCGGTGCGGGTCGCCGAGCAGCTCGACCGGGTGGTGGCCCTCGCGCTCGAGGCGCGCGGCTGGGTGGCCGACGTCCCCGAGGCGCGCTGACCGCGTGCCGGTCCACCCGTTCGCGGAGGTGCTCGCCGGGGACGTCCTCGAGGCGGCCCCGGCCCTGCTCGGGGCGCGCCTGACGCACGGCGGTGTGACC
Source organism: Phycicoccus sp. (assembly GCF_035325325.1). Lineage (NCBI taxonomy): Bacteria > Bacillati > Actinomycetota > Actinomycetes > Micrococcales > Intrasporangiaceae > Phycicoccus > Phycicoccus sp. Next base: position 4,637 of record NZ_DAOLAC010000021.1, on the reverse strand, counting down.
ATCCGGCTCACCGAGGTCGAGGCGTACGCCGGTGCGGCGGACCCCGGTTCGCACGCCTTCCGGGGCCGCACCCCACGGACCGCCGTGATGTTCGGCCCGGCCGGCCGGCTCTACGTGTACTTCACCTACGGGATGCACTTCTGCGCCAACGTGGTCTGCGGTCCGGAGGGCGAGGCGTCGGCGGTCCTCCTGCGTGCCGGTGAGGTGGTCGAGGGGCGGGAGGTCGCCTCCGGTCGCAGAGCCGGTGTGCGCGAGCGCGACTGGGCACGGGGACCGGCCCGCCTCGCGGTGACCCTCGGCCTCGGACGGGACGAGAACGGTCTCGATCTGCTGAACCCGACGACCGACGGGGTGCTCGGGGTCGGCGAGCCGCCGGACCCCGGGCGCATCCGCACCGGCCCACGGGTCGGCGTGAGTGGTGACGGCGGTGACGGGGCCCGCTTCCCGTGGCGGTTCTGGCTGGACGGCGAACCGTCGGTCAGCGCGTACCGGCCGGCCGTCCGGCGCCGACGCGGCTGAGCCCGAGCAGCCGGTCGCGGGCGCGGTGGCCACGGTCGGCGAGGGCGAACCTCATGAGCTGCCCCGACGCGACCCGCGCGACCTGGGTGGGCGGGAGCCGGCGGGCCTCCCAGCGGGCGGGCGAACGGCCGGCCCGCAGCGTCGCGCCGAGCGAGACCGCGTCCAGCAGCGCGTCGCAGGCGCCCCGACCGAGGTTCGGGGTCATGCCGTGCGCGGCGTCCCCGACGACGACGAAGCGTCCGCGCACGTAGCGGCGCAGCGGCGGCGTGACCCACAACCGCGTCGCCGAGGCCCCGCCGCGTTCGCCCAGGGCCTCGTGGACGACCGGTGCGGCGCCGGCGAACGCCGCCCGGGCCTCGGCGATCACCTCGTCGGCGTCGAGGGGCTCCGGCCCGAGCGCGCTCGCGTGCGTCGTGAACCAGTACGCGCCGTCCGCCGAGGGGACGAGGCCGAAGAGGAGACCCGGGCCCCAGTACTCCCCGGCGGCGCCGGGCGACGGTGGACGGTCGAGATGCCCCCGGAGGGCGACCCACGGGGTCTCGAGGCGCTCGCCCGCCCGGGGGGCGACGAGGGCCCGGACCCGGCTGCGCACCCCGTCGGCACCGATGACGAGGTCGGCGTCCAGGTCCGCCGGGTCGGTGACCTCGTCCTCGACGACTCGCACGGACGCGGGCAGGGCCGCCGACAACGCCGACAGCAGCGCCGGCCGTGGCACGGCGAGCAGGTCTGCCGTGTGCTCGCGGGTCAGGGCGCGCCCGTCGATGGTGTGCAGCGCCGCGGGCCCGACCGGCAGCCCCGCCCGGGTGACCGCCTCGAGCGCCCCGAGGCCGGCCAGCGCCCGGCGGGCGGACGGCCAGAGCGCCAGCGAGGTGCCGTACCCCGCCCGCTCGGGCTGCGCCTCGTGCACGACGACCTCCAGTGGGGAGCCCGAGGCCGAGGCGGCCCCGGCGACCGCGAGGCCGGCGACGCCGCCACCGACCACGGCGACGCGGCGCACGGGTCGACGAGGCACGCGACCCACTGTCCCAGACGCGCTCAGGCGTCGTCGGCGAGGAGCTCGCCGAGGGTCCGGCGCATGACGTCGGCCAGCGGGTGACGTCGCGGCGTGTAGTAGAGGATGCCGCCCAGCGCCTGCTCGAGGGCAGTGGCGCGGGCGCGGGTCCACGTCGCGTCGTCGGGCGCGAGCAGGACGCGGAACCGGCGGCGGGCCCGGGGGCCGCGGACCGCGCCACGGTCGACATCACCGGGCAGGGGGCCCTCGGCGCCCCGAGCCACCGGTCGGCCCGGTCGAGCACACCGGCGAGGGGACCGCCGCGCTGGCCCGGGTCGCGGTCCGGGACGCCGTCGGGCGTCGTCAGCGCGCGCAGCGCGAGGACGGCGGCCGCCACGTCCTCCGCGAAGGCGTCGCCGCGCGGGTCGGCCACGTGCGCCCGAGCGGCCCAGCCGTCCTCACCCACGAGCCAGCCGAGGACGGCCCACCCGTGCGGGTACCCGCTCCCCGGGCCGCCGACGTGCTCGACGCGCGGCACCGGGACCGGGAGGGCGCCCTCGAGCCGGGGCAGGAGGCACACCTCGCGGGCCAGGCTGGCGGCCGCTCCCGGGCGGCGGGGGAGCCGGAGCACGAGATCCTCCCCGAGGCGGTACAGGGCGTGGTCGGTTCCCGTCGTGGCGAGTGGACGCAGCCGTCGACCGGCGAGGTCGGGGCGTTCGCTCCGCAGGAGGGACCGCGCGACGGGCTCGCTCGTGTCCGGCTCGTCGTCGTGGATCGCCCTCACCCGCCCATCCCATCCGGTGGCGGTGCCCGCGTCCACCGGATTGCGCCGTGGCAGGCTGGGCCCGGCCGGTGCCCGCCGGCGACCGGAGACCGGAAGGACCCAGCACCGTGACGCACATCCTCGACGAGCTGCAGTGGCGAGGACTGGTGGCGCAGACCACCGACGAGTCCGCGCTGCGCACCGCACTCGCCGACGGGCCGGTCACGGCGTACTGCGGCTTCGACCCCACGGCGCCGTCCCTCCACTTCGGCAACCTCGTGCAGCTCGTCGTCCTGCGCCACCTCCAGCGCGCCGGTCACCGGGTCATCTGCCTCGTCGGCGGCTCCACCGGACTCATCGGGGACCCGCGCCCGACCTCGGAGCGGGTGCTCAAGACCAAGGAGCAGACCGCCGAGTGGGTCGCCCGCATCGAGGACCAGGTGCGCCCGTTCCTCGAGACCGGCGGGGAGAACCCGGCGGTGTTCGTCAACAACCTCGACTGGACCGAGGGGCTGTCGGCGCTCGACTTCCTGCGCGACGTCGGCAAGCACTTCCGGGTCAACCAGATGGTCAAGAAGGACGCCATCGCGGCCCGGCTGAACAGCGACGAGGGGATCTCGTACACCGAGTTCAGCTACCAGCTGCTCCAGGGGCTCGACTACCTCGAGCTCTTCCGCCAGTACGGCTGCACGTTGCAGACGGGCGGCAGCGACCAGTGGGGCAACCTCGTCGCCGGCGCCGACCTCATCCACCGCGCGGAGGGACGCTCGGTGCACCTGCTGACCACACCGCTGCTCACCGACAGCTCGGGGGAGAAGTTCGGCAAGAGCGCGGGGAACGCCATCTGGCTGTCGGCCGACATGACGAGCCCGTACGCCTTCTACCAGTACTGGCTCAACGTCGAGGACGCCTCGGTGGTCACACTCCTCAAGGTCTTCACCGACCGCGGGCCCGACGAGGTGGCGGACCTGGAGCGGCAGGTCGCCGAGGAGCCGTGGAAGCGCGCGGCCCAGCGGGTCCTCGCCGAGGACGTCACGACGCTCGTCCACGGGGCACCGGCGACGGCGGCGGCGCAGGCGGCGAGCGAGGCGCTCTTCGGGAAGGGCGACCTGCGGGCCCTCGACGGCCCGACGCTGCGGGACGCCGCCGCCGAGCTGCCGAGCGGCGCCGTCCACCCCGGGATGTCCATCGTCGACGCGCTCGTCGCGGTCGGCCTCGCCGACTCCCGCAACGCCGCCCGCCGCACCGTGGGGGAGGGCGGGGCCTCCGTCAACGGCGTGAAGGTCTCCGACGCGGAGGCCGTCCTCACCCCCGCGGACGTGCTCGACGGCGGGGTGGTCGTGCTCCGGCGTGGTCGGAAGAACCTCGCCGCGGGGCTCGTGGAGCCTGCCTGACCGACGGTTCGAGCACCCGCGTGAACGAAACCCGCTGCCCGGCAGCGGGTTTCGTCGTGTGGGGTGGTGCGACCCCCGGCACCGGGGGAGCCGATTTGTGTTCTGCGCGGAGAGTCCTCTAATGTTCTCGACGTCAGCCCGAGAGGGAGGAACGGACACCAAGCGGCAGGGCCGAACAGCCCCGCACCAAGCAGGCCGGTCCCACGAGCTGACTCCCACTCCCGAGGGTTCGCCCCGGACGCGCACAGCGCCCGGAGCCGCCGGTTGGAGGAAGCGCTCGAGAGGGTGCTAGAGTGGGACCACCGCGAAGATCCAAGCGCGATCGAAGCCGGCCGCTCCAAGAGCGGGTCACGGATTTGACGCCCAAGCAGAACCGCGGGTAAGTTTGAACAGTTGCTTCCAGGTGACTGGGAGAACACACGGAGTAGCCCCGACGACGAGCTCGCTGAGCGAAGCGTTGGTGCGCGTCCGAACCTTGAGAACTCAACAGCGTGTCAAAAATCGATGCCAATTACCTCGTCGCATCGTATGCCGAACCGGCCATCAGGTCGGGGACGCGGACCGATGCACGAAATATCCTTTGGTTGACAACGAACAACAGCGAGAGCTGGTTGTTCGTGCTCAGCCAGTGAAACAACCCTCCAAGGGTAACGATTTCTCGGCTCTGCCGAGAGTCACACATCAACGGAGAGTTTGATCCTGGCTCAGGACGAACGCTGGCGGCGTGCTTAACACATGCAAGTCGAACGGTGACCCTCGGAGCTTGCTCCGAGGTGATCAGTGGCGAACGGGTGAGTAACACGTGAGTAACCTGCCCCAGACTCTGGAATAACCCCGGGAAACCGGAGCTAATACCGGATACGAGACGGAGAGGCATCTCTACCGTCTGGAAAGTTTTTCGGTCTGGGATGGACTCGCGGCCTATCAGCTTGTTGGTGAGGTAACGGCTCACCAAGGCGACGACGGGTAG